>CAZFWB010000036.1:0-23379 GCA_964522655.1 uncultured Chromatiaceae bacterium | reverse complement strand
ACAGCCTCGGGATGGCCTGCTATGGCGCAGGCCGGATTGCCGATGCGACGAACCAGTTCCGGCAGGCGCTGGAGCTGCGCCCGCGCGACGCCGGTACGCTCAACAATCTCGGCATCTGCTACAAGGACCAGGGCCAGTATGCCGACGCGGTCGACGCCTTCAGCGAGTCGATCGCGCTCCAGCCGCAGCAGTTCGCCGCGCGGATGAACCTCGGCAACGTGCTGACGCTGCAGGGTGACCTCGACGGCGCACTCGCCGCCCTGCGCGAGGCGATCGCGCTCAAGCCGGATCTCGCCGCCGCGCATTCGAACCTGCTGACGGTGCTGAATTACCGCGCGGAGAGCTCGCCCGAGGAGCTGTACCGGGAGTCGCTCGACTTCGACCGGCGCTACGCGGCCGCCCTGCTGCCCCGAGCGCCGCAGTTCGCCAACACGCCGGAGCCGGCGCGGGTGCTGAAGGTCGGCTACGTGTCGGCGGATTTCCGCGAGCATTCGGTGGCCCACTTCATCAGCGGGCTGCTCGGCGCCCACCATCGCGATCAGGTGGCTGTGTACTGCTACGCCGACGTCGGCCGGCCCGACGACCGCACCCGCCAGCTGCAGGCCGGCGCCGACCAGTGGCGCACAATCGCCGGAAAGAGCGACGAGGCGGTCGCCGCGGCGATCCGCGAGGACGGTATCGATGTGCTGGTCGATCTCGCCGGCCACACCGCCAACAACCGGCTGCTGGTCTTCGCCCGCCGGCCCGCGCCGGTGCAGGTCAGCTGGCTCGGCTATCCCAACACCACCGGCATGCAGGCGATGGACTACCGCCTGACCGACGCGACCGCCGATCCGCCGGGTGAGGCCGATCGGCTGCATACCGAGAAGCTGGTCCGACTGCCGCGCGGCTTTCTCTGCTACCAGACCGCACGACCGCTGCCCGAGGTCATGCCCGCACCCTGCCTCGCGCAGGACCACGTGACCTTCGGCAGCTTCAACGCACTGCCCAAGACCACGCCGCAGGTGGTTCGCGTCTGGTCGCAGATCCTGCAGCGGATACCGGGCGCGCGCCTGGTGCTGAAATCAATGGCCCTGATGGATCCGCCGACGCGGGTACGGCTGGTGAAGGCTTTCCGCGAGCAGGGCGTGGACACCGACCGGCTGGAGCTGCTCGGCTGGTTGCCAGGGCGCGAGGCGCATCTCGGCCTGTACTCGCGCATCGACATCGCTCTCGATCCGTTTCCCTACAACGGCACGACCACCACCTGCGAGGCGCTCTGGATGGGAGTGCCGGTGATCACGCTGCGTGGCAACCGGCACGCCGGGCGGGTCGGCGCGAGCCTCCTCGAGCGGGCGGGACTTGCCGAGATGGTGGCCGCCGACGAAGAGGCCTACGTCGGGCTGGCCGCATCGCTGGCTGCAGACCGCCAGCGCCTTGCCGTGCTGCGCAGCACGCTGCGCCCGAAGCTGCAGGGATCCGAGCTGCTGGACCTGCCCGGATTCACGGCGGCGCTCGAGGAGGCCTATCGCGGCATGTGGACCGAATGGTGCCGGCAGGCCGGCGGCCGGGCCTGAGCCGAACGGTGGCGGGGTCAAGCGCCCGTCTTTTCTTGCGGTGCGCAATCGGCGCCGGGTTAATCGCTCGATCGATTTCGCACGGCAGCGCAGCTCCGGTTATAAGAGTTTTTTATTATGTTAAGGAAGCCTTGCGGCTGGCAGGCATTGCGGTAGAGTGGCTTCAGCCTAAGAAAGACTGACGAAAAGCAAACGGCCCAAGTGGGGGATTTTTCGGCGGGCGTTTCTCCGCCATCACTTGCTGGCATACACAAAGAACTTCACAGCAGGCCCACGCCAACGCCTCGGAGGATAGATTCGTGAAGAAAGTCATTTTCGCAGTGATGATGCTCGCCGCATCGAGCGCCGCGCTGGCGCTGCCGGCCACCCTGATCGCTCATAACCAGCGCAGCTCGTCCGGTGCACTCAGCACGCTCATCTGGGACGGCTCGAACACGGGCAGCACAGGCGGCATGACCGTCGGCGCCGTGGCCTCGACCGCGACCTGGGACTGGGACGGCACCACGCTCACCGGCATGGGGCTTTACTTCGGCACCTCGCACATCAGCAGCAACGTGATGCTGGCCGCCGTGATCGGCGACCGCGTCGTTGATCTCGTCATCAACACCAGCGCGAACACCACCAGCGCCACGGACTACCAATGCCGCGAGGGCAATTTCCTCGCCGGCGTGGGCGCGCACGGTTGCGGCAATCTCAGCCTCGGCTATAACGGTGGATTCGACAGCACGCTCGCCTACAACGTCGGCGGCGTTGCGAACTGCGTCAACCGCACGGTCGGCGGCGACGACGAATCTACCGGCAATCCGCGCGGCCTGTTCACCGCGGCGGCCGGTGGCGGTTGCGACGCCGTGGACGGCGCCTTCGACCTGTGGACGGTGGTGCAGGACCCCGGCGCGGGCCCGGGCACGCTGATCATCTCCAACGGTGTCGACCTGACCGCTGCTGGCACGAACTACATGACCTTCGAGGTCGTGCCGCTGCCGGCAGCTGCGTGGCTGCTCGCTCCGGCCGTGCTCGCCGCGGCGCGCTTCGCCCGCCGGCGCAAGGCCGCGTAGCGCTGCACGGAGACCAGATTGGTCTGAAAGAGAAACCCCGCCCCTCGGCGGGGTTTCTTTTTGTAGATGGCGACATTCCTGATTTCGCACGAAATCAGGAATGTCGCCATTTCCGCGCGATTGCGCCGATCGGTAATACGGGCGCCGGGTCGCGGCTCGTGCCGCTCCCGGTGCCCCTGCCTTCCGTCACGGCAACGCTGACCGCAATCGGGCACCGACCTTTAGCGCATGGCCGGACGAGAACGGGACCCCGTGATGGGTTTCGAATGCTGCCGATATTTCATCGCGGCTTGCGCCGCTCCTACACCGCTACGGTCCACCGCAATGCCGTGGGCTGGCTGTTTTAGGAGCGACGTCAGTCGCGACCGCCGCATGGGCGCCTACGGCTTCGCGCGGCGGATCTCGATCGTCAGCGGCTGGTCGCGCCCGTCGCGGCGGATGCGCGCCTCGGCCACGTCGCCCCAGCGGTAGGCGGCCATCACCCGGCGCAGCGTGTTGTCGGCGTCGATCGCGGCGCCGTCGAGGGTGAGCAGCACGTCGCCGACCTTCAGACCCGCGCGCTCGGCCACCGAGCCCCTGCTCACCTGGATGATCCGGGTGGGTTCCTCGCCGAGTTTGCCCATCAGCGACGCGCCGAGGCTCGGGTACACCGTGTCACGCTCCTCCGGCAGCCCCCACACGAACGAGGCGTACGAGGCGCGCACCTGCGTGACCGGCCGCCCGTCATCGTCGACGACGCTGACCGGGATCAGCGAGGCGATGCGCCCGTCGTAGTGCGGCGCGATCTGCCGCTCCGAGCCGAGACCGTAGGTGACATGGCCCGCGCCGATCAGCACCACCATGATCGCGCCGGGCCCACCATGCGCCTTGAGGGCCTGCAGCGCGTTCCAGCCCATGGTCGCGTCCCACATCGTCTGCGCCCGGTACAGCCCCTCGAGCGCCTCCTCGTTCATGTGCAGGGCGTCGTCGGGGCTGAAGAAGGCGCGGTACATGAGCCGATGCTCCTCGCTGTCGGGCGCGAGCTGCGGCGGCAGGTGGGCCGCCTCCTCGGCGCTGAGGTTGTCGAAGCCCTTGGTGCGCACCGATTTCACCACGTCACGGGGGCTGTTCACCGCGTACATGCGTATGCCGTTGGCCTGCGCGTAGAGGAAGATGTCGCGATAGTAGTTCCAGTGATAGCCCCAGTTGTCGTACCAGCCGCCGAGTTCCACGAAACCCTCTTCCGTGTAGCGCCGCGCGGTCCAGTGGTCGAGCACCGCCTGCTCGGTGTAGGGAAACATCTCCAACCCGATCAGCACTTCGCGGCCGGCCTCGTGCAGGGCCCGGATGGCGCGAAACTGCACGTCGTGGAACTCCTGGTTGGTGTGGTTCTCACCGATGAAGAGGATCCCGGCGCCGGCCAGCCGCCGGGCCAGATCCCGCGGCGTGATGATCTCGCCCGTGGCCGTATCCGTGATGGCGTCGAGCACCACCGGCACCTCGCGGCCCCTGCGCGCGGGGTCGCCGATTTCCATGTGCAGGGCCTCCTGACCGGCCGGCGCGAGGCAGGGTGCCAGCATGGCGAACAGGCCGGCAACGAGGCGCGGGGCGAGCTGGAGAGGCGTCGCCGCCGAAACGGATGTGCTCATCGGGGTGCTCCTTCTTGCTGTTCAGGCCGTGGTCACCCGCTTGTTGCTGGCGACCGCCCCGGCCAGCGGATTGTCGCCCATCGGCGCCGACCCTGCTGCTACTATCGGGCAGATTGGCCCAGCCGGGGCGGTCGCGCCTGCGACCGGACTGGAGCGGAGTCGCCGATGTTCGCCCGATTGTGCTCGCCAGGGTGGTCGCATGGCCGGTCGCTTTTCCGCGCAAGAGTCCGCTGAGCCAGAAGCATCCGGCCCGGCGGCGATGACATGACCACCACCGTTTCCACGCGACCGGACGAACTCACGCTGGCGCGATTGCGCGCGGCCTGGCGCGGCCCGGCCCGGGTCGATCTCGACGCGGCGACGCGCGGCCGCATCGACGAGGGCGCGCTCGCCGTGTCCACCGCGCTCGCCTCCCACGAACCGATCTACGGCATCAACACCGGCTTCGGGATGCTCGCCAACGTCCGCATTCCCGACGATCACCTCGCCGAGCTGCAGGAAAACCTCGTCCTGTCGCATTGCGCCGGCACAGGGCCGCCGCTCGACGACCGCACCGTGAGACTCGTGCTGGTCCTCAAGGTGCTGAGCCTCGCACAGGGGTACTCGGGCGTGACTCCCGGCCTCGTTGACGCCCTGTGCCGGTTGCTCGAGCACGAGGTGTATCCATGCATCCCGTCCCAGGGCTCGGTCGGGGCGTCGGGCGACCTTGCGCCGCTCGCGAATCTGGCCGCCGTCCTGCTCGGGGTGGGCCGCGCGCGCCACGCCGGTCGCGAGCACGATGCCGCCGCGGCGCTCGCGCTCGCGGGACTCTCCCGCGTGACACTGCGCCCGAAGGAGGGGCTCGCGCTCCTCAACGGCACGCAGGTCTCGACCGCGCTCGCGCTCGGCGCGCTGTTCACGATCGAAGAGGTGTTCGCGGCAGCCTGCCTGGCGGGCGCGCTGTCGGTGGACGCCGCCCGCGGCAGCGACGTGCCGTTCGACGAGCGCATCAGCGGCCTGCGCGGCCACCGCGGCCAGCGCGACGTGGCGGCCCTGTATCGCGATCTGCTCGCCGGCAGCGGCATCCGCGCCTCGCACCACGGCTGCGACCGCGTGCAGGATCCCTACAGCCTGCGCTGTCAGCCACAGGTGATGGGCGCCTGCCTCGAAGCGATGCGTCACGCGGCCTCGGTGTTGCTCGCCGAGGCGCGTTCCGTGACCGACAACCCGCTGGTATTCGGCGCCGACAAGGTGATCCTCTCGGGCGGGAACTTCCACGCCGAGCCGGTGGCGCTCGTCTGCGATTACCTCGCCACCGCGATCGCCGAGATCGGCGCGTTGTCGGAACGGCGGATCGCGCTGCTGATCGACTCGCGTATGAGCGGGCTGCCGCCGTTCCTGGTCGAGCATAGCGGGCTGAACTCCGGGTTCATGGTGGCGCAGGTCACCGCCGCCGCGCTCGCCTCGGAGAACAAGTCGCTGGCGCACCCGCGGAGCGTGGACAGCCTGCCCACCTCCGCCAATCAGGAAGACCACGTGAGCATGGCGACCGGCGCGGCCCTGCGCCTGCGCCAGATGGCGGAAAACTCCGCCGGCATCGTCGCGATCGAGCTGCTCGCCGCCTGCCAGGGCGTGGAGTTCCACCGGCCGCTGCGCAGTTCCACTGTGCTGGAGGCGGCGCTCGCCCGGGTTCGCACGCTCTCCCCACGCTTCTCGCGCGACCGGCCGCTCGCGCCGGACATCGAGCGGCTGCGGCAGGTGATCCTCGACGGCGGCCTGTCGGCCCATGCGGAGCGGCTGCTGCCGTCGCGGAAAGGGGGACATTCCTGATTTTTCTGCCCGAAGGCCAGCAGCAATGCCATCGTTGCAAAAAAATCAGGAATGTCTCCCTTTCCCCCGGCCAGCAACCAGCCGCTCAAGGCTTCGGCCGCGCGCTCCACTTGCGCCAGGCGGCCTTCTGCACGTCATCCATCGAGGGGCGGGTGCCGTCGATCCAGACCTGCTCGACGTTGGTGGTGGTCTCCAGCAGGTCGCCGTCGGTCAGCACCAGGCTCGCGCTCTTGCCCGGGGCGATGGAGCCGAGCACGTCGTCGAGGCCGAGGATCCTGGCCGGGTACAGGGTGAGCGAGCGATAGGCCGCCTCGCGGTCGAGCCCGTTGGCGGCCGCGATGCCCGCGAACAGCGTGATGTGGCGCGCGTTGCCGGAACCACCCGCGCGCGTGCCGCTCGCGATCGCGAACAGCACGCCGGCGGACTCGAGCTTAGCGGGCAGCGAATAGAGCACGTCGTAGGGGTCGTCGGGGCGCGGCGGCTCGCCGACGATGTTGGTGAGCACGACCGGGACCTGGTGGGTGGCGAGCAGCTCGCTCGCGAGGTAGGCGTCGCGCCCGTCGGTGATCACCAGGCGCAGCCCGCGCTTCGCTGCCCAGTTCACCACCGCCTCGATGGCGTGTTTCTCGCGCGCGGTGGCCCATAGGGGCCGTTCGCCGGCCACCACCGGTTGCAGCGCTTCGAGCTGCGCGTCGTACTCCCACTCCCCGCCGCGCGCCTGCGCCTCGCGCCTGGCGCGGCCGTAGGCCGTGGCGTCGTCGAGCAGCCTGTCGAGCTGCTTCACGCGGTCGTCCGAGTCCTTCTTGCGTTCGGCCAGCGTCTTCTGCGGTCCGAGGAAAATCGCGTACTGCGGGGGCGGCGGCTCGGGCCAGCGCAGCGCGAGCGAGTGCTGGCGCACGGCGGTCATTTCCTCCCAGGTCCAGCCGTCGGTGCGCAGCAGCGAGGTCGTGCCGCCGACGAGTCCCCCGGCCGGCACGACCAGCGCGTGGCCGATGCCGCCGGAGCGAGCCACGGGGAAGTGGGTGCTCGCGGCGTTGACCGCCTGCGCGACGTCGGCATCCGCGTTGATCTCGCCGGTTTCGGCGACGTCCACCGAGCCGGGCACGCTGTCGATCTCGCTGATGCCGAGCACGGTGTTGAGATGGATCAGGCTCGGCCACAGGTGCTTGCCCCGGGCGTCCACGCGCTCGGCGCCGGCGGGCACCGGCGTGTCCGCACCGCCGACCGCGCTGATGCGGCCGGACTCGAACACGACCACACCCCCGGTGATCGCCGGTCCCTCCAGCGTGTGCACGGTGGCACCGACGATCGCGACCGGCGCCTGCGGTGCGCGCGGCGCGGGGCGGTAGGCGAGCTTCGGCGCCGGCGGGTTCACGGCCGGCACCGAGTTTGCGGCCGGCGGGGTAGCTTGCGCTTTGCCGGCATCGCCCCGGAGTTCTGCTGCGAGCCGCCCGCGTGCCTCCGTGACCCGCTCGCGGTGGGCGAGGTCCGCCTCGCGGCTGAAGCGCAGCTTGCCGTCGACGAAGGTCAGTTCCGCGCGGCTGTAGACGCTCAGCGGGTCGCCGCTCCACACCACGACGTCGGCGTCCTTGCCTGCTGCGAGCGAGCCCGCGCGGCCGTCGATCCTGAGCTGGCGGGCGGGATTGATGGTGACCATGGCCAGCGCCTGCTCCGGGCTCAATCCGCCGTAGTGGAGCATCTTGGCGGCCTCGAGGTTCAGCCGCCGCGCGAGGTCGGCATTGTCGGAATTGAGGCTGACCAGCACGCCGCGCTGCTGCATGATCGCGGCGTTCCAGGGGATCGCCTCGTAGGCCTCCATCTTGAAGCTCCACCAGTCCGAGAAGGTCGAGCCGGCGGCGCCGTGCGCGGCCATTTCGTCGGCCACGCGATAGCCCTCCAGCACGTGCTGGAAGGTGCCGACGCGAAAGCCGAGATCCTCGGCGAGTCGCATCAGCGCCAGGATCTCGTCGGCGCGGTAGCTGTGCGAGTGCACGTCACGCTTGCCGTCGAGCACCTCCACCAGCGGCTCGAGCCGCAGGTCGCGCCGTGGCGGGACCGTGCGTGCGCGCTCCCGCTTCGAGAGCGATTCGTATTGCGCCCACTCGCGCCGGTACTGCTCGGCGAGCGCGAAGCTCGAGCGCACCAGCGCCGCGACCCCCATGCGGGTCGCCGGGTAGCGCAGGTCGCCTCCCGGCATGCCGCCGCGGAAGGCGGCCTGCGTCGGGTTCTCGCCCAGCGCGAACTTGATGGTTGGCTGCGCGCCCTCGAACAGGAGCTCGTGCGGGCGCTCGACGCCCCAGCGGTACTTGATGACGGCGTTCTGGCCGCCGATGGCGTTGCCCGAGCCGTGCAGCACCTGCACCGTGGTGACGCCGCCGGCGAGCTGCTGGTAGATCTGCGGCGAGCGCGCGTCGAGCACGTCGCGCACCCGCACCTCGGAGCTGACGCTGTTCACGCCCTCGTTGAGATCGAGCTGCTCGGTGGCGCTATGGCTGTGGGCGTCGATGATGCCCGGCGTGACGTGGCGGCCCGAGGCCTCCACCACCAGCGCGCCGGCGCCGGCGCGCAGATTGCGGCCGACGGCGCTGATCCGGCCCTTTTCGAGCAGCACGTCCGTATTCTCGAGAATGCCGTCTTCCGTCATGGTCCACACGGTCGCGCCGCGGATCAGGACCTGCGCCGGGGTCGAAGGCGGGGCGGGATAGGCCTGCACGTCGAGCGCCTCGTCGAGGCTCATCTCCGCGCGGGCCGCGACACTTGGGGCCATGAGCGAGGCGGCCAGCGCGAGCGCGGCGGCTTCCTGCAGGCGCTTGCCGTACCTCACGCGCCGCCCTCCGGGCCGGAGGCGCGCCGGCCCTCGACCTTCATGCGCACGGAGCCGCGCTCGGATTCCATGGTCGTCTCGCCGGACAGCGTCTCGCCGCTGACGATCACCGTGATCTTCATTTCGCCCCCGGGTCCGCCGCTGATGACGGTCATCGCGTTGCCCTCAAGCTCGACGCTCGTGAAGTCGCGCTTGCCCGAGCGCGCGCTCTCGCTGAATCCCCTGTAGCGCTTGCGCCCGCCGCTTTCCTCGCCACCGGTGATGGTCCAGACCGACTCGGCGCTGCGGCCCATCACCTCGCTCACGATGTTCCAGGTGCCGCGCGGGTCGACGACTGCGTTCGGGTCGCCGATGGTCTTCTCCGCCTCGATTTCCTCGTGGTAGCCCTCCACGAAGAGATGGCGGAGCTCAGGCTTCTCCGTGAACAGCTCCCCGTCCACGACCAGCAGGTTCGCCTGTTTGCCGGGCTCGATCGTGCCCATGCTGCGCGAGACACCGAGGAGTTCCGCCGGCGCGGTGGTGACCGCGGCGAGCGCCTTGTCCGCCGGCAGTCCGGCCTCGACCACCGCCGCGAGGTTTTCCTGGAACTGACGCGGGTTCTTCATTCCGAGCGTCACGAACGCGACCTTCACGCCGGCGGCGTCCAGCGCCGCAGGCAGGCGCGGCGCGCGCAGCGACGCCTGCATGGCCTCCAGCTCGGCCTCGATCAGATCGTCGCCGTTCTCGAGCTCCGGCTTCTCGGGCAGTTCCAGCGGCAGCAGCACCGGCATACCGGCGGCGCGCAGATCCGCTTCGCGGTCGCCGAGCGTGCGCGCGACGACCATGCCCTTCAGGCCAAACTCGCCGGCGAGCCCGCTGAAGCGGGCGGGATCGAGCCCGTTGACGGCGACGAACACCGGCGGGCGCTCACCGCCGAGCAGCGCGAGCAGGGGCGCATCGGAGGAGCGGTAGCCGGGCGGCGCCATCCCGGCGGGATTGGCCGCGTAGCGCTCGCGCCACTCGCGCTGGCGGGACGCGTCGAGCAGCACCTGCCGCACGGTCGCAACGGCGCCGAACTTCGACGAAGGATACTGGCGGGCCATGAAGCTCGAGGTCTCGAGCGCGATCACCTGCGCGAGGTGACCGCTGGCGATGACCTCGGGCGCCGGCCCCTCGCGCAGCATGAGCAGCGCGGATTCGCCGCGGAACACGCCCTTGTCGGGCAGCACGTGGGCGACGGCAAAGCCCATCTCGCGGTGCCGCGCGATGCTGTTGTGCGCGAGGTCGACGCGGTCGACGACGGCCTCTTCGGGGCGCACGGATTTCAGCTCGTGACGCGAGCCGAGCCGCTTCGCCTCCGCGCCGCCGCGGCCGGGCGGAGCGCCACGGGCGGGGGCGGCCTCGGTGTCGAGGCCGACGGAGGAGGCCGCGTCGATGAAGGCCGCGTACACGCTCCAGCCGGGCTCGGCTGCGATGACCTCGGCGTCAGCCGGTGCCGCCACCTTCGCGCCGACCGCCTCCACGAGGCCGTCGCGCAGCACGACGGTGCCGTTCTCGATCACCCGCCCCGGCGCGACCACGATGCGCGCGCCCGTGATCGCGTGGATGCGCGGGGCGGCGGCGAGCGCCGTCGCCGCCGTGGTGGTCAGCAAGGCGGCGGCAAGTAGGGCGGCTGCGCGGGCGCGGGCGGCAGGGACACCCGTCCCGGTCTCGGGATGCGCTGTAGGAGCGACTTTAGTCGCGACAACATTGCCGCATCTCGTTGGGGTGCACGCTAAAGGTCGGTGCCCGATGCCGGTGCCCGTGATCATTTCGGTCCCCTGGGCACCGGGTCGCGGCTGAAGCCGCTCCTACAGGGCCCGGTGGCGGATCCGTCGCGGCTGAAGCCGCTCCTACAGGGTGAATGCATGACGCCTATTGCTTCGGCGGCGTGATGCCGGGCACGCCCTTGTAGTTCTCGGGCCCGAGATCGAGCGAGGAGACGTCCATCACGTGGGTGTAGAGATTCGACATGAAGCCGCCGCCGGTGCTGCGCGCGAACAGCATCTTCTTGCCGTCCGGCGACAGCGATGGGAAGCCGTCGAAGCCGGGGTTGAAGGTGAGCCGCTTCGGGGCGCCGCCGGCGAGGTCACCGAGGAACACCTCCCAGTTGTTGTCTTCCACGACGCGCACGAACACGTAGTGCCGGCCGTCCGGCGCGGGATAGGGTGCCCAGTTCATGTCGCGGTCGAAGGTGCGCACCGTGTGCCCGCTGCCGTCGTGCCTGATGGTGAACACCGTCATCGGCGTCGGCCGGATCTTGCCGTACTCGCTGCGCTTCCAGGCACGATAGAGGATCGTCTCGTTGTCGGGCAGATAAAACGGCGCGCCTTCCTGCCAGTCGTCGGTGAAGGTGATCTGCTGTTCGCCGCTGCCGTCCGGGCGCATGCGCCAGAGGTCCATCTTGCCGTCGATCTGCCGGCCGAACACGAGCCACTCGCCGTTCGGCGACACCGAGACCTCGGCCTCGTACCACTTGTTGTTGGTCAGGCGCTTGACGTTCTTGCCCTCGAGATCGGAGATATAGAGCTCGGCCCCCTGCGGGTAGTCGTTGGAGTCCGACCAGTTGCCGATCGGCATGTCGAGATTGTCTTTGGTCGAGGTCCAGACCAGGCGCTTGTTATCCGGGAAGAAGTACGAGCAGGCGTCCTGACCCTTGTCGTTGATGCGGCGGATCTCGGTGCCGATGTCGGTGAAGGTGTAGGTCAGCGCGCCGGTCTCGCGTCCCTCCGCCTTGTGGGCGGCCGGGTCCTGGGTCTGGGCGATGACGTGGTAGCTGTCCGGGGCGTAATAGGCCTCGGCGTTGCGCGGCACGTTGGGGATCAGCCTGACGGGCAGCTCCTGGCTGGCGGCGGCGGTTGGCGGGGCTTCCGCGGGCGAGGCGCCGCTGGTCATGTCCTGGGCGAAGGCCGGTGCGGCGCCGAGCGCCAGGCCGGCGAGCGCGAGCGCCGGGCGGGTGTAGAACGAACGGTAACGCATTGCGTGAAATCTCCTGTCGAGTGGCTGCAAATGATTGTCGCGGGCGGCCACCGCGTAGCCGGTTTACTGGTCCGCGGGGTAGCTGAAGGGCTCGGTCATCCGCCCGTCCTGTTTGGCCACGCGGCCGCCTTTCATCACGAAGTCGATCCGTCGCAGCGCGGAGATGTCGTCGAGCGGGCTGCCCTTCACCGCCACGACGTCGGCGAGTTTGCCCGGCTCGAGCGTGCCGGCCTCCGCGCTGATGCCGAAGAGTTCCGCGGTCATGACCGTGGCCGAGCGGATGGCGTCCATCGGCTTCATGCCGAAGCCGACCATGAGTTCGAATTCCTTGCCGTTGGTGCCGTGCTCGAAGGTGCCGGCATCCGTGCCGAAGGCGATCTTGACGCCGGCGGCATAGGCGCGCTCGAAGGCCTTGTATTCGTTGCGCAGCTTCACCGAGGGCGGGTCGGGCACGCGGAAGATCGGCGGCGGGTAGCTCGCCGAAAGCGTCGGCACCAGGAAGGCGCCGGATTTCTTCATCAGCGCGATGCCTTCGTCGTCGAGCAGAAAGCCATGCTCGATGGAATCCACGCCCGCCCGCACCGCGTCCTTGATCGCGACCGGCGAATAGGCGTGCGCCGCGGCCTTCAGCCCGAGCAGGTGCGCGGTGGCGATGATCGCTTCGAGTTCGTCGGGGAAGAGCTGCGGCTCGAGGCCCGTGTTCGAGCCGAAACCGCCGGTGGCGGTTAGCTTGATCACGTCGGCGCCGAGCTTGTACTGGTAGCGGACCGCCTTGCGGCACTCCGCCGCGCCGTCGCAGGTGCCGTTGATGACGCGCTCGACGTCGTCGCCGGTAGCGCCGAGGCGCGTCGAGTCCCCGTGCCCGCCGGTCACGGCGATGGAAGAGCCGGCCAGCAGGATGCGCGGGCCGATCATGCGGCCCTCATTGATCGCGTTGCGCACCGCGAACACCGACTCGTCGTCGGAGCCGAGATCGCGCACCGTGGTGAAGCCGGCGGCGAGGTTGCGCCGCGCGTAGATCATGGCGTTGACCGCGCCCTCGGCCTTCGTGCCGGGCGCGGTGCGGGTCGGCGGGTAGCGGTCGCCGCGTTCGACGCGCCGGCGCGAGAACGAGGGCTCGTGGTAGAGGTGCACGTGCGCATCCATCAGCCCCGGCAGCACGTACCGGTCGGAGAGGTCGATCACCTGTACCGGCGCGCCGGCCGGAGCGCCGGCGGCTGCCGCGAGAAAGCCGTCCTCGACGGCGGCCACGCGGTCATTCCTGATCACGAGCGTGACCCGCTCGCGCGCCTTTTCTCCCGGAACCGCGAGCAGCGTCCCGGCATGGATCAGCGTGTAGCGGTCGGGCGCGGGCGGCGGCCGGCCGCCACCGGGCGCGGGCTGGGCCAGCGCGAACGCGGGCAACAGCGCGAGCAGGCCGCTGAGCAGCGGGCGATTGATCAAGGTGAGTCCATCCCTTGTTGTTGTAATCGTGGAGCGGCGGCTTTCCCCGCCATAGCGCCCCCGCATATGATCATGCCACGGCGTAATAAAAAGACCCAACCCCTGTGGCGTACTGCCGCAGTCGAAATTCGGGGGCAGTTCACTCAATTGCCGCCGAGGCCGATCGCGTTAGCTGCCGCCGGCATGCCGCAATTGAGAGTGAACTGTCGCCGTATTTCCGCGGGCGCGCGGCTGGAGGACTTCAGATGACACGATTTGGCCGATACCTGCCGGCGTTGCTGGCACTGCTCATCACCGGCCCGGCGCACGCGGGGGAAGTGCCGGTGGGCCGGCTCGATCCGGGCATACGCCCGCTGCACTACGCGCTCGAGCTGCGCATCCTGCCCGACGAGCAGGGCTTCTCCGGAGTCGCCGGGATCGAGGTCGAGATCGCCGCGCCGGCGACCGGGATCTACCTGCACGGCAACGGGCTCACGGTGAGTTCGGCGCAACTGCGGAGCGCGGATGGCACGAGCCACGCGGCGCGCTACGAGCAGGTCGATCCGACCGGTGTCGCGCGCCTGACCTTCGACGCGCCCGTGCCCGAAGGCCGCGGCCGGCTGCGGATCGAGTACAGCGCCAGCTTCGGCAAGGGCGGCGAGGGGCTCTACCGCTCCGTCGTGGGTGAGGACGCCTACGCCTTCACGCAGTTCCAGCCAATCGACGCACGGCGCGCGTTCCCGGGCTTCGACGAGCCGGGCTTCAAGACGCCGTTCGACGTCGCGGTGACGACGCGCGCTGCGAACGCGGTGATCGGCAACGCGCCGGTGCGCAGTGAGAGTGCCGCAGGCAACGGGCTCAAGCGCGTGCAGTTCGAGACCACGCTGCCGCTGCCGACCTATCTCGTTGCGCTCGCCGTCGGCCCGCTCGACGTGGTCGAGGCGAGCCCGCTACCACCCAATGCCGTGCGCGACCGGCCGCTGCCGCTGCGCGGCGTCGCGACCCGGGGCAAGGGGCCCAAGCTTCGCTACGCGCTCGACAACACTGCGCCGATCGTCGCTTACCTGGAGGAGTATTTCGCGGTCGCCTTCCCCTATCCGAAACTCGACCTCATCGCCTCGCCGGACTTCGGCGGGGGCATGGAGAACGCCGGCGCGATCATCTACGGCGACCCGCGCCTGCTCATTCCCGAGGATGCTTCCTTCGAGCAGCGCCGCGGCTTCGGCGGGATCCACGCGCACGAGCTCGCGCACCAGTGGTTCGGAGATCTCGTAACGCCGAAGTGGTGGGACGACATCTGGCTCAACGAGTCGTTCGCCAACTGGATGAGCTTCAAGGCAGGACATGCCTGGCAGCCGGCGCTGCGCCTCGATATCGTCCCGGCGCTGCAGACGCCGGCAGCGATGGAGCTCGACAGCCGCATCGCCGCGCGCCAGATCCGCCAGCCGGTCACCCGCAACGCTGACATCGGCAGCGCCTTCGACGGCATCACGTACCTCAAGGGCGGCGCCGTGCTCGCGATGTTCGAGTCCTGGCTCGGCGAGGAGTCTTTCCGCGCCGGCATCCGCACCCACATGCGCCGCTTCCCCCACGCGGTGGCCGACGTCGAGGACTTCATGGCATCGCTCGCGCAAGGGTCGCGCCGCAGCGACGTGGTGCCGGTGTTCAGGAGCTTCATCGACCAGCCCGGCGTGCCGCTGGTGACCGTGACGCTGCGCTGCGCTCAAGAGGGCGTCACGCTCGAGGTGGAGCAGTCCCGCTACCTGCCGGTCGGCTCGCGCGGCGAATCGCAGCGGCGCTGGCAGATTCCGGTGTGCGTGCGCTATGCGAACGCGGCGGGCACCGGCAAGGACTGCACGCTGCTCAAGGAGTCGCGCGCCACGGTGCCGCTCGCGGCGGCAAGGTGCCCGTCCTTCGTCATGCCCAACGCGGACGGCGCCGGCTACTACCGCTTCGCGCTCGACGAGGCCGGCTGGCGCGCGCTCACGGCAAACATCGGCGCGCTCAGCGAGAGCGAGGCGCTCGCCGCGGCCGACAGCCTCTCGGCCGCCTACCAGGCCGGCCGGCTCCCGACGGACTCCTATCTCGCCGCGGTCACGGCGCTCGCGAATTCGCGCTACCCGCAGGTCGTGATGGCGCCCGGGCGCGACCTCGTGCGCATGCGCGATTACCTCGCGCCGGCGACAGCGCGTGACCAGGTGATCGACTTCATGCGCGCGACTTACGCGCCACGGCTCGACGCGCTCGGGCTGGCCGAGACCGCGGTGCCGGGCGCGGATGCGGCCATCGTGGAGGAGTCGCTGCTGCGCACCAACCTCGTGCGTTTCCTCGCGCTGGAAGCCGGAGACCGCGCGCTGCGCGCCGAACTCGCCGCGCAGGCGCGCCGCTACATCGGGTTCGGCAAGCGCGGCGCGGGCCTGGATCGCACCGCGGTGGCACCCTCGCTGGTGGAGGTCGCGCTCGCGGTCGGCGTGCAGGAGGGCGGCCTGGCGTTCGCCGAGGCACTCGTCGAGCGCATGCTCGCCTCCGACGACATCCAGTTCCGCACGCAGGCGGCGCTCGCGCTCGGTGCCACGGACGACCCGAAGGTGGGCGACTACGTGCGCGGCCTGCTGCTCGACGAGCGCCTGCGCGCGCGCGAGCCAACCAGCATCCTCTTCGCGCTGGCGAAACGGGCCTCGCAACGCCGCGCGGCCTTCGACTGGTTCAGGACGAACCACGAGGCGTTGATGGGCCGGACTTCGCACTTCGCCTACCGTTTCCTGCCGACCATCGGCGCCGGTTTCTGCACTCTGCCGGAGCGCAACGAGCTCGAGGCGTTCTTCACGCCGCTGCTCGGGCGGCTCCCCGGCGCCCAGCGCACGCTCGCCGAGACGCTCGAGGGCATCGAGCTCTGCGCGGCGCTTGCAGAGACGAAACGCGCCGAGGTGGCCGCACATTTTCGCTGACGTTTATATGAATGCTGTAGGAGCGACTTCAGTCGCGACGCGGTGCCCAGGAGACCGAAATGAGCACGGTGACCGTCATGGGGCACCGACCTTTAGCGCCTCCCTCAACGAGAACCAGTCGGCTTGCCGCGACTCAAGTCGCTCCTACACGTTGCTATTCGGCCGCACAGGTGCGCGAAGCGGGCAGGATCAGCGAGAACCGGTCAGTCTGTCGCGGCTGAAGCCGCTCCTACAGGCCCGATTGCCAACCGGTCGCGGTTTCAGGAGGTTCTCTATGACCATGGAGCGGTTCGTCCATCGGCTCCTGCTCACGCTGACGCTGAGCCTGGCGGCGCTCGCCCCGGCGCCGGCGCCCGCAGCGGGCGATCTCTCCGGGGAGTGGTACTTCGAAGTCGTTTCGCCGAACGGCCCCGGGCATCGCGACGTGCTGATCCGCCAGGAGGGCCGGCGCATCATCGGCTTCATCGAGAGCGACTCGGCGAGCGGGCGGTTCGTCGGCACCGTGGAGGGTAACGCGGTCGAGTTCACCGCGGTGCTGGAGTTCGGCGGCGAGCCGATGGCCGCGGTGTATCGCGGGCGCGTGGAGGGCGACCGGATGGAAGGCAGCATCGACTTCGGGCTCTATGGCAAGGCCACCTTCACCGGCCAGCGCGGCCGCCGCCCGCAGGAGGCCGCGGCCGGCGCGTCGATCGAGGGCTCCGCGCGCGAAGCCGGCCTCGAGGCGGCGAGCGCCGGGGATCACTTCGGCGTCATGCGCGAGGGCGTGCTGCTGCCGGAGATGCTGACGGTGCCTGCCGGGCGCTTTCTCATGGGCAACGACGGCGCGGCGGTGCCGCGCGAGTTCGGCGCGGACTTCGCTCACGTGCATCCGGTCGAGGTCTCCGCCTTCCGCATGAGCCGCTTTCCGGTGACCAACGCCCAGTACCGCGCCTTCACGGAGGCCACGAAGCGCGAGCCACCGCTCGCCCCGCGCGGCTGGGGCGACTACGTGAACAGTCATCCCAATCACCCCGTGGTGAACGTCAATTACCACGACGCGGCTGCCTACGCACAGTGGCTCGCGGCGCTGACGGGCGAGGCCTGGCGGCTGCCGACGGAGGCCGAGTGGGAGTACGCGGCGCGCGCCGGCGTTGCGGGACGTAATTTCATTTTCGGCGACGAGTGGCGCATCGACGCCGCCAACACCGCCACCTGGCACATCGGCCGGATCGTCGATCGCGACGGCTGGAAGGCGTGGTGGGACGCGGAGGGCGACCGGCGCTCGAAGTCGCAGCCCATGACCACGCGGGTCGGCAGCTTCCCGGCGAATGCGTGGGGCTTCTACGACATGGCAGGCAACGTCTGGGAGTGGACGCAGGACTGGTACGAAGCCGACTACTACCGCGTCTCGCCGGCGAAAGACCCGGTGGGACCGGCGAGTGGCGAGGAAAAAGTTCTGCGTGGTTGCTCCTGGTACAACCAGCCCGACGTGTGCTTCGTCGCCACCCGCGACCGCTACGCGCCGGAGCGGCGGCTCTACTACAACGGATTTCGGGTGGTCGCAGTGAAAGGCGGCAGATGAGCAGCACGGATATCGGCGCTTTGCGCGAAGTGCCCTACATGGGCGTGATTTTCGTCGTGGCCGAGGCCGTGAAACTCGGCTTCTGGAACGGCAACCCCGAGTGGTCGAACCTCGGCCAGGGCCAGCCGGAGGTGGGCGAGATGGCAGGCGCGCCGCCGCGCCCGACCTCGGTGGAGATCCTGCCGCAGGACCACGCCTACGGACCGCTCGAGGGCACGCCGGAGTTGCGCGAGGCGATCGCCGCGCACTATAACCGCCTCTACCGGCAGGGGAAGCAATCCCGTTACACCGCGGCCAACGTCTGTGTCGCCTCGGGCGGCCGGCTCGCGCTGACCCGCGCCATGGCGGCGCTCGGCCCGGTCAACGTCGGCTACCAGTTGCCCGACTACACCGCCTACGAGGACATGTTCAACACGCATCTGGCGCGCTTCGCGACCATCCCGGTGCCGACGCGGCGCGAGGACGGCTTCCAGCTCACGCCCGACTACCTCGACCGCGAGGTCCGCGACCGGGGCCTCGGCGCTTTCGTGCTGTCCAATCCCTGCAACCCGACCGGCAACGTCATCCAGGGCGAGGACCTGCGCGCGCTGGTCCGGATAGCGCGCGAGCGCGGCACGACCTTCCTGTTCGACGAGTTCTACAGCCATTTCATCTACACGGCGGACGGCAGGCCGGGCGCGGGGCCGGTGAGCGCGGCGCAGTTCATCGAGGACGTCGAGCGCGACCCGGTGATCGTCTTCGACGGGCTGACCAAGAGCTTCCGCTACCCGGGCTGGCGGGTCGGCTGGGCGGTCGGGCCCGCGGCGATGATCGAGACCATGGCCCGCACCGCCAGCGCGATCGATGGCGGGCCGTCGCGCCTCGCCCAGCGCGCGGCGCTGCAGGTGCTGGAACCCGAGCGCGCCGACCAGGAAACCCGGGCGCTGCGCGAGGTCTTCGTGCGCAAGCGAAACCTCATGGTCGAACGGCTGGAGTCACTCGGCATCCGCTTCGCGCAACCGCCGCGCAGCACCTTCTACTGCTGGGCCTCGCTCGAAGGCCTTCCCGAACCGTACAACGACGCCATGTCGTTCTTCCGCAAGGCGCTCGAGCACCGCGTGCTGACCGTGCCCGGGCAGTTCTTCGACGTGAACCCCGGCAAGCTGCGCCACGGCCCGTCGCCCTACCGGCAGTGGATGCGTTTTTCCTTCGGCCCGCCGATGGACAACATGGTGATGGGGCTCGACCGGCTGGCGGCGATGCTGCAGTAGGGGACGTCCGGTCGGTTACGTCCGCGGGCTGCGACCGGGCGTCAGCCCCGCCGAGCGGCGAAGAAGCGGAAGAAAAGGCCGTGGTCCGTCAGCGCGACCGGCGCACGTGAATGCCCGGTGTTGTCAACGCAACGCGGGTATGACTTTGTCGCCGATGGTCCTGATGGCGAATGCCGGTTCGTCGTGCACCCGCAGAGCCAGTTCGTCTACCCCTGCTGCCGCGAACTGCGCGAGTTTCTCGATCTGCCTGTCGAGGCTGCTCATGTCCCCGGTACAGGAGAGGCCCTCCACCAGCGCATCGACCACGCTCAGCGGAACGTTCCTGACGTTGCCGCTGCGGTCTATCCAGGCATTGCGGAAGCTTGCCATGTTGGCGCGAACCAGTTCGACTTCCTCGGGGTTGATGAACGGCCTGATGTGCTCGCGTGAAAGCAGCCCGCGCAGGAACAGTTCGCGCCTGGCCTCGCGCCATGCCGCCGCCTTGTCCTCCTTCACGTGCCAGGCCCAGAAGTTGTTCAGGACGAAGTCCTCGCGCCGCTTGCCTGCCGCCCGCAGCCCTTCGCCGATGGCTTCGTTCGTCATGGCCATGCGCGCCATCGGCTGGTCGCTGGTCATGACGCGGCTTGCAACCCTGGCGGCCATGCGCAGCATCTGCGGCTCCGTGGCGCCGACGTAGACCTGCGGTGGCGGCCCGGTCGCCCAGGTCGGATGGTAGCCGTATGCCTTGTACATCTGTCCCTGGTACATGAGCGGCTTATCGGGCGAGGCGCGCTGCAGGATCTCCACGCACTCGCGCACCGCGCGCACCATGCGGTCCCACTTGAGGGCCGCGACGCGGATCATGCCGCCACCGGCCCCGATCATGATCGCCGCCCTGCCGCCGCAGAGCTCGTTCAGGGCGAAGATGCTGTTGGCGATCTTGACCGGCTGCATCTCGTAAGGGCTGATCGCGAGCACGCCGAGGATGATCTTCTTCGATGCGCGTGCCAGCGGGCCGAGGCAAACGAACGGGTCGCGGCCGGAGGGGTAATTGGAGGCCCACAGCGCCCGCACGCCGTAGCTCTCGGCCAGCAGCCCCAGCTCGACCATCTGGTCGGGCGTCAGGTCCGGTTCCAGGATGATGTCAATGTCCATCCGTCTCACTCGTCATCCGCTTCCGGCTGAGCCAGCCGGAAGCTACAAAGCCTACCGCTCCGTGTGGCAAACCGTCGAGCGGGTCCAGCCGGTGCGTGAGATCGCGGCGTGGGATGTCCGGAAACCGGCAAAGCACCGGGTTCACGACGATCGCGTGCGGCAGACGAGTCGCGCTCTGCGCAGGATCTAAAACGCGTCGGTGACCAGTCTGACGGGCTCGTGCAGTCGGTACACCGGGTACTCCATCGGCTGCGGGATCCACTGGAAGGCGATGTAGCGGTCGAAGAAGTTCCAGGTGACGAGCCCGTCGGGGCTTTCCGGCTCCAGCAGCTGCGCGGCGACGTTGGCGAGCGGCTGGGCCATGCTGACGAAGTACGTGCCCGGCGCGAAGGTCATGGTCCTGTCCGAGTAAGAGCCCTGCACCGTGCTGGTGTAGTGGCCCTGGTCGGAGAACGGCGACCCGGTGAGCTTCTTCACGCTGAAGGCTTCCACCGTCACGCTGGCCTCGGCGGCGAGCCGCTCGACCACGAGGCCGTGCTCGCGCAGTTTCCCGATGACCTCCGGCGCCCGCGCGGTGATCAGGTAGCCGCGCGGTAGGCGCACCGCGCGCTTCGGCGCGTATTTCGCGAGATACGGCACGTTCTCGTAGTTGCGCTTCGCCTGCGAGGGCGTGACCTTCGGATAGCGGCCGCCGGTGTCCTCCACCGTCATCTCGTAGCCGCGGATGGTGAGCTTGCGCGCGAGCGCCACAGGCTCGGTCTCGATCACGAAGACGTCTTTCTCCGACGGGTTCGCGCCGCGCGCCACCGTGGCGCGGTCCGCTTGGGTCACCAGCGCCACCACCTCGTCGCGGTGGCGATGGAGATACTCGATGAAGGAGAGCATCAGGGCGCGCGCGCCCTTCACCCGCGTCTCGAAGTCCACGTAGGGGTACTGCTCGTCGAGCACGGAGAGGCGGTTGCGCAGCCCGACGTAGTTGGAGAGATAGCGCGACTCCGGGCCGAGCGGCACCCAGCCCCTCGCGGGATCGCGCGGGTCGAGGAAGTCGCCGTGCGGGACGGTGAGCGTGTCGAAGCGCTCGCGCATATGTCGCTCGATCGCCGGCCAGACCTTGTCCGCCATGTAGTCGAAGATCGCCGCGTCGCCGTTCGGGTTCAGGCCCCATACCCAGGTGACCGGCTCCTGGTGATAGGAGCCGTTATGGGTGTGCGCGTCGAGAAAGAACACCGGGTCCCAGCGCAGCAGCACGTTCTGCACGAGGCTGCGGACCTCGGGTGTCTCGAGCTTCACGCCGTCGCGGTTCAGATCGAGGTTCTGGCCGTTGACCCGCACGCCCACGCCCCCCGCCGGACCCTTCTGGCTCGGGCGGTTCTTCGTGCTCACCTGCTCGTTGCCGTCGGGGTTGAAGATCGGCGCGACGAGCACGACGAGCCGGTCGAGGTACTTTGCGGCGTCGCCGAGCGCCAGTTCGCGCGCCACCTGCAGCGCCGCGTCCTTGCCCTCGACCTCGCCAGCGTGGATGTTGGCCTGGAGATAGACCACGGCGCGCGGGTCGCGGCGCAGCTCGCCGGGCGCGGAGGGCGGCGGCGCGCCGATTACCAAAAGCGGGATGTCGCGCCCCTCGGCGCTGACGCCGAGCCGCTCGAGGCGCACGCGAGAACTCAGGCGCTGCAGCTCGCGGACGAAGTCCATCACCTCGGCGTGCGTGGCGGTGGCGGTGTAGCCGTTCGACTCCGCCGGGGTGAGCGGCGGTTGCGCGGCGGCGGGCGGCGCGCCGAGCACCGCCAGCGCGAGCAGCAGCGCAGTCATCAGCGCGCCACCAGCTCCGCGGTGGCGCGGCCTTCGACGCCGGCGCGCGTCCAGCGCAGCTCCACCCGATCGCCCGGCTGGTGTTTCTTCAGCAGCTCGTTGAAGCCGCCGAGGTTGCTGACTTCCTCCCCGGCGAGGTGCGTCAGCACGTCGCCTTTCTGCATGCCCGCCTTCTCGGCCGGGGAGCCGGGCACGACGCCGTCGAGGCGCAGCCCCGGTCCCTGGAAGGCGAAGTCGGGGATGGCACCGAGCGACACACGCCGCGAGCCGGAGCCGCCCGGCGCGGGGGCGGGCGTCTCGCCCGCGGCCTGGCCCATTGCGGTGAGCCGCTTCTCGGTGGAGGCGAGGTAGGCGATCGCTTCGCTCGCCACGGTGGCGACGCGCACCATGCCGGCCGCATCGACCTTGTCCGGCGTGTCGCTCGGGCGGTGGTAGTCGAGCCTTGCGGTGGTCGACAGCTGCACGCCCGGCACGCCGGCCTCGATGAACGCCTGCTGGTCGGAGGACTCGCTCGCCCCCGGGATGCTGCGCGTGGGCACGCCGGTCACCGCGGTGATGCCGCTGAAGACGAACGGCCACTCGCGCGCGCTCTCCGTGGCGAGGATCGAGACCGGCTGGTCGCCGAGGCGCCCGACCGTATCCATGTTGATCACCCCGAAGATGCCCTCGAGCGGCACCGGCGTCGGCTGCTTCACGTAGTGACGCGAGCCGAGCAGGCCCGCCTCCTCGCCGCTGAAGGCGACGAAGACGATGGTGCGCGGCGCCGGACGGCTCGCGAGCTGCTTCGCCAGCTCGATCAGCACGGCGACGCCACTGGCGTTGTCGTCCGCGCCCGGGTGCAACTGGCCGGCGGCCTTGGTGCGCGCCCCCGGCCAGCCGAAGCCGAGATGATCGTAGTGCGCGCTGAGCAGCGCCGCCTCGCCCTTGAACTTCGGATCCGTGCCCGACAGCACGCCGACCACGTTGCGCAGCCGGTGCTCCTTGTTATCCGGTCCGCCTGTGGCCGTGAAGGCCTGGAAGAAGGTGCCGTCGTCACCGCCCGGCTGCAGGCCGGCCGTCTTGAACTGTTGCGCGATGTACTCGGCCGCCGCGTTCAGCCCGGCGGTGCCGAAGCCGCGGCCTTCGCGCTCCGGCGCGGCGAGGAACTCGACGTGGTCCATCAGCGCTGCGGCCGAAAAAGCGGCCGGCGGTTCGGCGAGCGGCGCGCGCTTCGGCAGTGCGGGCATGCCCGCCGGCGCACCGGCGCCGCCGAGACTCGCCATGAGCGGAGAGTCCGTCGCGGGCCACTCGCCCTTGCCGACGTTCGTGGCGTCCGCGCCCTCGAAGACCAGCCAGGAGTACTTGCCGTAGTGAGGCAGCTTGCGCCCGAGGCCGGGCAGGGCTTCC
>CAZFWB010000035.1:0-24066 GCA_964522655.1 uncultured Chromatiaceae bacterium | reverse complement strand
GCCCGCGCTGGCGAGGCCGGTGCTGTAGAAGACGGTATCCATATCGGCCTCGCCAAGACCGATCGACTCCAGGCGCAGCACATCGGGGATGTGCCGTTCGGCCATGCCGAGCGGGTCCAGGTCGGCGATCTGGTGGCCGCGCTGGCTGTAAACCTGGATCAGGCGCGCGACCGCGGCCTGCTTCTCGGTGCGGGCATCGCCCGCCCGCGCCGGCAGCGGTACCAGCGGAACGGCCGCCGGGCGTGCGCCCGCCGGACGCCGCGGCGACACGGGGCGCGGCGGCGCCCCCATCGTGCCGAAAAACTCCCGCCAGTTCGCCGGCACGGATGCCGGATCACGCTGGAACGCCTCGTAGAGCTGCTCCACGTAGGGCGCATTGGAACCGAACAAGGGCGAACTCTGGTAATGATCCTGCAGCGACTGGCTCATTGAATGACCGACAACACCCGTCCGAATACAAATGATAGAGCGCCGCGGCCCGGCCCGAAAGCCGCCACATGCAGACGAGGAGTCGCAAAGGAACGAGGCGCGCTGCCTCGGCGCGTCTCTCAGCCCGCCACCCAGTGCCTGAGGACGTCCATGGTCGCCGGCCCGGAGTTCGTGGCGCGCCAGCCGAGCAGGTAGATCTCCCAGCCGATCAGCGCCACATAGCCGACGAAGAACAGCCGTATCATCCACACCACCGGCCAGCGCCCCAGCACCAGTCGCCGCGCGGCGATTACCAGCACGATGATGCCGAAGGCCGTCAGCCCGATCTTGGCCCACAGGAACCAGCGCACGCCCTGGCTGAGCAGCGCCCGCATGAACGCGTTGAGTTCTTCGCCGCCGACCGCCAGCAGATTGAGCGTAAACAGCGCATCGGCGCAGCTCATCAGCAAAATTGCGAGCGCGAGGTACAGCACCCGCGGCTCGTGCCAGTCGAGGAAGATGCGGTGCTCGTCGCCTACGCGCCGCCCGGAGCGCCGCCGCGGACGCAGCCCGCCGTACAGGAACGACCACACCGAGTGCCGCCGTCGGTCGCTCGAATGGCGCCGCTCGTGCAGCAGGCCCGGCGCCGGCCCGCGCCGCCCGGTCAACTGTCCGAGCAACAGCGCCGTGCGCGTCGGCGCGGCCGTGGGCGGCTGAGCACGATCGGGTTTTCCTTGCCGGGAAGCGGACATGGGTGGGGCTTTCGTTCTGCGCAGACGCTGGTGCTTCTTATTAGATGGCCGCAGTCTGGATCGTACCGGTAGCGACGAGTCCGGCCGATGACCGGCATCTCATTGCGCCGGTCGGCTCGCTGCCACGACGCGACCACCGTTTGTCCTTACTCGAAGAATATGACTTAAGCTATTGTTACCTTTGTGATAACACTAACAGGAACATCCCGATTCGTCACCAGGGCAAGGCCTTTGCCGGCCCGGCGTTCCCGCCGCGACTGGATCACTCGAGGGCGCAGCCGTTAGGCTGCACCGACGGCGCACCCATCATGTTCATCAGCATCGCCATTCAGCAGCAGGCCCCGGGACGCATCCGCGCAACGGCCCCCGACCTCCCCGGCTGCTCGCTCGAGGACGCCGAGGTTGCCTCGGCCTGCGCCCGCCTGCGGCTCGCGATCGAGGGCTATCTCGCCGACCTGCTCCTCGCCGGGGAACCCGTGCCAGAGCCCCGATCGCTCGTGCAGTGGCGTGACGACGCGAAACTTGCGGGTGCTGACTGGTACGAGATGCACATCAACATTGCGCACATCGAAGCCGTGGCGCGACACCAGCGCGCGGCGATTCCGCTGCCGGTTAGAACCGGGAGCGCCACGCGGCGTAAAGCACCGGGAAAGACCCGATGAGCAAGACGGGCCCTGCCGCCGGCGCGGCACCCGGCGAAAACCCGACCCTCGAACGCGTCGAGCGCGACAACGAATCGCTGGTGCGCTCCTTCTGCGCGGCCTGGTCGGCCATGGACCCGGACCGCATCGTTGCGCACCTCGCGCCGGACTGCGTCTACCAGGTCTACGAGAACGGCCCGATCAAGCGCGGAGTGCCCGAGATCCACGCGACGCTGGTGGACTTCATGAAGCGCTGGCGGCGCATCGAGTTCGAGGTCTTCCGCATGAGCGCAATGGGCAACTTCGTCCTGCACGAGCGCTGCGAACGCTACACCGGCCGCGACGGCCACCCGGACTGGGAATTCAACGTCACCGGCCTGCTGCTGATCGAGAACGGCATGATCCGCCGCTGGCGCGACGACGGCCTGCCCGGCGCGCGGCAGGTGTTCGCGATGCCGGAATCGCTGTAGGAGCGGCGCGAGCCGCGACCATTGCCGGATAACGTCCGGCTGTCATGGCAACCGCGCCATGAACTCCTCTAGGTGGTGCTTCCAGACGCCCGCCTTGGTATGGGTGCCATGCCCAACGGTGTCGTCGCTCGACGGCACGAGTACCGCGCGGCCGTTCGGCACGCGGCGGATTTCGCGCTCCAGGATGCCGAGTTCCGGCGGGTTGATCAGGTCGTCGGCGAAATTGATCGCGAGCAGCGGCGCGCGGATCTTCTCCAGCCCCGGGCCGGGATCGTAGTCATGGGAGGCGTCCACCGCATAGAGCAGATCGTTGGCGTCCATGCCGGAGAGCATGCCGTTGACCGCAAAGTCGAAGGAGCGGTCGGCGACGGCGAGCGTCGGGCCCTGCGCCTGGCGCAGCAGCGGGTTGCCGCTCATGAAGAAAAGGACGCCCACCGCGGCACGCAGTCCCGGCGGCTGTGAGGCGTAATCGCCGCCGCGCCACTCGGGATCGTTGCGGATCGCATCCATGACGATTCGCCGCCAGATGCGGTTACGCCCCGAGATCTGCGTCGGCAGGCTCGCCAGCGGCACCAGGCCGTCCATGAAGTCCGGGTGCGCCTGTCCCCAGACCCAGGCGTGCATGCCGCCCATCGAGGTGCCGATCAGCAGCCGCAGGTGATCGACGCCGAGGCCCTCGACCAGCAGCCGCCGCTGCGCCTCGATCATGTCGCCGTAGCCATAACGCGGAAAACGGCCGCGCAGTCCGTCACTCGGCTTCGAGGACTTGCCGTGCCCGATGCCGTCGGGCAGGACGATGAAGTACCGCGACCCATCGAGCAGCTGCCCGGCACCGAATAGTTCTCCGGCGAAGGTGTCGCCACCGCGCTCCCGCGGCAGGAACTGCGCGCCGTTGCCGCCGGTGCCGTGCAGGATCAGCACCGCGTTGCGGGCCCGGCCTTCGGCATCCCTCTGCAATGTGCCGATGGTGCGGTAATGCAGCCGCAGCTCCGGCAGCACCTCCCCCGACGCGAAGCGAAAGTCCGGCACGATGAACGCGCCCTCGACCGGCGCGGGATAATCCGCAGCGCGCGCCATCGCGCCAACAGTCAGCAGCGCGGCTATCGCCAAACGGGCCAGAACTCGGGTGTATGCGACGGTCAGCACCATAAAAAGCTCCCGGGACGGCCTACAGCCCGCGCAGATCCGCTCGTTCGAGCAGGTCCCGATCGGCGGCGCTCTTCACCGCGAGCTGCTCCGCTGCGGCCAGGTCTCTCCACGCCCGCGCTGGTGAGCTCTCCGGCAACCAGGTGAGCGTCATGGCATAGCGCCACATCGGTCTGCCTTCATGTTGCTCCGGAGTCAACCGCAGCTGCAGGCTGTAAGGCGATGCATCGAAACGCACCTCGACGATATTCATGCGGCCGTCCATCACTTCCCCGCCGACCTGCCAGGCCGGATACTTCGCCCGCAGCAACCCGAAGTAACGGCGCGCGAAATCGCGGGCCTCCTCCTCGGTGCCGAACCACTGTGACGCCGTGATGTGGCCGATCGTCAGCGTAGCCGGCGTGGTCGCCAGGGAGACCTCTGCGAGGTCCGCCGGCTTGACCGGCCGCTCGGCGACGATGATCAGGTTGCCGGTCGTGGTGACCCGCTGCTTCGTATCCGGACCAGCCTGATACCTGGCGCCGAGCTGGTAGCCCATGAAGTCGCCGGTCCGGGCGTCTCCCAGGACATCGGCTGACACGGCCAGCAACAGCAGCAGGACGATTCGTCTGACCATGAACGGGCTCCAGGGCAAACTGAATGATGTATCGGTTTGGCAGGGTTTCAGAATCCGGGCCCTCGATAGCACGGCACGCCGAGTCGCACACCGTGGCCAGAAGTGTACAGGCATGGCTACGTGAGTCCGAGCTGACAGCGTACTTGCCTCCCGGATTCAGAGCGTGCTCGCCAGACCGGGCCTGAAGACCATCAGCCAGAAGATCACCAGCACGCCTCCGAAGGAGCCGACGGCGAGCCGCGTCCAGCGGCGGAAGAGCGGCCGGAAACTCGCTGGCAGCGCGCCCTCTCCCCGGTGCGCCGCCGCCAGGCTGCGCAGCTTCAACTCGGTCTTGATGAGGTAGACCCAGCACATCCCCGCGACGATGTAGAGAGTTGCCACCGCGAGGAACCAGATGGACCGTAGCGAATAATCGAGTTGAACCATGAGCAGGTAGCCGGTAAGCGGCTGCAGGAGCGCGACCGGCGCCGCGATGAACCACTCGGCCCGCACCGCGTTGCGGGTCGTGACGGCAATCGCCGCCAGGTCACCGGAGCGCACCGTCGTCAGCATGAACCAGAAAGCGCCTACGCCGACGCCGAACATCAGCGCGGAACTGATCACGTGCAGCAGTCGGATCACGAGTTCGTTGGTAGCCAGCCACCGGTGTCCCGCGATTGTATGTCACGGCGCAGGCCACGCGGGGTTCCCCACGACGCCGCGCGCCAACGACCGCCTGCCCGCTGCGGGGCGGGAGACCTTCCTGACATGCCTGTCCACGGTGCTACGCTGATCACTGCAGACGACCCCTCGCGGAGCCCTTCAGCATGTGGGAGTACAACGGCGAGCGGCGGCCTGACTTCGCGCCAACGCCGGGTCCGGGCCAGGAATCGGTGTGGGACTACCCGCGCCCGCCACGGCTGGCGCCCGATAGCCGTCGTGTGCAGGTCCGCGCCGGCCAAAAGCTGCTGGCCGACTCGCGACGAGCCTGGCGCGTGCTGGAAACGGCGAGCCCGCCGACGTTCTACCTGCCGCCGGACGACGTGGCCGTCGAACTGCTGCGGCCGGTGGCCGGCCGCTCGTGGTGCGAGTGGAAGGGCGAGGCTGTCTACTTCGCCCTGGCGGATGGCGATGCCGCCGCTTCACCGGTCGCGTGGAGCTACCCGGATCCTCGCCCCGCGTTCGCCGCCATCGCCGGCTACCTCTCCTTCTACCCCGCCCGGGTCGAGTGCAGCGTTGATGGCGAACGGGTGCGTGCGCAACCCGGCGGATTCTACGGCGGCTGGATCACCGACGAAATCGTGGGTCCGTTCAAGGGACCGCCCGGCACGGGCCACTGGTAGCCAGGGTGCAAAACGCACGGCACGATCAACGCAGGGCCGGGATCACGCGTTCGCCGAGCAGGCGTATGCCGTGTACCTGGTGCTTCTTGAGCTCGAGCGAAACCTCCTGAACGCCGACGGCCTTGAGTTCGAGCAGATGTTCGATGACGTGATCCATGTCATCAACGCTCGCCGTCAGCGTCAGGTGATCCACGCACTGGTCGAGCAGATGGTCCGGCAACCCGGGAACCGAGTCGGCGTCTTTCGGCGCCATCGCGTAGATCTGCGGGACGAACCTGAGAATCGTCTGGAAATCCTCCGCCGACATGAACTCGCGCATCATGTACTCGCGGAAGATGGCGCGAAAGCCGATCCAGCGCTTCGCCTCATGGCGGGCCTCGGCCAGGTCGTCGTAGACGTACCAGGCCATGAAATTGTTGAAACGGAATGCGGCCGGATCGCGGCCGAGTTCCGTCAGCCGCCTGCGCACGGTTTCTATTGCGGGCCCGGCCAGGCCCGGCGACAGGTCGCTCATCATGATGCCGTCGGCTTTGCGCGCCGACATCCGCAGCATCTGCGGGCGGTTCGCTGCCGCGTAGAGCGTGGGCGGTGGCGCGGTGATCCATTTCGGATCGTAACCATTAATTTTGTACAGCTCGCCCGCGTAGCTGAAGGGACGCTCGTGCAGGCAGCCATGGACGATGTCGATGGCCTCGCGCACCGCCCGCACGCGACGCGAGCGGTCCAGCTCCAGCGCCATCACGACTTCGCCGCCGCCGCCGATGATGGCCTGCGCGCGCCCCGGACAGATTTCGTTGAGCGTGAGCAGCGCCATCGCGATCCGGAACGGATGCAGTTCGTACGGGCTCAGCGCAATCGGCCCCAGCCTGATCCGCTTCGTCGCCTTTGCCATCTCGGCCAGGTTGGTGAACGGATCTCGCCCGTCCAGGTAGCTGGCACACCAGACGGCGCGGATGCCGTTCTGCTCCGCGAGCACGCCGAGCTCGGCGAGCTGCGACGGTGTCAGGTGCGAGTCGAGTACGAGATCTATGTCCATGGGCGAATAGTGTAGCCGCCCGGCGCAGGCCGCAACGAACCTCTGCGGCCGGCGTCCACATTCACTCGATCTGCGCCCGACGTGAGCCGCCGATCCGCCTCTCTAGCGGCAGTACCGGCCCGATTCGTAGTAGCTCACACCGACACCATCCAGCCACACGTTGAACCCGTAGCCGCCGGGCCCGTAGTAGCGCGGTGCCCGGTACTCGGGACGATGCCGGTAGTGATCGCGGTAGCCGGCGCGATAACCACGGCGGAACGCCTGGTGACGGATCCGGTCGTGACGCTGATGCTGCCAGTGCCGGTCATCGTGGCGCGACTGATGGTGGTGGCTCGGGGCCCAACGGCTCTGGCCGCGGTCACGGTCGGCCTGCGCCGGCGCGGACAACCCGAGCATTGCGGCCAGCATTCCGGCGATCAACATGCTGCGCATTTTCATGGCTGGTCTCCTTACCTCCGTGACGGACCCATTCGGGCCACTGCGCGTCACAGTAGCCGCACCGCCCTGAACCCACGCTGAACGGCCCGTTCAGCCGCCGTTCAGCCGGGATTTCCTATGCTGTACGCGTCCTGGCCCGGACAGGAGATCGACATGAAGCACTCGATGTTTCTGATCGTGGCGGCGCTGACCGCGGTCGGCACAGCCCAGGCTTCGCATGAGCACGAGCCACGCAACGGCGCCTACTACACCTACGCCGAGGTGCTCGACGTAAAGCCCATCGTGAGCATCGTCCGGACCAGCGAGCCGCAGGAAACCTGCTGGAACGAAACCGTGCGGTACGAGGGTTACCGGCATCGCTATCGCTCGCGCACCCCGATGGTGCTCGGTGGCATCGTCGGCGGCGCGCTCGGGCATCAGTTCGGATCGGGCCGCGGCAACGACGTGATGACCGTGGCCGGCGCGCTGCTCGGCGCCTCGATCGGCCGGGATGTCGCCTATCGCCGCCAGGCCGGCGCACAACCCGTCTACTCGACCGAACGGCGCTGCGAAATCAGCGAGGTGCTGCACGAGGAGGAACGGCTCGAGGGCTACCAGGTCCGCTACCGCCTCGATGGCCGCGAGTTCGTCACCCGCACGCCGACCGATCCCGGGCCGCGGCTGCGCGTGCGTGTCCAGGTGGAGCCGGATACCTATAATTGAGTCCCGAGCGGGCCACCGGTGCAGTGAAACTTGTCTCGTCGACTGGCGAATACGGGCCGGCATTTCGGTGCCATCATGCTCACCGTACTCCTGACTTCGGTTGCCGCGGAACCATCCGGCGCGCAGCCGCGACACGGCGCCCCGGGGCGCTACGCGCAGGGCCCGCCACCGGCTGAGGAACGCGGGCCGCCTCCGCGGGCCGCTGAGATCGCCATCTCGCCCGGCCAGGCGGCTTCGATCGCCGCCGACCGCACCGGCGGCCGGGTTCTCGACGTGAAGCTCCAGGGCGGCACGCGCCCGCGCTACCGGGTGCGGGTGCTCGTCGGCGGTGAACGGGTGCGTACCGTGACCGTGGATGCGGTCACCGGCGAGTTCCGGGGCTGAGGAGCCTGGCATGCGCGTCCTCGTGGTCGAAGATGAACCGCCGCTGCGTGACCAGATCGTCCGCTCCCTGCGCCAGGCCGGCAACGTCGTCGATGAGGCCGGCGATGGGACCCAGGGGCTCTATCTCGGCAACGAGTTCCCGGTGGACGTCGCCATCGTGGATCTCGGGCTCCCCGATATCCCGGGGCTGGAACTGGTGCGGCGCTGGCGAGAGGCCGGCCGCACTTTCCCGATCCTCATACTCACCGCACGCGGACGCTGGCAGGAGAAGGTCGAAGGCCTCGAAACCGGCGCCGACGATTATCTCGTCAAGCCGGTGCGCATGGAGGAGGTCCTGGCGCGTCTCAAGGCGCTGGTGCGCCGCGCAGCCGGCTGGGCCGATGCGACCCTCACGGCCGGCGAGATCGCGCTCGACACGACGACCCAGCGGGTGCAGGTCGGCGGCGCAGCGGTGGAACTGACCGCGTACGAGTACCGGCTGCTCGAGTTCCTCATGGTGCACGCGGGTTCGGTCGTCTCGAAGGCCGAACTTGCCGAGCACCTCTACGATGACCAGACCGACCGCGACAGCAACGTGCTCGAGGTGCTCCTCGCGCGCCTGCGGCGCAAGCTCGATCCCGGCGGCACCCTGAAACCCATCGAGACCCTGCGGGGTCGTGGCTATCGCCTGCGTCTTGAACGCAAGACCCGCTAACGCCGACCCGGCTTCGCTCGCCCGCCGGCTGCTCGTTGCCGCCTCGGTCGTGCTCATTGCCTTTCTCGGCCTGACCGGTCTCGCGCTCGACCGGGCGTTTCGCGCCAGCGTCGTCGAACTCAGCCGCGAGCGTCTGCAGTCACGCATCTACCTGCTGATGGGCGCGGCCCAGGTCTCGCGGCGGGGGGAGCTCCGCATGACCGAGCCGCTGGCCGACCCGCGCCTCGGGGCGAACAATTCCGGCGCCTTCGCTGCGGTGAGCGACGCCGACGGCGAGTGGCTGTGGCGTTCAGCCTCCAGCCTGACGGCGGAGATCGTCTATCCGGCGGCGCGAGGGCCTGGCGAACCCTCGCTTGGCGAGATCACGGTCAGCGGCGCCGGCGACCTGCTCGCGCTCAGCTACCCCGTGGTCTGGGAACTGGAAGGTGGCGGCGAACGCTATCTCGTCTTTCACGCCGCCGAGTCGCGCGCCGGCATCGATGCCGAGGCGGAGAGCTTCCCGCGCGCGCTGTGGTGGTGGCTGGGCGGCGCCGCGATAATGCTGCTCGGCGCGCAGCTCGCCTTGCTCTTCTGGAGCCTCGCGCCGCTGCGGCAGGTCTCCCGCGAGGTGCAGGCGATCGAAGCCGGCCGCCAGGGCGAGTTGCAGGGACGGTATCCCGGCGAGCTTCGCCCGTTGACCGACAACCTGAATCGACTGATCACCGGTAACCGGCTGCGGCTGCAGCGTTACCGCGACGCGCTGGCGGATCTCGCGCACAGCCTGAAGACCCCGCTCGCAGTGCTCAAGACCGGGCTCGACGAGCACGCCGGCGCGGCTGACCCCGGGCTCCTTCGCGAGCAGGTCGAGCGCATGGAACGCACCATCGGCTACCAGCTGCAGCGCGCCGCCGCCTCCGGCCCCGGTGGCCTGACAGCACCGGTCGAGGTCCTGCCGGTCGCCTCGCGCATCATGCGCGCGCTGGAGAAGCTGCATATCGACGGCGACCGGCGCATCGCAATCGAAATCGATATCGCGCCCGGCGTGCAGTTTGCCGGCGACCCGGGCGATCTCGAGGAAATCCTCGGCAACCTGGCCGACAACGCCTGCAAGTGGGCGAAAGAACGCGTGCGCATCCGCGCGCGCAATCCCGCCGAGCACACCGACCGGCTGCGACTCGAACTCGAGGTTACGGATGACGGGCCGGGCATACCGGAAACCATCCGCACGCAGGTGCTGCGCCGGGGCGTTCGGCTCGATACCGCCGTGCCCGGTCACGGCATCGGGCTGGCGGTGGTGCGCGACATCGTCGAGCAGGTCTACGACGGCCAGCTGGAGATTCTCGCCGGCGATTCCAGAGGCACGCGGGTAAGGGTGGTGGTCTGATACGGCAGTGGAGATCCGCGTCTTCTGCAACGATCAATTCGCGCACTTCAGGATCCCGAAGGACATCTCGTTCGTCGAGGATTTCCGGATGACCGCCATCGGCAAGCTTCAGAAGTTCTGAATGCGGGAGAAGCCCGCCTGCTAACCGTCGAAACGCAGCCACGGATAGCGGTGACGGTCGTCGCGGCTCCAAATGGAGACGCCCGCCTGATCGTCGACGCTTTCGAGGGCTACCACGCAGTCCGGATCGCCGAAGACGACCCGGCCGGCATTACCGCCCTCGGCCAGGTGCCCGAGGAGCAGGTCTGCGAGCACCCGCTCTTCGGCCTGACTGGAGAGGCTCTCCTTCGAGCCCCTGCGGTGCATTCTGACGTGAAATGAGCGGTCGCGGAGCGCGGGCGCGATCAGGCCGGCGAGCTCCGCCAGGCGTAACTCGAAGGTCTGCCGGCAATCGAAGCGGAACTTGTGATCTACGGGAACCAGCCGCGACAGCGCGAGCGCGAAAGCGCGGTCCTGGTGGGCGGCGGCAAGCACAAGCTCCTGCAACGCGCGCGCGTCCGGCACGCTCATCACGAGCACGTTCCAATACGAGGTGGCCTGTACGCGCCCGAAGTCGGCCAGGCGCCGCCGGGCTCTGTGAAAACCATCCGGGCGCGAAGTGACCACCACGTTCCAGTCGATCGTGACGTGGGTCATGACCTTTCAAATTATGCGCCTTTCACCCGGTGACGGCCGTGGTTGGGCTCGATGGCCCGCCGGCGGGGGTGGCGGCCAGATCGTGCGATCGGCGCTGGCCCGGTCCATGTGCACACGACGGCCTTTGCGCAGTGCGGAGATCCGCGCGCGGCAATCCGAGCAGTTCGGCTTATTGGTACCCCGGCCGCGATTCGAACGCGGGACCTTCCGCTTAGGAGGCGGACGCTCTATCCCCTGAGCTACCGGGGCACGTATGGAAAACGCTGCGGTGACGCTGCCCTCGCACGCATTCTAACGCAGCCCACCGCGGCCTTCCCCGGCAGCGCGTCGAACCCCTGACGTATACTGCCCCGCCATGACGGCGGCCAGACACACGATCGTGCTGATCCCCGGCGATGGCATCGGCCCGGAGATTACCGCGGCGGTGAAATCGATACTCGAGGCGGCGGGCGCACCTATCGACTGGATCGAGCGGCAGGCGGGTGTCGCGGCGCTCAACACGGAGAACGAGGTGTTGCCGGCGAGCACCGTGGACGCCATCCGCGAGCACCGCGTCGCGCTGAAAGGACCGTGCACCACGCCGATCGGGGAGGGTTTCGCCTCCGTCAACGTGCAGCTGCGCAAGGTCTTCGACCTGTATGCCGCCGTGCGCCCCGTGCGCAGCCTGCCCGGCGTCGAGACGCGGTATGACGGCGTGGATCTCGTCGTCATCCGTGAGAACACCGAAGGCCTCTACAGCGGCGCCGAGAACGAGGTGACCCCGGGTGTGGTCATGAGCATGAAGGTGGCGACCGAGGCGGGCTGCACGCGCATCGCCCGCTGGGCGTTCCGTTACGCGGTCGACCGGCGCCGACCGAAGGTGACGGTCTTCCACAAGGCCAACATCATGAAGCTCACGGACGGCATGTTCCTGCGCTGTGCGAAGGCCGTGCACGAGCAGGAATTCCCCGCAGTCGCCTACGAGACCGCAATCGTCGATGCCGGCTGCATGCGCCTGGTCCAGGATCCCACCCAGTTCAACGTGCTGCTGATGGAGAACCTGTACGGCGACGTGGTGAGCGACCTGTGCGCCGGCCTCGTCGGCGGTCTGGGCGTCGTGCCGGGCGCCAACATCGGTGAGGACGGCGCGATCTTCGAAGCGGTGCATGGCTCGGCGCCGGACATCGCGGGACGCAATCTGGCCAACCCGCTCGCGCTGCTGATGTCCGCGGTGATGCTGCTCAATTACCTTGCCGAGACGCGCAACGACGCCCACAGCCGCAAGGTCGCCGAGCGCATTCGCAAAGCGTACGACGCCGCGCTGTCGGCCGGAGAGAAGACCCGTGATCTCGGCGGCAGCCTCGGCACCCGTGAATTCGCCCGCGCGCTGGTCGCCCGGCTGTAGGCCGGCGGCTTTCAGGAATCGCGGCTATTCGCCCTGTACGGTGACGAGGATACGCCGCAGGCTGCCGTCCACCCGGTGCTCCCACAGGTAGATCCCCTGCCAGGTGCCCAGCGCGCAGCGGCCTTTTTGCACCGGCACGCTGATCGAGGTATGGGTCAGGACGCTGCGCACGTGTGCCGGCATGTCGTCCGGGCCCTCGGTGACGTGACGGAACAGCGGGTCGCCGTCGGGCACGAGCCGCGCCATGAAGGCCTCGAGGTCGCGGTGCACGTCCGGATCCGCGTTCTCGCAGAGCATGAGCGAGGCGCTGGTGTGCTGCACGAACACCTGGCAGGTTCCGGCCGAGACGCCGGAGCGCGCAACGATGCCCGCCACGTCCCGCGTGATGTCGCGGGTGCCGCGGCCGGCAGTGCGGACCTCGATCAGTTGCTGGACGACCATGACGACTCCCGGCGCCGGGTCAACTCCCGGCGGCCGGGCGTGCATTGTAGAGTAGCGGCATGACCCCGGCGCGTTTTGCCAAGTTGAAGGCGGTGCTCGATCGGCGCCAGCCGGACCTGACGGTGCTCGCCGAGAACGTGCACAAGCCGCACAACATCTCGGCGGTGCTGCGCACCTGCGACGCGGTTGGCGTCACCGAGCTGCACGCGGTCTCGCCGGGCGCGGAGTTCGCCCGCCACCGCATGATTTCCGGCGGCAGCCGCAAGTGGATACGCACACGTGCGCACCGCGACATCCACGCGGCCTGCGAGCATCTGAAAAGCTCAGGTTTTCAGGTTATTGCCGCACATTTGTCAGATCATTCCGTCGACTACCGGAGCTGCGATTTCACCCGCCCCACCGCGATCCTGCTCGGGGCGGAACTGACCGGCGTTTCCGCCGCGGCGGCGGCGCTCGCCGACTGCTGCATCGTCGTGCCGATGCGCGGCCTGGTGCGGTCGCTGAACGTCTCGGTGGCGGCGGCGGTGATCCTCTACGAAGCAGCCCGCCAGCGCGAGGCGGCCGGCCTGTACGACCACTGCCGCCTCGACCCGGCCACGTACCGCGAGCTGCTCTTCGAGTGGAGCTACCCGGCAGCCGCGCGCCACTGCCGGACGAAGGGGCTGCCTTATCCCGAACTCGACGCCGAGGGCTTCATTGCCCGTCAGGCACTGGCGTCGGCGCTGCGTTCCGAGCGTCGGCTGGCACGTACGGTTCGCCGTACTTGAGTCGCAGCGTCTTGACCTTGCCGTACCAGGGGATGCTGACGATATAGAGGTTGTCGTACTCCTCGGGAGCGATCGACGGCACCTTCTTGCTGCCGTGAAGCTCGCGGATCAGCACGGGCAACGGCTCGGTGTGCGTGATCACCAGCACGACCTTGCCCTTGAAATCACTGAGGATGCGCTCGATCAGGCCCTCGACGTCGGTGACGTCGACCACCTGCACCGGCAGGTGCAGCCTCTTGGCGAGCGGATCGGCGGTCTCCTGCGTGTAGCGGTACTGGGTAGCGAAGATGGCGTCCGGGCCCGCCACTACGTCGACATCCACCAGCACGCGCACCAGTTCCTCCGCCCGCGCCTGCCCGGCAGCTGACAGCCCGGAATTCTCCCCGTCCTCGACCGCCCGGTCGGCGTGACGGACGAAGATCACCGTCGTCGTCGCCTGCGACTCGAAGAACCAGGCGAGCCCGAACGCGAGCAGAAGAAAAATCAGCACGGCAGCCTGGCGGCGCAGGCGGCGACGGCGACGGCGGCGCTCGTCGGCGTTCATGAGCGCCACCTGACGAGGCGGCGCGCGAGCGCGCCGCGAAGTTCCCCTGATCCCATGGGCGGGCATTCTAACGGTGTCGGGGGAAATGGGGACATTCCTGATTTCCCGTCGGACAGTCGTCTCGTGTTTCTTCGTATCACGCCGAGTGGGTGACAGGCGAAATCAGGAATGTCCCCGATTCCCTGCTCTGGACGCACCCGCGAGCCTTCGAGAGAATGGCGCGCGCCAACCGGAGAGGTGGCAGAGTGGTTGAATGCGACGGTCTTGAAAACCGTTAGGGATGCAAGTCCCTCGGGGGTTCGAATCCCTCCCTCTCCGCCAGAAAAACAAAGGGGGGCCCTTGCGGCCCCGCTTTGTTTTTTTTGATGGAAAGGGCGGTGTGGACGAACCCGCTCGGGTTCGACAAAACTGCAGAGCAGTTTTGGACGCCCCAGGCGCCCCGCAGGGGCGAGCGACCGTACCCGGTCGCGAGTCAATCCCTCCCTCTCCGCCAAAAATGACAGTGCTCAGCGCCCCTTCTCGGGCCGAATTGCCGGCACGGCCAGCCCGGTCTCCCGCGCGACGAACGCCCACTGGTCGGCGTACTCGTCGATGATCTTGCTGGTGGACGCGCCGGCGCCGTGGCCGGCCCTCGTCTCGACGCGGATGAGCACCGGATGCTCGCAACCCTGGGCGCGCTGCAGGGCCGCCGCGTACTTGTAGCTGTGCCAGGGAGCGACGCGGTCGTCGTTGGCGTCTGCCATCACCAGGGTGGCGGGGTAACAGGTTCCCGGGCGGACGTTGTGATAGGGCGAATACGCATACAGCGCACGGAATTCCTCCTGCACCTCGCTCAGCCCGTAGTCACTCGACCACTGCCGCGCGTTGGCCCCGGCGGTGTGGTAGCGGAGCATGTCCATGACTCCGACCGCCGGCACTGCGGCGGCGAAGAGCTCCGGGCGCTGGTTGGCGACGGCGCCCACCAGCAGGCCGCCGTTGCTGCCGCCCCAGATGGCCAGGTGTTTCGGACTCGTGTAGCCCTCCTTGATCAGCCACTCGGCGGCCGCAATGAAGTCATCGAACACGTTCTGCTTGGCGAGCTTCGTTCCCGCCTCGTGCCAGCGCTCGCCGAATTCACCGCCACCGCGCAGGTTGGCGGACGCGTACACGCCCCCGGCCTCGAGCCAGGCTGCGCGACTCGCCGAATAGGCCGGCAGCAGCGGGACGTTGAAGCCGCCGTAGCCGTAGAGCACGGTTGGCCGGCGGCCGTCCGGCGGCCGGTCTCGCCGGTGCACGACATACATCGGCACGCGCGTGCCGTCCCGGCTCTCGTACCAGACCTGGCGGGTCACGTACGCCCCGGGATCGATCCCCGCCGCCGGCGCCTGCCACAGCTCGCTGCGGCCGGTCGCCAGGTCATGGCGGAACACGGCGCGCGGCGTCGTGAAGTCCGTGTAGGCAAAGAAGGTCTCGGGACTCGCCGAAGGCCCCGCGAACCCCGTGACTGAACCAGCACCGGGCAGCGCGATTTCGCCGAGCCCCGCCCCGTCGGCAGCGAACACGGCCACGCGCGATTTCACTTCGACGATCCGTTGCACGATGACGCGACCGGCGATCAGCGACGCCGCCGAAATGGCCGCCTCGTTCTCCGGCACGACCTCGCGCCAGTGCTCCGGCTGCGGGCGGGCGATATCGATCGCGATGACGCGCCCGTTCGGCGCGCCGCGCGTCGTGTAAAAGAAAAATTCCGGCCCCTCGTTGCCGATGAACTCGTAGAGGGCATCCCACTCGTCGAGCAGCCGCACCACCTCGCCCGGGCGGCTCTCGGCCGGATCCCGCAAGGACTGAAAGTACACGCCGCTGGTCTGGTATCCGTCGCGGACGTGGATGACGAGGTACGCGCCGTCGTCCGTAACCAGCGGATACGGATCACGGGTCGGATGGTCGCTGATCGCGAACACCAGCGAGTCGTCATCCTGCGGCGTGCCAAGACGGTGATACCAGATCGCCACCTGGCGACCGTCGTCGTAGCTGCCGTCAGCGCTCCGGGGATAACGGCTGTAATAGAACCCGCGGTTGTCGCGCGACCAGGCAACGCTCGTGAACTTGGTGCCTTCCAGGACCTCGGCCAGATCGGCGCCCGTGGCAATGCGCCGGATGCGCCAGCTCTTCCAGTCGCTGCCGCCGTCCGACAGCGAGTAGGCCAGCAGCGTCCCGTCCGGCGAGAGTTCGTAGTCGGCGAGCGAGACGGTGCCGTCGGCGCGAATACGGTTCGGGTCGAGCAGCAGGTGGCCGCGCTGCCGGGGATCCCGCGTCACCCACAGGCTGTCCTGCTCGTCCGTGCCGCGGTTGTAGGTATAAACGTACGTTCCCGCCTCGGCGCTCGGCACGCCGAAACGCTCGTGGTCGATCAGCTCGCGCAGTCGCGACGCGAAATACTCTCTCCCCGACAGCCTGCCGACACGTTGCTGCGTGTAGTCGTTCTGTGCCGCAATCCAGGCGGCGGTTTCGGCACTGCCCGTGTCCTCGAGCCAGCGGTAGGGATCCGCCACCCGCTCGCTGTGATAGAGATCCGTGTGGGCGACCCGCCTGCTCGGCGGATGAGCCGGTTGCTCCCCCGCATCCGTCACCGCTGCCACCAGCGCCAGGCAGGCGGCCGCCAGGACCGTTGCACGGCTCACGGTCCCGGCGGCCCGATCACGGCCTGGCCGCCCATGTAGGGCTGCAGAACCCCGGGCACTGCAATCGAGCCATCCGCGCGCTGGTAGTTCTCCATCACGGCGATCAGCGCGCGGCCGGCGGCCACGCCCGAGCCGTTCAGCGTGTGCACCAGCTCCGGCTTGCCGCTGTCCGGATTGCGCCAGCGCGCCACCATGCGCCGCGCCTGGAAGTCCTCGCAGTTGCTGCAGGAGGAGATCTCCCGGTACTTGCCCTGCCCGGGCAGCCAGACTTCGAGGTCGTACGTCCTGGCCGACCCGAAGCCGATGTCGCCGGCGCACAGCGCCACGACCCGATAGGCGAGCCCGAGCCGCTTAAGGATCACCTCGGCGTGACCGGTCAGCTCCTCGAGCGCCGCATAGGAATCCGCCGGGCGCACGATGTGCACCAGCTCGACCTTCTCGAACTGATGCTGGCGGATCATGCCGCGGGTGTCCTTGCCGTAGGAGCCTGCCTCGGAACGAAAACAGGGCGTGTGCGCGGCAAGTCGCAGCGGCAGCTCGTCCGCCTCGAGGATGCGTCCGCGGGCCAGATTGGTGAGCGGCACTTCGGCCGTCGGGATGAGATAGAACTCCTGCTCGCCCTGCACCGCGAAGAGGTCGGCGGCGAACTTGGGCAACTGGCCGGTTCCCTCCAGGCTCGCGCCGTTGGCGAGATACGGCACGTAGGTCTCAGTGTAGCCGTGCTCGCGGGTGTGCGTGTCGAGCATGAACTGGATGAGCGCCCGGTGCATGCGCGCGAGCGATCCGCGCATGACCATGAAGCGCGCCCCGGCGATGAGCCCGGCGGCCTCCGGGTCGAGCATCCCGAGGCGCAGGCCGAGATCGACGTGATCGAGGGGCTGGAACGAAAATTGCGGCGGCTGTCCGTGGCGACGGACCTCCCGGTTGGAGGTCTCGTCCCGGCCATCCGGGACCGACTCGTGCAACAGGTTCGGCAGACCGAGCTGCAGCTCGTGCAGCTGGCGCTGGACCGTGTCCAGCTCGCCCTCCGCCTTCTTCAGCGCCGCGCCGAGGTGCTCGACTTCGGCCAGCAGCGGGACGATGTCCCGCCCCTCGGCCTTGGCCTTGCCGATGCCCTTCGACTTGACGTTGCGCTCGTTGCGCAACTGTTCGACGCGCAACTGCGCCTCGCGGCGAGCCTCCTCCAGCGCGCCATAGGCGGTAATGTCCAGCGTGAAGCCGCGGCGCGCGAGGTTGTCACGGACCCGGTCCGGTTCGGTTCTGAGCAGGCGGGGGTCGAGCATGTCGTTGCGGTCTCCGGCGCGCGGCTGGCGGGTCAGCGGCGAATTCTAGTGTCTCCACTGATTCACGGGGAAGCGGTCGCGTGCTGCGACTCCGCTGTCGAGGAGTTCTCCCAGGTAACGGCCTGCCCGCTCACCGCGCCTTGCGCGCGGCGCGATTGCGTTCGCGCAGCTCCGCGAGCTTCTCGGCGATCCGCGCCTCCATGCCCCGCGCCGTCGGCTCGTAGTAGAGACGGTCCGGCAGTTCGTCGGGCAAGTAGCGTTCGCCGGCCGCGAATGCGTCTGGTTCCTCGTGCGCGTAGCGGTAACCGGCGCCGTGACCGAGGCTTCTCATGAGACGGGTCGGCGCATTGCGGATGTGCAGCGGGACCTCCAGCGAGCCGAGACTCGCAGCGTCTTCCTGTGCCGCCGCGAACGCGCGGTAGACCGCGTTGCTCTTGGCCGCGCAGGCGAGAAACACCACCGCCTGCGCCAGCGCGAGATCGCCCTCCGGGCTGCCGAGACGCTCGTAGGCGTCCCACGCCTCCAGCGTCATCGTCAGCGCCCTCGGGTCGGCAAGCCCGATGTCCTCGACCGCCATGCGCACCAGCCGGCGCGCGATATAGCGCGGGTCGCAGCCGCCGTCGAGCATGCGGGCAAACCAGTACAGGCTCGCGTCCGGGTCGGAACCGCGCACCGACTTGTGCAGCGCCGATATCTGGTCGTAGAAGATGTCCCCGCCGCGGTCGAATCGCCGCCAACCGCCGGTGATGACCTCCCCCACCACGTCCGCGCCGATCTCCGTCTGCTCGCCGGCGCGTGCCACGCTGGCGGCGAGCTCCAGCAGGTTGAGCGCCCGGCGCGCATCCCCGTCGGCGGCATCGGCAATGCGCCGGAGCACCTCGTCGCTGACGCGAAGCAATGGCGTGCCCAGGCCGCGCTCGGGGTCGGTTAGCGCGCGGCGCAGGAGCTGCAGGAGGTCCTCGCGGTCGATTGCCTTCAGGACATAGACGCGCGCGCGCGACAGCAGCGCGTTGTTCAGCTCGAAGGAAGGGTTTTCCGTGGTCGCTCCGATGAAGATGACGGTGCCATCCTCCACGAACGGCAGGAACGCATCCTGCTGGGCCTTGTTGAAGCGGTGCACCTCGTCGAGAAACAGCACCGTCGGCTGGCTGCGATCCGCCTGGGCGGCCGCTACGGCCTCGCGCACGTCCTTGACGCCGGCGAGGACGGCCGACAGGCCGACGAAACGCGCTCCCGCCGCCCTGGCGACCAGCCGGGCCAGCGTGGTCTTGCCGGTGCCCGGCGGGCCCCACAGCACCGCCGAGTGCAGCGCTCGCGCCTCGATCAGTCCCGTGAGCGGCTTGCCCGGTCCGAGCAGGTGCCGCTGGCCCACCACCTCCTCGAGCGTCGCCGGGCGCATGCGATCGGCGAGCGGCTGCCACGCAGTCCCGCTGCGGGTGTCGTTATCCGTATCCATCCGGCGGTACCACGCCCATCATGGCCTCGGCGCGCCTGCACCAGTGGCGCAGCCCCAGAGCCGCGAGCAACCAGCCTGCGCCAATCCCGGCCGTATCCGATACTACATCGTAGGCCTCGGCAAACCGGAACGGCATGAAGCTCTGCAGGATCTCGATCAGGCCGCCGTAGAGCAGCAGTCCCGCCGCAACGAGCCACGTGAAGCGCGCCTCGAACAGCCCCAGGAACCATACCGTCAGGAACATGAAAGCGAGGAAGTGCAGGAACTTGTCGAAGCCCTGCACCGGCACCGGCGCGGACAGGGGCAGCATCGCCAGCGCGAGGATCAGCGCCAGCGCACCGAGGCCCGCGCCGAGCCACCACCAGCGATATCGAAGGGGCAGCACGCGCTCAGTTCCGCCTGCGGCTCAGAGTTCGCCCTCGCGAATCACGTCGGCCCCCTCCGGCACCTCGAAGTGGAAGGCGTCGTCGGTGAGGGCGGGGTTGAGGGTGACATCGGTGAGATAGATCCGCGTTTGCTGCCCGAGCCTGTCGACGATCTCGAGCTGCGCGGGACGATTGCCCGCGAAGGCGATCGCTACTGATTCGAAATCGGAATCTGCCGAGCGGGGCTTCAGTCGCACCCAGTCAAGTTCATCCCCCGACCAGGCAGCGATCTCCTCGAAGCGCTCGAGCACGTCGCGCCCGCCGGTCAGCAGCGCGGCCGGCGTTTCACCGAGACCGGCGGCCAGCGGCCGCACGGTCACCTGATCGAGATCCGCCTCGTAAAGCCACAGATGTGTTCCGTCGGCCAGCACCACCCGCTCGTAGGGACGCTGGTAGTCCCAGCGGAAGCGGCCGGGACGTTTCAGAAGAAAGCGGCCACCCGCCTCCGCGCCCGCTTCCTCCCCGGCGCTCGTGACGACCTGGCGAAAGGCGGCGCGCATCGTCTGCACGCGCTCGATGAACTGCAGCAGCCGTTCGGAGCCGGCGCTGGCGGCGCGCGAGTCGGGCGCAATCAACAACAGCACGGCCAGCAACGCGCCGGCGACCAACGTAGAGCGTCCGGGCACGGATTACTCTTCGGGCGGCGGCGGCGCCAGCACCTCGCGGAAACCGTTGGACTGCAGCGGGCCGACGAGGCCGGCCAGCTCCATGGTTTCCACCAGGCGCGCGGCGCGGTTGTAGCCGATCTTCAGCCGCCGCTGTATCCCTGAGACGGATGCGCGGCGGGTCTCCGCCACGATGCGCACGGCCTGGTCGTAGAGCGGATCGGCCTCGCCGTCGGCATCCTCGCCCCCGCCCGCAGGCTCCCCGGAAATTCCCGGGATGGCCACCGTCGGGCCCTCCAGCACTTCGTCCAGATAGCGCGGCTCCCCAGCTCCCTTGAGCCGGGCGGCGACACGGTGCACCTCCTGGTCCGAGACGAAGGCGCCGTGGACGCGCAGCGGCGCGGCAGTACCCGGCGCCATGAACAGCATGTCGCCGTGGCCGAGCAGGCTCTCGGCGCCGCCCTGATCGAGGATGGTGCGCGAGTCCACCTTGGCCGACACCTGGAAGGCGATGCGGCAGGGGATATTGGCCTTGATGAGCCCGGTGATGACGTCGACCGAGGGACGCTGAGTGGCGATGATCATGTGGATGCCCGCGGCCCGCGCCTTCTGGGCCAGTCGGGCAATGAGCTCTTCGACCTTCTTGCCGACCACCATCATCAGGTCGGCGAGTTCGTCGATGACGACGACGATGAACGGCAGCGGCTCGAGCGGTTGCGCCTGCACCGCTGGCCCGCCGTCGGTCCCGGCTGCCGCCAGCGGATCGGGAATCGGCTCGCCCTTGTCGAGGGCGGCGCGGATCCTGCGATTGAAGCCACCGATGTTGCGCACGCCGAGCGCGGCCATGAGGCGGTAGCGCCGGTCCATCTCGACGACGCACCAGCGCAGCGCGTTGGCCGCGTCCTTCATGTCGGTCACCACCGGACAGAGCAGGTGCGGAATGCCCTGGTACACGGACAGTTCCAGCATTTTCGGGTCCACCATGATCAGGCGCACCTCGTCGGGTTTCGCCTTGTAGACGAGGCTGAGCACCATGGCGTTCAGCCCGACGGACTTGCCTGAGCCGGTGGTGCCGGCGATCAGCAGGTGCGGCATGCGCTGCAGGTCGGCCACCACCGACTTGCCGCTGATGTCCTTGCCGAGCGCCAGCGTCAGCGGCGATGGCATGTCCTCGTAGGCCTTCGAGCGCAGGATGTCGCCCAGTGTGACCAACTCGCGGCTCTCGTTGGGGATCTCCAGCCCCACCGTGGACTTGCCGGGGATCACCTCCACGACCCGCACGCTGATCGCCGACAGCGAGCGCGCGAGGTCCTTGGCGAGATTGCTGATCTGGCTCACCTTCACGCCGGGGGCCGGGTTGAGCTCGAAGCGGGTCACCACCGGGCCCGGATGCACCGAGACGACCTCGACCTCCACCCCGAAGTCACGCAGCTTGAGCTCCACCAGGCGCGACATCGCCTCGAGCGCCTCGGTCGAGTAACCGGGGCCGTGGGGCGGCGCCTCGTCGAGCAGCGACAACGGCGGCGGCTCTCCCGGCACTGGTTTGTCGAACAGCCGGACCTGGCGCTCCTTTTCGACGCGGGTGCCGGGTTCCGCTGCGGCCACCACGGGCTCGATGCGTGGCGGCGTTTTCTTCGCGGCCTTCCTGCGCTCGGCACGAACAACCTCCTGGCGGTGCTCGAGGGCGTGCCTGCGCAGCGTGCGCTCGCGCAGCTCCCGCACGAAGCCGCGGACCCGGTCGAGGCTGCCGAGTACCGCCGCGCCGATCCGGTCCATGACCGTGAGCCACGACAGGCCGGTGAACACCGCGATCGCCGCAAGCCACAGCGACAACAGCAGCAGTGTGGCGCCAAGGGTCCCGAGCACCCCGGCGAGGCCCGCACCGACGACTTCACCGAGCGCGCCGCCGGCCGACTGCGGCAGGATCCCCTGGCCGAAATGCAGCGTCGCCAACCCGCAGCTGCTGGCCAGAGTGAGAACGAAGCCGGCGCCCCGCGTGGCAAGCAACGTGCGGTCCATCGGCGCGGCGGAACGCCGCGCCGAGAACAGCAGCCAGCCGGCCAGCCCTGCCATCACCGGAAGCAGGTAGGCGGGCGCACCGAACAGGCTGTAGCTGATGTCCGCGAACCAGGCCCCGCCGGCCCCGATCTGGTTGCGCACGGGCCCGCCGTCACCGGTGTGGCTGAAGCCCGGGTCGCGCGGGTCATAGGTCAACAGCGCCACCAGCATGATCAGGGCGAGCGCGCCGAGCACCCACAGGGCCGATTCCCGCAATGCATTGATCGCGGGCGCCGCGGGCACGCCGTTGCCGTCCAGCCGGGCTGCTCTGCTCACCTGAGATAACGCTACAACAACAAAGGTTAACTACTTCTGCGCACGAGTAGTTGCGGCGGATGATAACAGCAAATTCGCCCGCGGTTGAAGCCGGGTTTCCGGCGCCGATCGGTGGTTGGAAGCCGCCGGCGTTTCTCCCTACACTAGCGCGCCGGGCAGCGACCTCCTTTAAAAAGAAAGCAGCGTGCGGCACTGGCCCGTTCTCCGCCCGCGAAGGATCCATGCGCATGGCCGAGTCCCGACACGCACGTCTGCTCATTCTTGGGTCGGGTCCCGCGGGCTACACGGCGGCGGTCTACGCCGCCCGTGCCAATCTCAGGCCGCTGCTGGTCACCGGGCTCGAGCAGGGCGGCCAGCTCATGACCACCACCGATGTCGACAACTGGCCCGGTGGCAGCGAAGGGCTGCAGGGTCCGCAGCTGATGGAACAGCTGCGCGCCCACGCGGAGCGCCTGCAGGTCGAGATGGTGCCCGACCACATTGAACGGGCCGATTTCAGCGGACGTCCCCTGCGCCTGCACGGCGGTGAGCGGGACTACACCGCGGATGCGGTCATCATCGCCACCGGCGCGTCGGCCCGCTATCTCGGTCTGCCGAGCGAAACGCGTTACCGGGGCAAGGGCGTATCGGCCTGTGCAACCTGCGACGGCTTTTTCTTCAAGGGCAAGGACGTGGCCGTGATCGGCGGCGGCAACGTCGCCGTCGAGGAAACGTTGTACCTCTCCAATATCTGCCGGCGGGTGACCCTCGTGCACCGCCGCGACCAGCTGCGGGCCGAGAAGATGCTGCAGGGACGCCTGCTCGAGCGCACCCGCCCGGGCGGCAACGTCGAGATCCTCTGGAACCACGTGGTCGAGGAGGTGCTCGGCGACGATCAGGGTGTCACCGGAGTGCGCCTGCGCAGCACCGATTCACAGGCGGCTGCACGCGAGATCGCGCTCTCGGGTGTGTTCATCGCGATCGGGCACGATCCGAACACGGCGCCGTTCGCGGACCAACTGCAGATGACGAACGGCTACATCGTCGTGCGCTCCGGACTGGCGGGCGGCGCCACCGCGACCAGCGTGCCCGGAGTGTTCGCCGCCGGTGACGTGGCCGACCACGTTTACCGGCAGGCCATCACCTCAGCCGGCTCCGGCTGCATGGCAGCGCTCGACGCGGAGCGCTTTCTCGACTCCGCAGCCGGGTAATTGACACCTCCGGGCTGACGACCGACGCTTGCCGCCAGCGACAGGTGCAATCGAGGCGGGCGGCAGCCAGGTGAAAGTCTCAATCGTCGAGGAAATCGCCGCGGTCACGGCGGGCGAGTGGAACCGCCTGCTCGGAACCTCGCAGCCGTTTCTGCGCCACGAGTTCCTGTCCGCCCTCGAGTCGAGCCGCTCGATCGGTCCCGGCACTGCCTGGCTGCCACGATACCTGCTCGCGCACGACGACCGCGCCGGGCTCTGCGGCGCGATGCCCCTGTACCGCAAGTCCGACTCCTGGGGAGAATTCGTGTT
>CAZFWB010000034.1:21562-24409 GCA_964522655.1 uncultured Chromatiaceae bacterium | reverse complement strand
CCATCATCGAGGACGACGTGCATATCGGATCCGACGTGCAGCTGATCGCCCCGGTGACCGTCGGGCGGGGCGCCACGATCGGCGCCGGGGCGACCATTACCCGCAATGTCCCGCCCGGGGAACTGACCATCAGCGAGCGCAAGCAGGTGACCCGCTACGGCTGGAAGCGGCCGGTCAAGAAGTAAGGCGCTGCCGGGGCTGGCTCTTTTTTCGGATCGCCGGGCCGGGAATGCAGATTTGAGACGGAGCTTCAGGCGGGTTTAAGCCTCAGCGCCGATAATTTTTCCAGATACCAGGGATCTGCCGGACAGGCCAGTACCACCCATGTGCGGAATCGTCGGAGCGGTCGCGGAACGCAACGTCGTGCCCATCCTGATGGAGGGCCTGCGGCGGCTGGAGTACCGGGGCTATGACTCGGCCGGCCTCGCCGTCCTGACCAACGGTGGCATGCGCCGCCAACGCCGTCTCGGCAAGGTGGCGGAGCTGCAGGCCGCGCTCAACGCCGAGCCCTTCGAAGCGCCGGTCGGCATCGCTCACACCCGCTGGGCTACGCATGGCGCGCCGGCGGAGAAAAACGCCCACCCGCACGTCTCCCACGACGGGCTGGCCATCGTTCACAACGGCATCATCGAGAACCACGAGCGCTTGCGAGAGGAGCTTAAGGAACTCGGATACGTGTTCAGTTCCGACACGGATACCGAGTGCATCGCCCACCGCATCCACCATCACCTGAAGACCCACCGCGGGCTCTTCGACGCAGTCCGCGCCACCGTGGCGGAACTCGAGGGCGCCTTCGCGCTCGCGGTGATGAGCCAGGCGAGCCCGGACGTGATAGTGCTCGCCCGCTGCGGTTGCCCGGTGGTGGTGGGGCTTGGCGAGGGCGAGAACTTCGTCGCTTCCGACGTCTCGGCCCTGTTGCCGGTGACACGGCGGTTCGTGTTCCTGGAGGAAGGCGACGTTGCCGAAATCGCCCGTGGCAGCGTGCGCGTGGTCGACCGCGCCGGCGCGCCGGCCTTCCGCCCTGTGAAGGAAAGCGAGCTGTCCGCCGACGCGGCGGAGAAGGGCCCTTACCCGCACTACATGCTGAAGGAGATCCACGAGCAACCCCGCGCCGTGGCGCAGACACTCGAGGAGCGCGTCGCCAGCGGCCGCCTGCTGGAGGCGGCTTTTGGCCCAGACGCGACCGAAATCTTCCGGCGCACGCAGGCCGTGCACATCGTCGCCTGCGGCACGAGCTATCACGCCGGCGCCGTGGCCCGCTACCTCATCGAGCAGATCTGCCGCATTCCCTGCTACGTGGAGATCGCGAGCGAGTTCCGCTACCGCAACCCGGTGGTGACGCCGAACACGCTCTTCGTCAGCATCTCGCAGTCGGGCGAGACGGCCGACACGCTGGCGGCGCTGAGGCTCGCCAGGCAGGAGGGCTTCCTGTCATCGCTTGCGATCTGCAACGTGCCGGAAAGCTCCCTGGTGCGCGAATCCGAACTCGTGATGCTGACGCGGGCGGGGCCGGAAATCGGCGTGGCCTCTACCAAGGCGTTCACCACACAGATCGCGGCGTTGACCATGCTGGTAATCGCGCTTGCCAAGCACCGTGGCGCGGATGCCGAACGTGAGCGCGGGCTCGTCACCCGGCTGATCGAGATTCCCGGGCTCATCGAGAAGACCCTCGTGCTCGACGAGGACATGCGCAGGCTCGCCGAACGCTTCGCCGGCAAGCACCACGCGCTGTTCCTGGGCCGCGGCATGCTGCACCCGATTGCCATGGAAGGGGCCCTGAAGCTCAAGGAGATCTCCTACATCCATGCCGAGGCATACCCGGCCGGTGAGCTCAAGCACGGGCCGCTCGCGCTGGTGGACGCGGACATGCCGGTCATTACCGTGGCGCCGAACAACGACCTGCTGGAAAAGCTCAAGTCGAACCTCATGGAAGTGCGCGCGCGCGGCGGGGAACTGTTTGTGTTTGCGGATCCCGACTCGGGCTTCGAGTCGAGCGATGGCGTGACCGTGATCCAGATGCCCAGGCACGTCACCTACCTGCAGGCGCCGGCCGTCTACACCATCCCGTTGCAACTCCTGGCCTACCACGTCGCGATCCTGCGAGGCACCGACGTCGATCAGCCGCGCAATCTCGCGAAGTCAGTGACAGTCGAATAGAAAAAGGTGCCGGGTCGAAGTTGCGAAAGTTTTTTCCGGGCACCGCATCGTATCGCGAAAAGACTTCGAAACTTCGACCCGACGCCCTGTATCCTTTGCTAAGCTTCCGCGGCTATTAGGAATACGGAGACAGGCCGTGAGCTATGCCTACAAGTGGGTCGAGCCGCCCTGGCCGCAGAAGCCGCTGCCGCGCGCTGAGCTCGAGGACCGCATCGAGCAGCTCCTTGGTTCCACCAACATGTGCGTTCTCGCCACCGTTGGCAAGAACGGTCAGCCAATGGCGAGCCCCATCGAGTACTACGCCGACGGGCTCGACATCTACATGCTGCCGGATCCCGGCACGCCGAAGCTGAAGGCCATGCAGCGCGACCCGCGCGTATCCGTGGCGGTGCACGGCGCCTACCACGGCTGGCACAGCGCCCGCGGCGCTCAGATCTTTGGCCACGCGACGATCATCGAGCCGCACGCGCCGGGCTGGGCGCACGGCATGAAGGTGTTTCGCTGGCACGAGTGGATGAGCGACCTCGGCATGGACGCGAGCAAGCCGTTCGAACGACAGGTCTGCCGGATCGTGCCCGACAAGATCCTCTACACCGAGACCTGGCTCTGGCGGCGCGGCTTCCACGCCAAGCAGCGCTGGGAGCGCGCGGCCCGCAGGAGGCCGGACGCGAGCCAGGGGCGCGCCGCCCA
>CAZFWB010000034.1:0-21552 GCA_964522655.1 uncultured Chromatiaceae bacterium | reverse complement strand
GCGACGGCACGCCTGATGCGGTCATCGTAGCGACACTGCGCGGCGCACGCACCATTGCGGTGGTGGGCGCCTCGCTCAAGCCTGACCGGCCCTCCCATGGGGTGATGCGCTTCCTGCAGTCGAAGGGTTACCGCTGCCTGCCGGTCAACCCGGCCTACGCGGGCGAGATGCTGTCGGGCGAGATCGTCTATCCCGATCTCGCCTCGATACCGGCGCGGGTGGACATCGTCGACGTGTTTCGCCGGTCGGACGCTGCCGGGGCGCTCGTGGACGAAGCCATTGCGACCGGAGCGGGGGCCGTGTGGATGCAACTCGGCGTGGTGGACGAAGTCGCGGCGCGCCGCGGCCGCGCGGCGGGCCTGACCGTGATCATGAATCGCTGCCCGGTGATCGAGTGGCGGCGGCTCGGCCTCGGATAGGGGATGCTCCCCTCTTCGCTGAAAAGGGCGGCGACCCCGTTTCAGCTAGAATGACCACCCGTTCTCAGAAAATGCTCACGAAGGGCCTCTCCCCGTGGAAGTCGACATCATCCTAGAGCCGGATCTCTCCTCACGGCAGCTGATCGAACTGGCGCAGGCGGCCGAGCGCTACGGCATTCGCGCCCTGTGGATGTCGAACTATTTCGCGCACTGGGATCCGTTCGTCAGCCTCACGCCAGTGGCGCTGGCGACGAAGAACCTCAGGCTCGGCGCGCTCGCGCTCTCGCCGTTTGAGATGCACCCACTGAAGATCGCCAACGCCGTGCTCTCTCTGAACGAGTTGTCCGGCGGCCGCGCCGAGGTCTCGGTCGGCGCCGGTGAGGGCAACCTCGACGCCATGGCGCTCGGCAAGCCGCCGAAGATCGTGCGGGCCGTCCGCGAGGCCGTCGAGATCGTCATCGGCGCGGGGCGCGGCGAGCTCAAGCAGAGCGGCTACAAGGGCGAGGACTTCCAGGTGACCTACCCCTGCGCGTACGAATGGCTGAAGGCGCCGCCACCGTTCGTCTATCTCGGTGCCTACCGGCACATGATGATGCGGGCCGGCGCCCGGGTCGCCGACGGGGTATTCATCGGCTGCACGCCGCTGGAGATCCTGCCGCCTGCGATCGCCGCAATCCGCGAGGGGCTCGCGAAGCGCGAGCGGCCGAAGCAGGGCTTTCGCATCAACAGCTTCTGGGCGTGGCACCTGAAGAAGGACCGGGCCGAGGGTTATCGCGAGTCGCGCCGCGAGCTCGCCTGGCGCGCCCGCAAGCTCGATCCGGAACTCATCAAGCTCTTCCTCGGCCCCGACGACGTGAAGTTCGTGCGCGACCACTGGCAGGACTTCGTCAACGCCTGGTTCGACCGCTCGGGCAACGTCAAGGGCGTGCCGGACCGGATCACCAACGCGCTGTGCGAGGGCTTCACTTCCACCGGCGGGCTCGAAGACCTCGATCGCGAGATCGAACGCTTCCGCAGGTTCGGCACTCTCGGCCAGACGACGATCTCGCTGCGCCTGCACGACGATCCCATGGAAGCGCTCGACATCATCGGGGAGCACGTGGTGCCCGCGTTGCGGTGAGCGGCCACTGAACCTGCTCGAGACAGCGGCCGGCCGGCGCTGGCTGTTCGCGGCGCTGTACGTGAGCGAGGGCGCCCCGATGGGCTTCATCTGGTGGGCGCTGCCGACGATGCTCGCCCGGCAGGGTGTGGCGCTCGCAGAGATCACGTTGCTCACCTCCACCGCGACGCTGCCGTGGGTGCTGAAATTCCTCGCCGGCCCCGTGATCGACGCGGGGCTGGCGCGCGGACTCTCGCTACGCCGCTGGATCCTCGCCTGCCAGTGCGCGATGGTCATCAGCCTCGCGCCGCTCGCGTTCATCGACTGGGGCGGTGGCTTTGCCGTGCTGACGACCCTGCTGGTCGGCCACGCAGTGTTCGCGGCCGCGCAGGACGTCGGCATCGACACGCTTGCCATCCGCAGCGTGCCGACCGGGGACCTCGGCCGCATCAACGGCTGGATGCAGGGCGGCATGCTCGCCGGCCGTGCCGCGGTGGCATCGGGCGCGCTGCTGCTCGGCGCGGTTGCCGGCCAGGCGGCGGTGATCGGGGCGCTGGTCGTGATCATCGCCTTGCCAATGATCCTGCTGTTGGTGTCGGTCCACGACCCGGCGCGCGCGCCGGTGCCGCTTGCAGGATCGCGGCAGTGGCTGGCAATCCTCGCCGGACGGGCGGGGCTGCTGGGGCTCGCGGTGGCACTTACCGCCGGCGCCGGCTTCGAATTCCTTTCGGTAGCGGTCGGCCCGCTGCTGGTCGAGCAGGGCGTGGCCGACGGGCCGATTTCACTCTTTTTCGGACTGCTGGCGCCGGGCGGGCTGATCGCGGGCGCTGCCTTGAGCGCACGCTTCAGCGACCGCATCGGCACACACCGGGCGACGGCCGCAGGCATCATCGTGATCGGGATGGCGGTCGGCGGCGTTGCCGGCCTGGTAGCGGCAGCCGCTCCGGCGCTCGCCGCAACCGTGCCGATGCTGGCCGCAGTCTACGTCGCGATCGGTTTTTTCACGGCCGCCTCTTACGCGCTGTTCATGCGCCTGTCGCAAGGCGCCTTCAGCGCGACGCGCTTCGCGCTCTTCATGGCGCTCACCAACGGCTGCGAGGCCTGGGCGGGTTACGCCGGCGGCCAGCTCAAGGTCCCGCTCGGCTATCCCCTCACGTTGCTTGTGCTGGTCGCCGTGTCGCTGGTGGCGCTGCCGCTGCTGCGCCGGCTGGGCAACGGTCAGGCTTGACGGCGGCACCACTCGTCAAGTCCATCGCAGCTATGCGCGACGCGTTGACGGCGCAGGTCCGCCTGCCCGCGGTCGGCTGCCGGCACGGACGCTGCGCTGGGACGCTCGCTCGGGTACCTCACCGGACACGTGGATCTGTCTTATGGCCGATGAGGCATGCAGAAAGGCGCCGGGCTTCGCTCCTGCTGCACGCGGCTTCACGCGCGCCGCGCAGCGCCACGGCCGGCAGCCGCTCAGGCGAAGGGTCGAGTCATCGGCACCCTCGATGCTCGCTATGGTTCATCCGCACTCGCCGTAAGCGGTCGTACCACGCGGTGTGGTCCGTGGCGACACCATTGCGGCACCCCGTGCATCTGCGATCAAGTGCTCATCTGATGACTGCGGTCAGGTCGTAGGCATCGGAGCCCGTGACCGTTACGTCGAGGAACGCCCCCGGCCGGGCCTGGCCTGGAACCGGGATCCGGACCACGCCGTCGATTTCCGGCGCGTCGCCCGGGCTACGGGCGATCGCACCGTGTTCGCCCATCTTGTCGACCAGCACCCGCATGCGGCTGCCGACGCGCGCAGCGAGCTTTTCGGCGCTGATCTGCGCGGCGAGTTCCATGAGGCGGGCCTGGCGTTCGGCCGCTTCCTCGGCGGGCACGTGGTCCGGCAGGGCATTGGCCGCGGCGCCGTCGACTGGCGAGTAGGTGAAGCAGCCGACGCGGTCGAGCCGGGCCTCGCCGAGCCAGTCGAGCAACGCCTCGAAGTCGTCCTCGGTCTCGCCGGGAAAGCCGACGATAAAGGTGCTGCGGATGGTGAGCTCCGGGCAGGCCTCGCGCCAGCGGCCGATGCGCGCGAGCGTGTCCTCGGCGTGCGCGGGCCGGCGCATCAGCCTGAGGATCCGCGGGCTTGCGTGCTGGAAAGGCACGTCGAGGTAGGGCAGCACCAGGCCGTCGGCCATCAGCGGCAGCACCTCGTCCACGTGCGGATACGGGTACACGTAGTGCAGCCGTACCCAGGCGCCGAGGGAGCCCAGCGCGCGGGCGAGATCGAAAAAGCGGCTCTTCAGCGGCCGGCCGTTCCAGAAATCGAGGCGGTAGCGCAGATCCGCGCCATAGGCGCTCGTGTCCTGCGAGATCACCAGCAGCTCCCGCACCCCCGCCTCGACCAGCCGCTCGGCTTCCCGCATCACCTCGCCAATCGGGCGGCTCACGAGGTCGCCGCGCATGGACGGGATGATGCAGAAGCTGCAGCGGTGGTTGCAGCCCTCGCTCACCTTGAGATACGCGTAGTGGCGCGGCGTGAGCCGGATGCCCTGCGGCGGCACCAGGTCCAGGAACGGGTCGTGCGGTTTCGGCGCCTGGGCATGCACCGCCTCCATCACCTCCGCGTAGGCGTGCGGACCGGTGACGCCGAGCACCTGCGGGTATCTCCCGATGATCGTATCGCGGCGCGCGCCGAGGCAGCCGGTGACGATCACCCTGCCGTTCTCGTCGAGGGCCTCGCCGATGGCATCGAGCGATTCCTCGACAGCGGAGTCGATGAAGCCGCAGGTGTTGACGACCACGAGGTCGGCGCCCGCATAGCTCGGCGCGACCTCGTAGCCCTCGGCCCGCAGCTGCGTGAGGATGCGCTCGGAGTCCACCAGCGCCTTCGGGCAGCCGAGGCTGACGAAGCCGATGCGTGGCGGCCTGGATTCCCCGCGGGCCATCGCCTAGGCGGGCGCGGCGGGAAACGTTGCCGGCATCCGGTGGACGGCGGGACGCCCCGCCGGCGCGCGGCCCATCCCGCGCCGCATCACACCGCGGCCGGCAGAATCTGGCCGCCGATCCGTCCGGCGGGCATCTGGAAGCGGGCGAGATAACGGCTGACGAGCCCGCTTACGTGGCGCAGCGGCTCGGCGAGCACGGTGAAACAGGGCGGCTGCCGCCGCAACCCGGCCCACTGCTCGCGCTCGATGACACCCTCGAGATAGGTGAGATTCTGCTCCACCGCCTCGAAATAGGGGTTGCGCCCGTCGCAGACCACTTCCATGTAGCGATAGGCGCGATTGAACTTGTTTTCCAGCCGGTCGCGGGCGGAGAGCCGGTAAAACCCGGGCGTCTGGCGCAGCAGGTCGATGCCGGAGGCGTACTGGATGCCGGCGGGCGAATCGCTCGGGCGGGTCGCCACACCTGCCAGCACGAATTCCGCGTACAGCCGGTCGCGGCACTTCTCCAGGTAACAGCGGTCGGCCATCTGTGCGAGGAGATCCGCCGTGCCGAGCAGGTGCCCCATCAGGCTGTCCTTGGGGTCGTCGAGCTCGATGTCGTCGAGGCTCATCTCGTAGCCGGTGAAGTGCACCACCTGGGCGGCGATGTCGGCCTGTTCGCCCAGCCCGATCCGCGGCAGGTAGCCGCGCAGGAACTCCGCGCTGCGCGAGACGTGGTGGCCGGTAAACTCCGCGCCGTTCAGGACCGCTGTTTCCGAGCGGCGGCGGATGTACCCGGAGTCATGGAAGAGCGCGGCGATCAGCCCCGTGACGGCGCGCGTGTGGCCGAGCCGGTCGGCCTGCTCCACCGTCTTTTCGTAGCCGGCGAGCAGCCGCGCCATCGCGAGCGACATGTCAAGAGTGTGCTGGATGTCGTGGTAGAGGGTGTCGCAGCCGAAGTAATCCTCGAAATTGCCGCGGAACAGCCGCTCGAAGTCATGAAAGGCCACCCACAGCGGGTCGAACGCGCTGCCGGGGAAGGCCTGCTGGAAGAGCTCCTGCACCGCATCGCGCACCGCTCGCGGGGAACTCACGCACACCCGTCCGGTCACGTCGTACTCGTTCGGCCGGACGCAAAACGGCCGGCTGGCGGTGCTCTCGATGCTCGCGGTCTCAGACATCGGCGGAATTCTTGCACCGCATTCGCGGGCGCACAACGCCCAGAATGAGGGCGGATGTGCCACTTTGGCGGGAAGCGATGCCGGTCACGGCGTCGATTATTGGAAAGTCGCCCAGACCGGCGCGTGGTCCGAGGGCTGCTCGCGTCGCCGCGGCGCCGTATCGATGGCGCATCCGGTGCAACTGCCGGCGAGTGCGGGCGAAGCGAGAATCAGGTCGATACGCAACCCCCGATTGCGGCGAAAGGCTGCAGCGCGGTAATCCCACCAGCTGAAGGACTTCTCCGGCTGCTCGAAGCGGCGGAACACGTCCGAATAGCCGAGCGAGACGATTGCGGCAAGCCGCTCGCGCTCGGGCTCGCTGCAGAGCACCTGCCCGCGCCACTCCTCGGGGTCGTGGACGTCGCGGTCCTCGGGCGTGATGTTGAAGTCTCCCACCACCGCGATCTTCGGGTGCCGGTCGAGGTCCGCACGCAGATGGTCGCGCAGCGCCTGGAGCCAGCGCAGCTTGTATTCGTATTTCTCGGATCCCACGCTCTGGCCGTTCGGCACGTAGAGATTGACGAGCCGCAGGTCGCCGAAACTGGCCGCGAGCACCCGCTTCTGTTCGTCTTCGAATCCAGGCAGGCCACAGGCGACGTCGCGCGGCTCGGCGAGCGACAGCAACGCCACGCCGTTGTACGCCTTCTGCCCGTCGACTGCGCAGCGATAGCCGAGCGCCTCGAACTCCGCCGCGGGGAACGCCTCGGTGACCACCTTGATCTCCTGCAGCGCCAGCACGTCCGGGCGATGCTCGTAGAGCCAGTCCCTGACGTGCGCGAGGCGCTGGCGGATGGAGTTGACGTTCCAGGTGGCGATTTTCATGCGGTTCCTGATCCTGCTGTGTCCGTCATTCCGAGGTTCCACGCTGACTGCGGGGTAATCTGGTTTGCCTGGCGGGGGCCTCGGGAGTCGTGCTGGCGCCGCGGCTCCGCTGGAGGATGGCAGACAAACGCGCGCCTGTGGCAAGCTCTCGTACTTCTCGAGTCGCTGAGAGCGGAAGAGGGACTTTCGCCCCTGACGATCTCAGAAATGAAGCCTGAGCATGCCACACTGCTGCGCTGTCCGGCGACCCGCCGGACGTTGGTGCTGACCGACGAGAAACTTGACGAACGTGGCGTGCTGGAAGGCGCGTTGCTCGAACCGGAGTCCGGCAACCGGTATCCCATTGTCGATCACATTCCCCGTTTCGTGGAGCCCGGCAATTATGCCGACTCGTTCGGCTTCCAATGGCATCTGCACGGCCATACCCAGTACGACGAGTACTCCGGCATGCCGATATCGGCGAATCGATTTTTTGCCGAAACCCGGTGGGACAGAAACCTGCAGCGACAGCTGATCCTGGAAGCCGGCTCGGGTTCCGGGCGATTCACCCGATGCGCGGCGGAGACGGGCGCGACCGTCGTGTCGTTCGATTACTCGCAGGCGGTCGAGGCGAACTACGCGATGAACGGCCACCTGCCAGACCTGCTGATCGTCCAGGCGGACATCTACAGAATGCCTTTTCCGGAGTGTGCCTTCGACAAGGCGTTCTGCTTCGGAGTCCTGCAACACACCCCGCACCCGGAAAAGGCGTTCTATGAGATCGTGAAAGTTCTGCGTCCCGGTGGGCTCATTGTCTCGGATATCTACCTCAGATCCTATCGGCAATGGCTGCACGTGAAGCCATGGGCCCGGCGCGTGCTGCGCGGCTACAGCCCCGAAGAGCTCTACCGGATCACGCGGCGCTACGTCGATTTTCTCTGGCCGCTGGCGCGACGCTTGCGTGGCAGCCGGATCGGTCAGAAGGTGATTTCCCGATTTGTGGCCGATCGCTCGAATTACCTGACCGACGCCAACGACGCGATGCTGAAGGAATGGGCCTATCTCGACACCTTCGACTGGTTCTCACCGCGATATGACCAGCCGCAGACGGTCGAGACATTTCGTTCGTGGCACAGGAAGGCCGGGCTCGAGCAGATCGAGGTTCATCGCGGGTTCAACGGCGTCGAAGGCCGCGGCCGGAAGCCGGCCGCCAGTCCCCGATCAGCGGGGGCGTTGACGGAGTCCGGCTAGCCGCGAAGTTTCGACGGCGTGCGCGGCGTCGTCTGCCGCGGATTCGAGTAGAGCGGGGCGCTGCCGGAAAATGTCTCGGCCGGGTTGCCTGATGGCCCAGATCGGCCGCGCGAGTCTGCGGCGACGGTACCAGGCTGCCGCGCCGAGCACGCCCAGGCTCAACGCGCCGAAGCCACTGCCACCACTGCTGGCAATCGAAAATATCTCATCCGGCTCGGCAACCGCGTCGTGATTCGTTGCGGGTGCAGGCAACAGGTCGTGATCGAGGCCGTGGCCGTCGGAGCTGCCGGTCTCCGCGGCCGGATCGGGATCGACCGGCGCGGGAGAGTCGCCCGAATCCTCTGCCGGGTCACCGTCCGTGGTGAGCGTATCCGGCTGGTGCTCGTACGCGCCGAGGTCGGGCGATCCGGCGATAGCGTTGCCGGTGAGATCCCTGCTCGCACCGACGGGCGCACCTCGGTCTATCGCGGGGGAGTCGGCCGCGAGGCGGAAATCGCCGGCCCCCGGCACCAGCGGCGGCCCGCCGGGCCCGAATCTGAACGGCCCGGCGACCGGGTTGCGAAAGCGCGGTTCCACCGTCAACGAGTCCTGCCCCTTGCCCGATGCTTCCGACCAGGTTGCATGGCTGTCGTAGCGCACGCCGTTCCACGAGTAGCGGTATACCCCCGGGCTGTCGTCCGGCCAGAACAGGTTGTTGCTGATCACGATGCCGCTGTCGTCACCGTCCGGAGTGCGCTGATCGAGGTGCATTTCGCGGGGATTTACGAAGATGTTGTTCCGCAACTGGAAACCCGGATGCGTGTCCGGGTGGTTGTCCGACTCATACCAGACAAAGGACGTGCCCGAGTTGTAAACCACGTTATTCAGAACGCTCCAGCTGTAGCCGCTGGCGGGCCGGGATGACTTGAGCTTTAATGCCGCGCCGCCAATGTTCACCAGCACGTTGTAGCGAACGACGTTGTTGATGGTCTGGTCCGGGACCTCCTCGTTCGATGTGCCGTGCTCGATGCCGCGCTCATTGCGTTTGCCGCGGATTGCGACATACGGGTTCAGGTCCACCACGTCATGGACCAAGTTGTACTGGATGAGGTTGTCGCGCAGGGTCTGACCCTTCATGGCGTAGAGGATGATGCCCTCGCCGCCGACGTGGTGCACGTGGTTGCGCTCGATGACGTTACCGGTGGCGCCCTGGGTGGCGATGCCGTGCGTGTCGGCGAAGCCTCCTCCCTGGCAGGCGTAATAGCAGTCCTGGTCGACGTCGTGGATCTCGTTGCCGGCGATCAGCCAGCCGTCCATGTTATTGATATTGTCGTAGTCAACCTGGTTGATGAAATAAATGCCGCCCGCGACGTCGTGGATCCGGTTGTTGCGAATCACACCGTCGTCGGAGTTCAGGGCGGCACGTATCGCAGTCTCGGTGGCCCAACTCAGTTCGTTCTGCTCGATCGTGATGCGCTGAGCCCCGCTCACGTCCACGAGCCGGTCCTGGTGCATCAGCACCAGATTGCGCAGGACGAAATCGCTCTGACCCTGGAAACTGACGCTGCGCGTGGCAACCGGATAGACCGGGTGCGGCGCGTCGCAGCGGCCGTCGCCGTCGGCGTCGGATGGCTTGTAATAGACCAATGCACCATCACCCGCGTTGGCGAAGCTGCCGCAGGTCCAGCTGCCATCGGGCTCGCCGGTGCGGCGGGTCAGCCGCCTGAGCCCGGCCGCCCCGTTGGCGATGTCGTCGGAGTCCTCGATGAGCTGGCTTCCCGTGCTGCCGCGGTAGGGAAGTGCCCAGACACCGTGGCCGTCCGGTCCGGTCCACCCGCTGCTAATCTGCGAACCGCCGAGCAGCATGATGCCCGGGTCGGTGCCGTAGGCCGTGGGGCAGTCCCCGTCTATCGCGATAGGCGCCGACCGCCTGCCCGACACCGTCGGCCGCAGCGTGCGGTCTCTGCCCGTGTGGTGGAAGCCGCAGACGTAGAGCGTGTCGCCGGGTCGCATCACGCTCCAGTCGACGTGCCCGGCTTCTGTCTGACGATCGTCGAGATGCCAGGCATCGGCATAACTGCTGCCATCCCGCGACCCGTAGCCGGCGCCGTTGTCCGGCCGGAAGAACCAGTCGCGCGCAGATGCACCGCTCGCGATCAGCATGATCGCGGCCAGGCCAGCCAGCGCCCGTTGTCCCCCGCCGCTCATCTGTGGCGAATGCACCACCAACTGCGAACGCGGTCAGTTCGCCCGCAGGTGGCCGATCATCGTGGATTTGCGGAGTCGCCTCCGTTCTTGCGCAGACCGGCGAATCACAATTCGTCGTCTGTCCGCGCGCGGCAGTCTACACCGGAACGGTTTCCCGCCGGTGTGAGCGAGATGTGACTGCCGGTAGGTGCTCCAACCGATTGTCTTATCAGCGTGTCGTGCTGATGATGGAACTGCTATTCCGCGTAGGTACGGTACGGCTCGTGGCCGTAGTACTTCGGCCGGTCGTCGAGCCGCACGTGCAGCCACGGCACGCCGCCTCCGGCCGTGCTGAGCCAAACGGGCCGCGGCCCGAGCCGGCGCGCCATTGCCGCGCCGACTCTGCTCCACAGCGCACGCCGCTGGGCGGCGGGAGCCCGGCGCGCGAACGCGCCGATGTGCGCGTAGGCAGACAGAGGGCTGGCCGGTGTCGGTGCGACCAGGATCGCGTCCCCGCCGAGGTTGGGAAATTCGACGACGCCGGCGCTACCTGCTATCCCGAAGTGCTCCGCGAACGCCTCGGCGTCGGGCTCGGTGGCGAGCCAGGGACTGTCCAGCAATACGGACTCGAAGGGCCGGTCAGCCGTCGCGGCCGTGAGCGGCGGCGTTTCCCAGCGGAAGGCGGCGAACGGCGCGCCAGCCAGCAGCTCGTTGAAGAACGTCTGGAATTCCCCGGCTTCCCGCCAGAGCCGCAACACCTCGGCGTATGGGAGGGCAACCGAACCTGTTCCGAGGCTCATCCGGATCGACCGGCCACCAGCGAGCAGCTCGCTCCGGGATGTCCACAGGTTGCCGTTACCGGGATGCGCCATCGACGTGCGGCTCAGGGCAACGGCACGCGGCGCGTCTCATCCGCCGCCAGGGGATACTCGATGTTCCGCGCCACCATCCCTGCAGCGGCCGGGCCGAGCTGCTCTTCGATGATACGCAGCGCGAGATCGATGCCGGCGGCCACGCCCGCCGACGTCATCATGGGGCCGTCGCGCACGACCTGTTTGTCCGAGACGACGTTCACCTTCGGAAAAGACCGGCGCAGGACTTCGAGCGATTGCCAGTGGGTGGTCGCCTTGCGGCCATCGAGCAGGCCGGCCGCCGCAAGCACCAGGGCGCCGGTGCAGACCGAGGCCGTGAGCTGAACAGCGCGCGACTGCTCGCGCAGCCAGTTGAGCAGTACCGCGTTCTTCATCTGCGCGCGACTGCCCCAGCCGCCCGGCACCAGCACGACATCGAGCGGCCCGCAATTGGCCAGGGCCGTTGTGGCGACGACCTCGACACCCTGCGCCGTGCGTATCGAGCCCGGCCGCTCGGCCAACAGCACGATCTCGAACGCCGGTCCCCAGCGGCCGTCGGCCACTGGTTTCCGTGCCGCCCAGAGCGCCTCGACCGGCCCGGCGAAATCCAGCAGTTCGACCTGGTCGAACAGCACGACGCCGACCCGCATCGGACCTGCTCCCGCGCTGTCCGTCGTGCTGGTCATCGCCCGCGTCCTTCGGCCCCCTAAAAGGTACCGGACCTATTTTCCCCCCTTTTCCCCTTTCGGTTCCCGCCCTGAGCGGGCGATCCCGCCCGCGCCTCTTTCACCCTGAAGCGGACGATTCTTGCGATCAGCGCGAGCGGCAGCGGTTCGTCCAAGGGGAACTGAACAGCGCCCTTCGAGCTCCTGTATCCGGACAACTGCCGACTGAAGGCCGTGATTGCCGATGGCGTCGGGTAAAACCCGATGTGGTTCCTGAACGCTGCAAAGTGCACCAGGTTCCCGTTCTGCACGAAGGTGGGGATGCCATATCTGATCGATTCGGTCGCTTCGGGTGCAGCCTTGGCTATCGCAGCCCGCAACCGCCGGAGCATCTCGCGCACCTGCGGCGGGTGACCCGCGATGTAGGCGTCTATGTTCCGGGCTGCCGGTCGCGCTGCCATCATTTATCGTCCCGGCATCTGTATTCCATAGCAAAGGGGCGGTGAGTCATTGTCCCATCAGCAGTGACAATAGCCTTGGAGTCCTCAATACAAGCCCGGCCCAGACCAACCCCGCGACGTAAACGCTGAAAAGCACGTGGGTGAAAAGCGGACTTCCGACCCGCAGGTGGGTTGCAAGTGCACCACCCAGGAATGCGGTGAGATAAATTGCCCCGATCAGGGATGTCTTCGGGATTGCATACAATGCTACGCCAACGATCAGGAGTACGCCTAATGTGAATACGACGCTCTCTGGGTAACCCAGTTTTACGGTTCCCTCGACCACCGGCGGGAGTCGCATCAGTTTTCCGACCGCGTCCACAAACAGAAAGGCGATGGCGACTCCACTCAGAACTCTTCCTGTCCAGAGCTGAAACGACGAAATCGACTCCATCTTCTGCTCTCCGAATCGGCGGTGTCACGCAGGCCGTGCCGGCACCGTGCCCGCAAACGGTTTGCACATTCATGGAAACTAGACAAATGCTGTAATCACGTCTTGTATAAAAGCGACAACTGTTCATTGCCGCGAGCAATTTGTGCAGGCGTATGTCCGACGAAGCGCTTCAATGATCGGGTCAGATGCGCCTGGTCGAAATAGCCCAGGTCGTGGACGACTTGAAGCACGGGCGTCCCGCACCTCAAGAGGCAAGTGGCACGCCGGGCACGCTCGATCTGGTTGATGACCTGTTGTGTCATTCCGGTGGCGTGGAGAAAACGTCTCTGCACGGCCCGTCGGGAAAGTGTCGTGACCTCGTCTCTTAGCGCGATCTCGACACAGGGATCCTTTGCGATGAGCCCTTGTCTCACGAGCCGTGCCACGAAAGTGTCGACGTTCTCGAAGGTAGGGTACTCCCACGCGGTCCCTTCGAGTCGGAAGGTCCGATCGGATGCCGCGGGCAGATTCACATCGTTGCGATCACGAAGATCTCCTGGCAACAGGGTTGGCATGAACGTGCCGATCTTGAAGTGAACGCCGATCCATTCGCCCCCAGCCGGACACTCCGCCGGGGTGGCCTTCGATTCCGGGCCCCGGACGGTGAGGAATGTCTTGCCATTGTGCCGGGTGACGACAATGCCAAAGCTGGAGGTAGCCACGGATGTGAATGTGCCGACCCCCACGCTGTGACTACGCCACACTCTCTCGATGTATGGTGAATCCGACGGCCTGTCTTCGAAGATGATGAACAAATCCTGGTCCTCGAGCGCCGGAGCGCTACGGGGGAACATGAGGTCGAAGGCACGGTGTGATCACCATCGGCCGGAACCCGCGGCCTGGCAACGCTCAAACGCCGAGCGCGTCGGCAAGCGCCCGCAGGAGTCGCGCGCCGTCGCCGCGCCAGGCGCTGCCGTGCATGCACGCCAGCGTCGTCGGCTCCGTCGAGGCCAGCCGCTCGAGCAGCGCTCGCGCGTTCTTCGTGTGAGAAAAGTAGTCCATCTGCCGGCGGAAGGCCTCACTCGGTCCAAGAATATCCGACTCCGTAATGGCCGGGTTTCGGGCGCCCCCCTGCGTAAACAGATCGCCGCACAGGAGCGTGCCGGTCCTTTCCTCGATCAGCAAGCCGCACTCCCACGCGTGCGGGAGATGCGGCGTATCGAACCAGCGTACCAGGCGTTTTCCGAGCCGGAGAGTTTCCCCATCCGCGAGCATACGAGGCGGCCGGTCTGCGAGGTCGTCGATGGAGACCATGCCGGCGATCGTGCCACACAAGGGCACGGATCGTGGCGCTACGGCCAGCCACTCGTTGAGGGAGCCGCACTCGTCGGATTCGACGTGGGAGAACGCGATGTAACGAACGTGTTCGGGCGGAACCACGCTCGCAACCGCCTCGCGTACCAGGGGGAACATCTTCCGCGGACCGGTATGAAAGATCAGTGGCTCCTCATCGACGATGAGGTATTGATTGAACGAGAAATCGCCGGGCCCGCCGGCGTCATTGACCGGGGTGTTGATGCGGTAGATACCGTCCGCGATCTCGTGAACGTTGGTTCCGGACTGTCGGTTTGTAATGGTCAAGGCACTCTCCCGATTCTTCGATGCAGAGCCAGAATTAGGGAAGGTCTGATCTATTTGCACTGACGAGTTCGGCTGCTGATTTTTGCGTCGGCGGTCATGAGATCAGGTCCTCGGGAAAAGGAGCCGGACCTATTTTCCAGAAAACAAGTCCGGCACCTTTTCGGTCCACGTCACATGTGAACCTTGACGCCGTGCTCGCCGAGTACCCGGACCACCGCAGAGACGTCAGGTGGGCCGGGTGGGATCTCACGATCAAGTGCGGTAAACATCTCAACCGCCTTGCTTCGTCCCGCCGTGATCTCCAGCATTTCTCCGCCCCCCGGCCCATAGCTGAACGCATGGACGGTGCCGGCGGGAACATGTACCAGTGTGCCGGCCGCGCACATGGTGCTCTCACCGCCGCACGTGAACTGCACCTGGCCCCTGGTGACATAGAACGACTCGTCCCAGTCGTGGCTGTGGGGTGGCGGGCCCATCCCCTCGCTGCCGGACTGCAAAGTGATCTGATGGCCCTGCGTATCTTCCGCTGAAGCCAATACGGTGACTTCTGTGCCGACGACCTTCAGTGCGGCTTTGCGATTGCTCGGACTGACAACGAAAGACTCTGCGCTCATGATTCGCTCCTGTTGCGTCGGCATATTCGGGCCCTCGTTTTTTCTATACTCGCGAACGAGACGAAAAAGGCGCCTCGCCTCAACCGCTCGCATTCAACAAAAGGAAATGTGAAATGCGACTTCGGCAGGGGTGTCATGTCGTCTTCTCCAGCGATGGGCCAGGTGCCGGCGGCCATGTGTGCTCGTCATGGTGCCTCCGGAATCAGATCGCCCCGGCCGGACCCGTGCCGCTCTCGCCCGCCGCCGCGGCGGTGATGCCGGAGTGGCGCAGCAGCGCCGCGATGTCTGGATCTCTGCCGCGGAAGGCGCGAAACGCATCGCCGATGTCGCGCGTGCCGCCGACCTCGAGGATCTCCTGGCGGAAGCGGCGTGCAAGCTCGCTGTTGAGTACGCCTTGTTCCTCGAACGCCGCATAGGCGTCCGAGGACAGCACCTCGGCCCACTTGTAGCTGTAATAGCCGGCGGCATAGCCGCCGCCGAAGATGTGCGCAAACCCGTGCGGAAAGCGGTCGTACGCGGCGCCCGGCACGACCGCGACCGCCGCACGCGTCTCGCGCAGGATCGGCATGATCTGCCCGCCCTTCGCGGGCTCGTATTCGGCATGCACGCGCAGGTCGAAGAGTGCGAACTCAAGCTGGCGCACCATGTGCATGCCGCCCTGGAAGACGCGTGAGGCGCGCAGCCGCTCGATGGTCGCGCCCGGCAGCGGATCACCGCTCTCGTGGTGGCCCGAGATCATCGCGAGAATCTCCGGCTCCCAGGCGAAGCCCTCCATGAACTGGCTCGGCAGTTCCACCGCGTCCCAGGGCACGCCGTGGATGCCGGACACGCTCGGGTAGTCGATGCGGGTGAGCAGGTGGTGCAGCGTGTGCCCCATCTCGTGGAACAGCGTCAGCACCTCGTCGTGCGAGAGCAGGCTCGGCGTTCTCACGCCGGGCGGGGCGAAGTTGCACACCAGGTGCGCGACCGGGAGCTGCGTGCGCCCGGCGAGCCGCTTGCGGTTGACGCAGTCGTCCATCCAGGCGCCGCTGCGTTTCTCCGGGCGCGCGTAGAAATCGGTGAACAGCCCTCCGACGGGACTGCCGTCCGCGCCGACGACGCGGAAATAGCGCGAGCTCGGGTGCCAGAGCGAGGCGCCGTCGCCGGCCTCGAGGCGGATGCCGTAGAGCCTCTCCACCAGGCCGAAAAGTCCTTCGAGCACCTTCGGCAGCGGGAAGTAGGGACGCAGTTCCTCGTCGGCGATGGAAAACTTCTGCCGGCGGAGCTCTTCGGAGTAATAGGCGATGTCCCAGGGCTCGAGGGCGTGGCCGGCGAAAGCGCCCAGTTCCCCGATCTCTGCGCGCGCCGCTGCGCGCGAGGCGCCGGCCAGCCGCTCGAGGAAGCCGCGCACCTCCGCGACGGAGGAGGCCATCTTGGTGGCGAGCGAGTACTCGGCGAAATTCGCAAAGCCGACGAGTTGGGCGGCCTCGTGACGCAGCGCCAGGATCTGCTCCATCGCCGCAGTGTTGTCGAACGCTGGCGGCGAGGGCGCCTGGTCGGAAGCGCGTGTCGCCCAGGCGCGGTGGAACAGCGCGCGAAGCTCGCGATCTTTCGCATGGGTGAGCACGGCGATGTAGGTCGGCTGGTCGAGCCGGAACAGCCAGCCGCCATCCGGGCCCGCTTCGGCAACGGCGCGCTCGAGGAGACTTGCCGGGATCCCGGCGACTCGTGACGGGTCGGTCTCGCGGTGCGACCAGGCCGCCATGGCGTCGAGCAGGTTCTGCTCGAACTTCGCCTGCAGCTCGGTGAGTTCCTCCATCACCTCCATGAAGCGGCGCTTGCGCTCCGCGGGCAGCGCCACGCCGGCGAGGCGGAAGTCGCGCAGCGCCTGGTCGAGCAGCGCACGGGCGCCGTCGGCGCGGTCCGCGGCCACGGTGGCGGAGACCTGCTCGAACAGCCGATACAGCTCGCCGTTCTGGGCGAGCTCGGTGTGATATCGCGAGAGCGCCGGCAGGCAGGCGTTGTAGGCGTCGCGCAGCGCCGGCGTGTTGGCCACGGCGTTGAGATGGCTCACCGGCGACCAGACCCGGTGCAGCCGGTCGCCGATTTCCTCGAGCGGCAGCACGACGTTCTCGAAGCTCGGCGAACCGTCGCGCGCCCGGGCGAGGATCTTGTCGAGCGCCTCGCGATTCGCGGCGAGCGTGTGCTCCAGCGCCGGCTCGACGTGCTCGGGCAGGATGGCGGCAAACTCCGGCAGGCCGTCGGGCCGGGTGGCGAGCAGGGGATTCGTCATGGTGTCCATTCACTCGAAAAGGGCCGCGGCAGACAGCCTGCTAATATTCCCGGCTCCTGTCCATAGTCAACCGGCGAATATCCCATGAGCGAGTCCTTTGACCTGATCACCATTGGTGGTGGCAGCGGCGGGCTGGCCGTAGCCCAGCGCGCAGCCGGGTACGGAGCGCGGGTCGCGCTCATCGAGCAGGGACGCCTCGGCGGCACCTGCGTCAACGTCGGCTGCGTGCCGAAAAAGGTGATGTGGAACGCGGCGAGTCTCGGCCACGGACTCGACGATGCGCGCGACTACGGTTTCGCGCTGCCCGGCGAGATCGCCCACGACTGGCGGCAGCTGCGCGCGAAGCGCGACGCCTACGTGCGGCGCCTGAACGAGATCTACGCGGCCAATCTCGCGAAGAAGGCGATCCACGTCATTCGCGGCGCGGCGCGTTTCCGGGGCCCGCGCATCGTGGAGGCGGCCGGGGAAGTCGTCGAGGCGTCACACGTCGTCATCGCCACCGGCGGCTACCCGTCCGTGCCGGAGCTGCCCGGGGCGGCACTGGGAATCACCTCAGACGGCTTCTTCGAGCTCGATGCCTGCCCGGGACGCGTTGCGGTCGTGGGCGCCGGGTACATCGCAGTGGAACTCTCCGGCATGCTCGCCGCGCTCGGCGCGAAGGTGTCCCTGTTCGTCCGCTACGACAGTCTGCTGCGCAGCTTCGACGCGATGCTGCAGAAGTCGGCCATCGGGGCGTTGCGGGCAGCCGGGGTAGAGCTTCGCTGGCGCTCGGTGCCGGCGGCGCTGGAACAGGCTTCCGCCGGGCTGCAACTGGCGACGCGCGACGGCGTGCGCCACGGGCCGTTCGACTGCGTGCTCTGGGCGATCGGCCGCACGCCGGCGACGGCCGGCCTCGGGCTCGAGGCTGCGGGCGTCGAGCCGGACGCCGGCGGGTTCATCACCACCGACCGGTTCCAGGCTACGAGTGTGGCCGGGATCTATGCGATCGGCGACGTCACCGGGCGTGAGGCGCTGACACCCGTCGCCATCGCGGCGGGCCGGCGGCTCGCCGACCGCCTGTTCGGCGGGATGAAGGAGCGTCACCTCGACTACGAGAACATCCCCTCCGTAGTGTTCTCGCACCCGCCGCTCGGCAGCTGCGGCCTGTCCGAGCATGATGCGCGGCAACGCCACGGCGATGCGGTCAGGGTCTACGAGTCGGAGTTCGTGCCGCTCTACAACGCGATGACCACGCACAAGCCGAAGGCGCGGGTGAAGCTGGTGACCGCCGGCGCGCAGGAGAAGGTGGTGGGCTGTCACATCTTTGGCCCCGGGGCGGACGAGATCCTGCAGGGATTCGCGGTCGCGATCCGCATGGGCGCGACCAAGCGCGACTTCGACGACACGGTGGCGATCCACCCGACGCTCGCCGAAGAGCTGGTGACGCTGCGTTAGGCACGAATGGGGACAGCCCTGATTTTCACGTCCATTACCCCAGTTAAACGTTGGCGCGTAAGGCGGAAAATCAGGAATGTCCCCGTTTGTGCTACGGCAGCTTTTCGCGCACCGGCGCCGTATCCGGCCGCACGCCGCGCCAGATGAAGAACGATTCGGCTGCCTGTTCGACCAGCATGCCCCAGCCCTGGTGCGCGGCTTTCGCGCCGTGATGGCGTGCCCAGGCGACGAAGGGCGTGTCGGTCATCGCGTAGGAGAGGTCGTAGCAGACCGATCCGGCGCTGATGATCACGGGCGGAAAGGGCGGCAGCTCGCCCTTGAGCCCCGCCGAGGTGGCGTTGATCACCAGGTCGAAGTGCTCGCGGCCGAGGTCCGCGAAGCTGCAGGCGCGGATCTTGCCGAGCCGCTCGAAGCGCGCGGCGATCTCCCGCGCCCGCTCCACGGTGCGATTTGCGACGCACAGGGCCTCCGGCCCGCTGCCGAGGAGCGCCGGCACGATGCCGCGGGTCGCGCCGCCGGCGCCGAGGACGAGGATGTTCGCCCCCTTGAGCGTCAGGTCGAGATTGACGGTGAGATCCGTGAGCAGCCCCACGCCGTCGGTGTTGTCGCCGTCGAGACGGCCGTCCGCGGCAACCGTGACGGTGTTCGCCGCGCCGGCGAGGTGCGCGCGGTCGGTGAGCTGGTCCACGAAGCGCGCGACATGTTCCTTGTGCGGGACCGTGACGTTGAAGCCGCGCAGTCCCTCGGCCACGAGCTCCTTCAGCCGGCGTTCGAGATCGGCCTCGGTGATGTCGTAGGCCTCGTAGCTGACGTCCTCACCGGTCTGCTTCGCGAACAGCCGGTGGATGATGGGCGACTTGCTGTGACCGATCGGGTGGCCGATGACGGCGTAACGGTCGGTCATGGCCGCAGTCCGCCGTTGTGGTTCGCCACGATGCCTCCCGCTTTGCGCTTCCAGTCGCGTTTTTTACCTTAACACGCTGCGCTGTGTCCAACGCCTTGCCCTCCGCTGCGGGCGCATTTCCGGTCGAACTCCGTGCACAAGTTCTTTGCGCGGGCCGGACGCGCGCCTCAAGATGAAGGGCACTGCAGGCCCGGCCGGACCGGCCGGCGCCAGTGTCGAGAGTAACCGGAGGTCTCCCGCCGATGGCCAGGACTGTGCAACGCTGCCCGTGGTCGGAGGGCGTCAGCGAGGCCTACCTGGCCTACCACGATGCGGAGTGGGGGGTGCCCGCCCGCGATGACCGGCGGCAGTTCGAGTTCCTCGTGCTGGAGAGCGCCCAGGCCGGCCTGAGCTGGTCCACGATCCTGCATCGCCGCGACGGTTACCGGAAGGCGTTCGCGGGCTTCGATCCGCAGCGTGTGGCCCGCTACACGCCGAAGCGCATCACGTCGCTGCTGCAGGATCCGGGGATTATCCGCAACCGCCTCAAGGTGGAGGCCGCGGTCGGCAACGCTCGGGCGTTTCTCCAGGTTCAGGAGACATTCGGCAGCTTTGCCGACTACATCTGGCGTTTCGTGGACGGCGAGCCCGTGCAGAACCGCTGGCGCCGGCAATCCGAGGTGCCGGCCACGAGCCCGGTTTCCGACGCGCTCAGCCGCGACCTCAAGGCCCGCGGCTTCCGTTTCGTGGGCAGCACGATCATGTACGCCCACATGCAGGCGACCGGATTGGTCAACGATCACCTCGTCGGCTGCTTTCGCCACGCGCAGTGCCGGGCACTGGCGGATTGAGGGCCGCAGCTGGCGCCACCGTCGCACATATGATCGTGTGTCGCGGCTTGCGCCGCTCCTACACCGCTTCGCTCACTGCCAAGGCTGCCAAGGCCGAACAGCAGCCGGCAGGAGCGACTTCAGTCGCGACTATTTCCGTCGCCGGCGTTGCCCCGGTTCGGTGCCGCCCCCGGGAAGGGGTTGCGGTTCGGCGCCGCCCCTACACCGCTATGTCCGGCGCCATGGTCACGACTTGTCCGGGCACCAGCGGCGCGATCAATCGGTGAAGATTTCCACCAGAGTGTCGCCGAGTTCGCGCTCGCCGTCGCTGAAGACCACGACGCCGAGGTGGGGCAGGCCGGGTTCGAGCCCGGTCCAGTCGAGCCGCACCTCGCCGCTCATGCCGACGGCCGCCGCGCCCGGCGCCGTGATCGTGGGTGCGCCCACGCCCGGCCCGGCAACCAGCCACGTGCCCAGCTCGAAATTGGCGCCGAGACCACCCGTCTCGTCGTCGGGTTCGAAGCCGTGCACGTCGATGACGTACTCGCCGGCGGCCGGGTCGAGGATGTCCACGAACTCCACCGCCGCGGTGGTGGTGCTCGAGAGCACCGTGCTGCCGTCCGGGCACACGCCCGCGGGACAGAACACGTAGAGATCGATGTCGTCGTCGGCGCCCTCGTCGCTGCCGGCGAGCGCAATGCGCAGGAATCGCACGCCGGCGGGCAGCGTGACGCGGAACCGGCTGACGTGGTCGGGCAGCGCGCTGTCGTCATCCTGGATCGTGTACAGGTCCAGCGGATCGTTGGTGACGAAGCCGGTATAGATCTGCGGCGCCGTGAGTCCTTCCACCCTGGCCGAGAAGGCGCCGGCGTAACCGAACTCCACCGGGATCTGCAGGCTGCCGCTCGCGCCCGCGCCGACCGCCACCGGGGGGGCGGCGAGCGCCTCGGTCCGGAACGCCAGCGGAATGCGGACATTCCTGCCGGCCGTGGCCCAGGTGAGCGAGCCGAAGCCCCACTGTCCCAGCCGGCCGGAAACGCCGAGATTGGTGGCCGTGATGGTGAACTCCGCGCTTTCACCCGCGGCGAGACTGAGAACCGCCGGGACGACGCTGACACCGACTCCGGGTGGCGCGACCACCGTGGCCTGGTACTGCGCGGTCTTGCCGACGTTGCGCACCAGCCGGCGCACCGTGCGCGTCGTGACCAGGTCTGCGAGTGCGGCCGAGGGCAGGTTCAGGTCGGCCACCGCAATCGGGTAACCGTTCGCCTCGAGCTCGGCGCAATACTCCTCGCTCAGATGCGGCATCGGGATGCCGACGCCGCAGGCAAATGCCTCGTAGTCCTCGCGGCCGGCCTCATAGACGAGGCCGGGCTCGACCGCGGCATTGGGCACGATGTAGCCGGCGCCGGAGTCGAACGGGTCGGCGAGCGTCACCCCGTCTTCCTTGCGCACGTCCTGGCGGGCCGAGGTCATCAGCGCGGAGCGGATCGTGGCGGGACCCCACTGCGGGTGCGCTTCCATGAGCAGCGCGGCGACGCCCGCGACGTGCGGCACCGCCATCGAGGTGCCGGTGAGGTATTGGTAGCTCTCGCCGCGGACGCCATTGGCGACATCAGGGGTCTGTGCGCCG
>CAZFWB010000033.1:0-25066 GCA_964522655.1 uncultured Chromatiaceae bacterium | reverse complement strand
CTTTCACCAGACCGACGTGCGACGCAGGCAGCGCGGCGCGAGCGACCGATTCGAACGGATGAGCGAAGAATTCTTTCAGCGTGCGCGTCGCGCTTACCTGGAACTGGCGCAACGGGAGCCCGATCGTATCCGGGTCATCGACGCCAGCAGGCCGTTATCCCGGGTGCAACGACAGATCACCACAATCCTGGATGATTATTTATATAAACTAGATTAGAAAACTTATATAAGCATCTGTGAAACAGGTTAAAAGTATTGATTATCCACCATGGCTGGCCAAGGCCCGTCAAAATCTTTCGGGCATGCTGGAGCGCCAACAGCTGCCGCAGGCGTTGCTCATTCAGGGGCCCGCCGGAGTCGGGCGGCGCCATCTGGGCCTCGGGATCGCGGCGCGTCTGCTGAAGGCTGCAGAACCCGTCATCGACCCGAGTTCCGGCACAGAATCGGAACTGGGACTCGGTCATCCCGACTTCATCGGCATCACGCCACCGCCGGACAAGCGCAGCATCAGGGTTGAGCAGATCAGGGACTCAATTGCCTTTCTGCAGCTGACTGGTCTCAAGGGTCGAAGTCGCGTCGTCATGCTCTGGCCGGCCGAGGCGATGACGCTCCAAGCTGCGAACAGCCTGCTCAAGACACTGGAGGAGCCGCCCGCGGGAACGGCCATCATCCTCGTCACCGAGGCCGCGGGCCGTCTCCCGGCAACACTACTCAGCCGGTGTCATCGATTAACGGTGGAGCCTCCGGGCCGCCTGGAGGCGCTGTCATGGCTGCGCCGCTTTGACCCTGACGCGGATTGGGATCTGCTGCTCGATTTCGCGCTGGATGCCCCACTTGCCGCGCTCGAGCTGCACCGGAGCGATTTTGCGGCGCAGGCAGCGCAGTATCAGGAAGAGCTGAATGAGTTACAGCAGCGCCGCCTGGCGCCGAGCACCGTTGCACGACGCTGGGCTCAGGCCGATTCAGGACCTTTGCTGCGCTGGCTTTACGTTCGCGTTTCGCAGTCCATTCGGCAAGCCTGCGATTGCGAAGGGACACCCGGGACGAGGCCCTTGCAAAACGCGGCAAATCGGCTATACATGCGTCGGCTGTTTCAACGCCTGCGGCTGCTCGAGGAAGCGTATCGAAGCCGTGACAGGGCCCTGAATCATGAGTTGCAGCTGATGGCCTTTCTGACGGATTGGCACCTCGGGATTACGGACGCGATTCGAGGCGGATAACCGAATGGCAAAACCCGGACTTCTTACGCTGACGATCAAGGACAAGAGCGCGCTCTATCTCGCGTACATGCCATTTGTGCGCAATGGGGGATTGTTCATACCCACCAACAGCAGTTATCGCCTTGGAGACGAAGTGTTCATGCTCCTCAATCTCATGGGGGAGGACGAAAAGATTCCGGTCGCCGGCAAGGTCATCTGGGTCACCCCGAAGGGCGCACAGGGAAAACGTACAGCCGGGATCGGGGTACAGTTCAGTGATCAGGATGGTGGTGCGACCCAGAAGAAAATCGAGAACTACCTGGCAGGAGCCCTGGGGGGCGACAAGCCGACGCACACCATGTAGGTTTATGGCGAATCGGGCGGTCAGGCCCGCGCGTCCGAGAGATTCAAGCCGCCCTTCAGCACCCTGGTGTCGAATCCGCGCTCGTTCAGTATGAACGCGCCGGCCGAGCTTCGCCTTCCGGTGTCACAACACACGACATAGGTCAACGACGGATCGAGCGTGCCGAGCTTCAGCCGGATGAAATACAGCGGAAGATTGATCGCCCCTGGCTCGTGATAGGCCTCGAACTCGCTCGGCAGACGAACGTCGAGCCATTTGCCGCCCTTGGCGACGATCTGGCGAGCCTCCTGGAGTGAAACCCACTCGAGCATCGGCTCATTGAGCAGCCTCGTGAAGTCGTCCTTACCCAGGCGCATGAGTGAGCCGTCGGTCAGCATGGTCACGGTGGCATTGCGCCGGGTTTCCGAAATGAGCGCCTCCTCGCCGAAGGTATCGCCAACCGCCAGCTCAGCAAGCTTGATACCCTCCTTGTTGAGCGGTGTCTCGCGTGTCACGCTGCAACGGCCCTGGGTGATCACATAGAAGTAGTCACCCTGGTCGCCCTGCTTGATGATCACGTCTCCGGCATTACAGTTAACTTTCTGCATTCGCATGAAAACGGCCTGAATGTTCGCCGGCGGCACGCGGTGAAAGGCCTTGGTTTGCAGCAGCGTGGTCATCCAGTCGTCCGGAGCCGGCGCGGTCTGCGTGGTATTCAGGTCTCGAACCTCATAGCTGCCGGTCTGGTCCCATGTCAGCATGACGTCGAGCAGGTCCGCGTCTATCCGGATATATTCCACGGAATCGATCGCCTTGGCTGTCCAACGGCGTGGCAGCATCGGGGCGACCGGGTTGCGCGCCTCGTCGCTGCCCGCACGGACTGACTTGAGGCCACCGTCCTGGTTCGTCAGCTGGAGGGTGCCCTTCACCAGGTAGTAGGTATGCCGCTCGGAATCACCCTCCCGAAAGAGCACCTTGCCAGTTTCCAGATGCAGGACCTGGATCTTCTTTGCCAGCGCTGCGATGTTTTCGCGCTTGAGGCTGTCGAGTGGTGTAAAACGCCGCAGAACCTCGATGTTGACTGGGGTCTCAGGCATGCGTGACGAGCCGTTGGGAAATTGTTCGAACCGAATACACGCCCGCCTCGAGCGCGGCGCTATTGTAACCACATGGGTTTACCGCAGGTAAACCTAGCACCTTCAATGGTTTCGCAGCAGTTGCCACCCCGATGATGGACTGAACCGCGAGCCGAGGCTCGAACTCAGTGCAGTCAGGCGGGCGACGATATCATCGACCCCCTGGCCAACGGCATAGTGCAATGGGCCGCCACGGAATGGCGCAAAGCCGGTACCGAATATGACACCGGCATCGATCAAGTCGGCGTCATCGACGATTTTTTCCGCCAGACACTGCGCGGACTCGTTCAACAGTGCCAGCACCAGTCGCTCCTGAATGGCCGTCCGGTCCCTTCCGGACGGTTGGGGTCGTATCGGGCGCCGGTCCCGATATCGATAGAAACCCTCGCCGGACTTCGTACCGAGATGGCCGCTGCGAACCTTGCGCTCGAGTTCTGCATCCACCGGACGGCCGAGCAGCGGCGAGAGCGTGCGCGATACGTTCAGCGCGATGTCCAGACCCACTGAATCCGCCAGCTCGATAGGGCCCATCGGCATGCCGAAATCCGTCGCCGCCCGATCGATGTCCGCCAGCGGGACGCCTTCCTGCGCCAGTACCATCGCTTCGGCGAGGTAGGGCGCCAGGATGCGGTTGACGAGAAACCCCGGCCGGCTCCGGCACGGCAGCGGCAGCTTGCCGAGCTGGCGGACGAACGCGAGGCCGGTCGCTGCCGCGCTGGCCGACGTGGCCGGCGTGTGAACGACCTCCACGAGCGGCAGTTTCGCGACCGGGTTGAAGAAGTGCAAACCGATCAGCCGTCCCGGATCCTGCAGACTGCTTGCCAGTTCCTCGACGGGAATGCTGCTCGTGTTGGTGGCAAGCACACAGTCGGGCCTCACCCGCTCCTCCAGCGACCGCAGAAGGGCCTGCTTCGCCCCCAGATCCTCGAAGATGGCTTCGATCACGATTTCCGCCGAACGGGCCCCGTCTCCAGCGACATCTGCCGTCAGCCGCCGGCGCGCGGACTCGCGCGCCTCCCGCCCGGACAGCCTGCGCTCGAAAAGTCGCTCCGCACGGGTAAGCGCAGGCTCGATGAACTTCGCTTCCCGGTCCTGCAGCGTGACCTGCAGCCCCTGAAGCACGCACCATGCCGCAATATCCCCCCCCATGATGCCCGCACCGACCACGTGCACCCGCTCGACCGGTACCGGCGAACGTTTCGCCAGTTTCTTGAGTCGATCCTGCAGGAAAAAAACACGCACCAGATTGCGTGAGGTTTCCGTCACAGCGAGGTTGCCGAACGACTTCGCCTCGGCCTCGTACGCCGACGCCGCCCCCCCGCGACCACCATGGGCGCGCCAAAGGTCAATCATCGCGAACGGGGCAGGGTAGTGCCGGGGATCAGCCTTGCGGGCCGCCTTCCGGCGCAGTCCGCGCGCGGCAAATTGGCGTATCGGGCCCGCCGACAACACGGCATCGACCAACGGCAGCTTTCTGCCCGGTTTCCCGGACGTGATGAGATCCTCTGCGGCCTTGCGCCAGTCGCCATGCGCGACCACCCGGTCTATGAGGCCGCAGGCGAGTGCCTCATCAACCGTGATGGAGCGGCCGGTCAGCATCAGCTCCATGCCCTTGCGCATCCCGAGCAGGCGCACGATTCGCACCGTGCCGCCAAAGCCGGGATGGAGACCGAGCTGAACCTCCGGCAGCCCCAGGCACGGCTTTTCGCTGGCCTGCGCCAGCCGCCAGGTGGTGGCCAGGGAAAGTTCCAGCCCGCCGCCCAACGCGGCGCCGTTCAGGACGGAAACCGTGGGAAACGGCAGCTTCTCCAGGCGGGATAGAACCTGTTGGCCCTGCCTGGACACCCGCCAGGCGTCCTCTGCTGTTCGAATCCGGGGAAATTCGTTGATGTCGGCACCGGCGATGAACGTGCCTTCCTTCCGCGAGTAAATGACCAGTCCCGCCAGCGACGTCGTCTCCAGCGCCGACACGACGGCCTCCAGTTCCCCCATCACGGCGCGGGACAGGACATTGGTCGAGGAGTCCCGTTTGTCGATCCCCAGCCAGGCTAGTCCGGCGTCGTCCAGCTCGAGACTCCAGTTTTCCATGCGTGGAATCGCCAGAACAGGCTTGTTCATGGCCGTATGACCTCGAAATCGCAGACAAGCGGCAGGTGATCCGAAAAACTCACTCGCGGCACGCGAAAGTCCGTGATCTCGACCCCGGGCCCGCAGAGTATGAAGTCGAGTTCCATCCTTGGCGCGCGGCTGGGAAAGGACGGAAGGCGATCGCGGTTCGCGCTGCGCAGCCCGAGTGCTTCCTTGAAGAGGAAGATCTCGTTCTCTCCCCAGAAAGTATTGAAGTCTCCGGCCACGATCACGGGCTTGGTGCAGCGCTTAACGAGTTCATAGAGATGACGCAGCTGGAAATGGCGATGGCGGTACTTCAGCGAAAGATGCACCAGGAAAACGGCCAGATCGTCGGTTTCGAGTTCGATGATCAGCCGCTTGATGCCGGTCTCGAAGTAATGAAATCGCTCGCCAGTGACACTTGGCCGGGCAAGAAAGGCGTTGGCCTGCTTGCGGATGATCGGCAGGTACTGGTTGACCGAGTCTTCGCCGTATTTGCACTCGTAAACCGAGTAGCGTCCCAGCGCCCTGGCAATCGCCTCCGCCTGGTTGACGCGACCACTGCGAACGGATCCTATATCGACCTCGATCAGGCCCACGATGTCGGGGTCCTCATGCTGCAGGAAGGTGATGATGTTCTCAAGGGTTCCGGGGTTGCCAAACAGATAGCCGGCGCCCGGGACCGGCACGCGTGAAGGCGCTCCGGCGCCAACGGCGTAGCGGATGTTGTAGACAATAAGACGCATATCCTTGACAGTTTAATTGCTAGTCGCTGATGGTAGGGAGCGAAACTCGCGGCATGGCACTGTAACCCGCATCAGAGGCCGGGAACCATTGGCGCCGGAAGGAGGTGGCAGATGTCCGAGAGTAACCCCATTCGCATCTTCGTGGTCCACGCTTTCACGGAGCATCCCGATTACCTGAAGGTTTTCGAGTATCTCGAGAGCCGGCCGAATTTCTTCTACCGGAACTGCAGCAATCCGGGCGCCAAACCTGCGAGCAACGACAGCGATCAGGTCAAGGAAGAACTGAGGCGGCAGATACAGCTCGCCGAGATCGTCGTTCTTCCGGTGACGCTGTTCGCACTGAACCCCGTGCTGATCACGTTCCAGGTCGATGCAGCCAAGGGTCTGAAAAAACCGGTTCTGGCGATCAAGTCATTTGGTGAGACAGTCGCGATAAAAAAGTCCCTGCTGGACAAGGCGGACGACATCGTCGACTGGAACAACCGCGCAATCACCGAGGCCATCAAGCGCCTGGCGCGCCAGGACAGCTCTGGCGAGTGGGAAGTCATCGAGTTCAAGCTCGACTGACCAGGGCGGTTGCCTGTGTGGCACCGTGCCGCGCTTGGCGCCCTCTCGGCTAATACAGTAATATGCGCCGCCTCGCACGGGGCTGTCGGTCGGCGAGCGCCGCGTAAGTGAAATTTCTGCGCCGGCCCCTGACTGCTTGGTTTTGAACCATGACCATCCAAACGGACGCGCTGATCGTCGGGGCGGGACCCTGCGGTCTATTCCAGATTTTTGAGCTCGGCCTGCTCGGCATCCATGCCGACATCGTGGATTCCCTGCCTGCCGTTGGCGGGCAGTGCACCTGGCTGTATCCCGACAAACCCATATACGACATCCCGGCGGTGCCGGTCTGCACCGGCCAGGAACTCGTCGATTCGCTGATGAAGCAGATCGCTCCGTTCAAGGCCGGTTTCCATCTGGGGCAGGAGGTCATCGAACTGAAGGCCCAGGATGGACGGTTCATGGCCCGGACCAGCCTCGGCACGCAATTCGCCGCCAGGACGGTCTTTGTTGCCGGTGGCGTCGGTTCCTTTCAGCCACGCCGGCTGAAACTGCCCGGAATCGACGCCCTCGAAGAGAAGTCGGTGCATTACCGGGTACGGGAGCCGGGTCGCTTCAAGGGCATGAACCTGGTGATTCTGGGAGGCGGTGACTCGGCTCTCGACTGGGCGCTGGCCCTTGCCCCCGAGGCCGCCCGGCTGACCCTGGTGCATCGATCGGACCAGTTCCGGGCCGCCCCGGCCTCCGTGGCCGCATTCCGCGAACTGGTTGCAACGGGAAAGGTGAAGCTGATCGAATTCGGGAACGCGACCGATTACCAGGCCGAAGGCGAACGGCTGCTGCAGGTGACAGTGAAACTGGATGACGGCAGCTTTGAAACCATCGAAGCGGACCACCTGTTCGCCTTTTTCGGGATGTCGCCAAAACTCGGTCCGATCGCCGAGTGGGGTCTGGAGATGGAACGCAAAGCGCTGAAGGTCGACACGGCGACCTTTCAGACGAGCATGCCAGGGGTTTTCGCGATTGGGGACATCTGCGACTATCCGGGGAAGAAGAAGCTGATCCTCAGCGGTTTCCACGAGGCCGCACTGGCCGCATTCGCGGCCAAGGCGTTGCTCGAGCCCGGCAAAAAAGTTCATCTGCAGTACACGACAACGAGCCCGATCATGCAACAGCGACTTGGAGTGGCGGAGGGCGCCTGAGGCGCACGCAGCCCGGTTACCGGCCGCCGTGAGATCCCGGCCCATCATCATCGCCCATCGCGGAGCCAGCGGTTACCTTCCGGAACACACGCTGGTCAGCAAGGCCCTCGCCGTCGGCATGGGAGCCGATTACCTCGAGCAGGACGTCGTCGCCACCCGCGATGGCGAGCTGATCGTCTTCCACGACCTGACGCTGGACGATACCACGAACGTCAGAACCAGATTCCCAGATCGCGCGCGGCCCGACGGGCATTTCTATTGTGTGGATTTCACGCTCGAGGAGATCCGGCAACTCGGCGTAGGCGAAAGGCGCGCCCCGGGACGTTCCGAGCCTCGGTACCGGGGCCGATTTCCGGATGAGGCGGCCGGGTTCACGATTGTCACGCTCGAGGAGGAGTTGCGCTTCATACACGGCCTGATGCATTCGACCGGCAGACGCATCGGCATCTATCCGGAAATCAAGCAACCGGCGTGGCATCGCGAGCACGGGATCGAATTGAGCAGGGCCATGCTGGCCGTGCTGACCCGTTTCGGCTACACGGAAATGGAGCAGGACGTTTTCGTGCAGTGTTTCGACCCGCAGGAGCTGCAACGCCTGCGGGCAGAGCACGGCTGCCGGTTACGGCTCGTCCAGTTGCTGGCGGAGGAGGGCGGGTTACCCTCCCGCGCTACGTTGGACCGGATAGCGCGCTACGCAAACGCCGTCGGGCCATCAATACGCCTCATCCACCGCGGTCAACGCCAGAATGGCGGTTTGCCGATGCTGACGTCACTGGTAGACGATGCACACGCAGCCGGCCTGGCGGTCCACCCATACACCTTCCGCAAAGACGAGATGCCCGCGGGATTCGACAGCTTTGACTCGTTACTGGATCTTTTCCTGCATCAACTCCGCGTCGACGGCGTCTTCACGGATTTTCCCGATCTGGTCGCAGATTTCCTTAGGAATCACCGCTTTGAATAGGCTTGCCATGTGACACCACGTGCGCCGGTACTCAAAACGCCGTATCAAATCCCACCAACAGGTAATGCTCCTTCGTCTGATGCCCGACGTACGGTGGCCCGCCGTCGTCTTCGCTCAGGAAGTCCGCATTGACCTCGAAAATTGCCTTAACGTTGCGCATGAAGTAGTAGGACGCGGTGAATGACAACGAGTTGATGTCGATACCCTCATAAATCGTACCCGTGTTGTCAAAATCATCGGCGTCCGCATAGTTATAGAGAAGCGAGTAGGCCCAACGGTCGCTGTGCACGTAGTCAACGCCGGCAAAACCACCTGCCCAGTCAAAGTCCTGCGTCGGGTCCTGGTCCAGAAACTCGTCCCATTCGTTCCACAGAAATTGTGCATACCAGTTGTATCGCGCACCAATGTTGCCTGATAGGTCGATGCCAATGATCCGCTTGTCCGATTTCCGGGTGCCGGTCTCACTGCCGGCGAATCCCGCTGCGCTACGTTGCTCGCCGGCCAGGCCGAACAGACCGAGCTCGATCGGGCCGACAGGAATTCCTATCCGCCCGAACACGCTCTTCTGCGTATCGTTGTCGAACATCTTGTCCGGCCGCCGGTAGCCAGGGCTGTTGATGTCGAAGTTCTGCTCGACACCGTTGCCATTGGTCAATCCCAGCCCCAGACCAACCGGGCCGATGTCGCGGTCGAAGATCACGCCCCGGTCATAGGTAATGCCGGCGGCACGATACGCGTAGTAGTCCTGGAAGCTGAGTCGCACCTCGCGCGGGAACATCAGGTCAGAGACCTGAAACTGCCCCAGCTGGAGGGCAACTCGGCTGCCGAACAGGTCATCGTGCCGGAACCACGCGTCCTCGACGATCGTCTCGCCGTTCGCGCCCTTTTCGGCAAAAATGCCGTAGAAATAGTAGGTGATGTGGTCGGAGAGCGGGGCGCTGGACAAGAGCTTGATCAGATACGGCGACTGAAAATCAAAATCAGAGTCATTCCCGGTTGGTCCTGTCTCAGGGTCCACTTCTTCCCCGTCACGGCCCTGTACGTAGGCCTGGGCGCGAACGGCAAACGGCGGGAACTTCGGCAACCGAAGCATGTCGTCGCCCACATCGACCGTCGACGTCTCCTTCCACTGCGGCATCCGATAGTTGTCGGCGGCGAATTTGTGCCCGAAAGCGTTCAGCTTGGGGAAAGCGTCGTGACAGACGGTGCAGCTGATGTTGTACTGGCGTGCGAAGGCGGGCATCGCCCCGACGTCCTGGAAGAGCGAAAGCAGCGCCAGCAATCCGAGCGGCCCGCACGCGCGCCGGAAGCGCGCAGAATGGCTGATCGACATCATGACCCCCAAGTTTTTATCGGAATTTGTGGCCCGGTAAGTTAGCAGGGTTGACTGCAGGAAGCACAGGGGTGCGGCAATCAGTCCCATGCAACGGCGAGGACGCGCACGACCGGCAGTCCCATCAGCGTCACAAGGGCCACCGACCATCCGCAAGAGGTGCCCGCGAAGGAGCCGCGCCAGAAGTGGGCGGTGGCCGAGCTCACGCTCCACATGATCGTCGCGCGCGGATTCCCCACCGGTGGTGCTTCGAACGCCGAACGAACCGCGCGCAGGGCACACCGCGATGCTCGATCCACGCGGAACCACGGCCGCAACCCAGCCGTCACACATGGCTGGCCGACCAGCAGCGCCGCCAAGGTCCGCAGTCGCGTGCCCTGGCCCCGTGGGCGCACCAGACAGACCAAAGACCTCTGCGCATCTGATGCCGGGCCACGGCACATCCAGGAAACGGCCCTCGGATGACCCGCGGAAATACGCATAATGTATATTATGTTAAATATTGGGAATGCCACACCCCGACACCGCGCCCAACATCCCACCTGGCGACATCAACCCTTTTCGTACTCCAGGTACTCCGGTTCCCACATGTGCCTGCGGATACGCGCCACTATGTCCTCAGGCGCCTCCAGCTTGCCAGCTTCGGCCGTTCCCACCACGGCACCCGCCACCGCGACAGCTACCTCGCGAAGCTGCGAGATCGGCGGGAACAGCATGCCGGATGCCAACTGTTCACGGCTGACGCATCCGGACAGTGCTTCAGCCGCCCGCAGGAACACGGCATCGTCAACGCGCCTCAGCTGGCCGGCCAGCACGCCCAGGCCAACCCCGGGGAAAACGTACGCATTGTTTCCCTGCGCGATCCGGTGGCGTCGGCCGGCGTGTACGACGTCTGGAAACGGGCTGCCGGTCGCAACCAGCGCCCGGCCGTCAGTCCAGGCGACGATGTCCGCCGGGCAGGCCTCACAGCAGCTGGTTGGATTCGATAACGGCAGGATCACCGGGCGCTCGACATGCCGCGCCATCAGCTCGACCACCTCTTGGTCGAAGGCACCCGGCTGACCGGAACTTCCGATCAGGACCGTCGGCCGGTAGCGCTCGACAACGGAGCGCAGGTCACGGCGCCCCGGGACCAGGCCGACATCGGCCGCATACGACGCCGGCCAGGCCAGCTCGGCCTTGTAATGATCCGTCGTCGCTTCGTCGGTGATCAGCCCCTTGCTATCCAGAGTGGCGACCGCCCGGCGCAAATCCTCCCCCCGCACTCCATTGCCCGCCATGGCTGCCCGGAACTGGCGAGCGATGCCGAGCCCGGCAGCGCCGCCGCCGACGATGACAATACGTTCCTCGCCGAGCCGCCGTCCCGTCACCCGCTGCGCGGTAAGTACCCCGGCAAGCGCCACCGCCCCGGTTCCCTGGATGTCGTCATTGAATGATGGAACGCGGTCGCGGAACCGATCGAGCACGCGCAGTGCGTTCTCCTTGCGAAAGTCCTCCCACTGCAACAGCGCACCCGGCCAGAGCTCGCCGACTGCCGTCACGAACTCCTCGAGCAGCTCCTCGTACGCAACGCCACGCAGGCGCTTTTCGGGCCATCCGAGATAGAACGGATCCACCAGCAGCGCCTCGTTGTTGGTACCGACATCAATACTCACAGGCAGCACCTGCGCTGGGTCGATTCCCGCCGCAGCGGTGTACAGGGCCAGCTTGCCGATCGATATGGCAATCCCCCCTGCTCCCTGGTCACCAATTCCAAGGATTGACTCGTTGTCCGTCGCAACGATCAGCCGTATGGTTCGGTTCCCCGCAACCTGGCGCAGAACGGCGCTCATCCGACCACGCAGCTGCGGCGTGATCCAGATACCGCGTCCACGCTGGAAAACGTGACTGAATCGCTGCGTAGCCAACGCTACCGTGGGGGTGTAAACGATCGGCAGCAGCTCTTCCAGATGGTGCGTGAGCACATTGAAGAACAGGTGTTCGTTACGATCCTGGAGGCTGGCCAGCGCCACGTATTTTTCGAGCGGGTCCGCGATGCGCTCCAGGTTCTCCCGGATTCGCCTGCGTTGCACGTCGATTGTCAGTGTCCTGGCGGGCAGGAGGCCCTCCAGCCCGAAAAGCCGACGCTCGCGGGCACTGAATGCGGAACCCTTGTTCAGCAACGGATCACGCATCAGGCCCAGACCGGCCAGTGCGATCTTGCGAGTCTTGCCTGCCATCCTGCAGCTTCCTCCAGTGCGGCGTTGGATGTGCGGGAGTTTCGGGCCCCGCCGCAAAGCCCGTATTCGCGCCGGTTACGACGGCGGCAGGAAGGTCGACTCAACCGCGGGTCAATTGACGACCCTGTCGATCACGATCTCCACCGGCTGCTTTGCAGACGTGTCACTTCGCCACAGCACTTCACCGTATACGTCGCCTGCCGACGCTACGGCGTTTCCGCCGTTGGCCACCCGCGCGGTCAGCTGAACCGTGTCCAGCCCGGCAATCGATCGTCCGGGGAGCATACTGTCAGACTCGGAGATCTCGATATCCAACGGCAGTTGCGCCGCCTCGCGCCGCACGACGGCCAACGGCGGCCCGCTGCCACCCGGCGCCCGCGCGATCAGGAACAGCGTGGCTCCAGCGCCCACTTTCGCGGCCAGCTCGGGCGCGATACGAACACGGACAGGCAGCGTCCTGCCCGTTGCGGCAACGCCGGGCGCCGAATTTCCAGCGGCCCCGGCAGAGTCCAGTTCCGCAAGCTGCTGCTCGAGTATCCGCCGCACCGCCGGCGGCGGCGATAACTCGAGCAATCGGCTCCAGCGTGTCCGCGCTGTCGCCACGTCACCGCGCCCCATCGACATGATGCCGCCGTACCAGAGTGCCTTGGGATTGAGGGGGTTTCGCTGCAGGACTTCATCGATGATCTCACCTGCTTCACCCTGCAATGATGCGCCATCTGCGAGCACCGCCGCCTCGACGTACGCCATGCTGAGCTCGTCATCGCCCTCCCCGTCGAGCTTCATCGCCTGGCGAAATGCGTCGCGGGCCTCCCCGAAGCGCTCCTGCGCGAGATAGCTGTCGCCGAGCGACACCCAGCCGTTGACGTCCCTGGGAGCGGACCAGGGGTAGTCCGAGACAGCCACGTAGCCGAACACCAGCGCAACGGGCAGGACCAGTGCCGTCAGCAGCGCTGCCACTGGCGCGCTGTCGTCTTTGCGGCGGATTAACGGCACCGCGACCAATGCGATGGCGACAATCGCCATCAGAGCGGATAACGACAGAAACGCTGTCATGCGGGCTCCTGTCGGTCCTCCGCCGGGTTCTCATCAGCGTCTATGTCGGCCGGCATCGCCGACCTCCGCCGCACGATTGTTGCGAGCGTCACGGCTCCGAGCAACAGCAACACGAGCGGCGCAACCCAGAGAATGGCGGTCGATGCCTGAAAACGCGGCCGATACAGCACGAAATCGCCGTATCGCTCCAGCAGGAACTCCTGGATTTCCTGTTCAGAGCGACCTTCATTCACAAGTCTTCTTATTTCACGGCGAAGATCAGCCGCAAGGGGCGCGGTCGAGTCGCCGACGGACTGGTTCTGGCATACCAGACAACGGACCTCGTGTATCAACTTGTCGTAAAGCGCGGCACGCGCAGGGTCTTCGATCGGCGGTTCTGTGTCGATGGCCCACGCGCAGCCGAAGGCGAGCGCGCCGACGAGCATGGCCGCAATGACGCCAGACCGCTTCATCGTCGCGCTCCGCGGGCCGCCTGGATGCGCGGAACAAATTCCGCCTGCCATACCTCCATCGTCAGGGGCGCGATGTGCTTGTAGAGCACTGTTCCAGCCGCGTCGAGCAGAAAAGTTTCCGGTGCGCCATACACGCCCCAGTCGATCGCCGCCCGGCCGTCCTGGTCCATCGCCGTAGCTGCGTAGGGATTACCGAGTTGTTGCAACCACTGGCGGGCGAGATCGGGATCATCTTTCCAGTTGAGCCCGAAGATCCGCACGTCGCCCCGCGCCGAAAGTTCGACCAGAAATGCGTGCTCCTGCAGGGAACAGACACACCAGGTAGCCCAGACGTTGACGAGGCTGACATCGCCAAGCAGATCGCTCTTCGAGAGAGTCTGGCGCGGATCATCGAGACGGGGAAGGGAAAAATCCGGAGCCGGCTTGCCGATGAGAGGCGAAGGGACATAGCTCGGATCGCGCTGCAGGCCGATCGCCAGAAAGGCGATCAGCACCGCAAGAAGGACGACGGGCAACAGGAAACGCGTCATCACACTGGTGCCAGCGTCCGCCAGCCGGCTTCCCTCAGGTAACGGTCAGGCGATCGGCGGCCCCTGCACGGTCCGCCGCGGAACTCTGCCGGATCGCAGCCCGGTAGCGTCGATCCGTGATGGCCACCACGCCACCGATGGCCATTACGAGTGCGCCGAACCATATGAAGCGCACCATGGGCTTGTACTGTAGCCGAACGCTCCAGGCACCCTCCCCAAGGTCATCCCCGAGCGCGACGAACAGGTCACGGTGCCAGGCGGCGTCTATGCCTGCTTCCGTCATCGGCGACGAGCGAACGTTATACAGCCGCTTCTCTGGATAGACGACCGCGACGCGCTCGCCATCCCGGGAAATCTCCATCTCTCCGCGCAGGCCGCTGTAGTTCGGTCCAGCCGCCGCGCTCATCCCGCGGAACAGCAGCTGGTATTCGCCGAGCTGCAACGTCTCACCCGGCGCGATGCGCTTGTCAGCAATGATGCTGAAGCTCGACGTGATGGTGATGCCGATGACGCAAAGCCCGAGACCCAGGTGGGCAATCTGCATGCCAAGCGCCCCGCGCGTCAGGCGCGCGCCGGCCCCGGCGAGGCGAAGCGCGGGATCGAGCAACGCCGTAAGCACGAGCCATGCACCGGCGCCGACGCCAACGGCCGTCAACAATGATCCGCCGCCATAGACCGCCCAGGGCACGACTGCGGCCAATAGCAGCGACGCCAGTGCGAGCCACCTCAGCCGGCGAGCCACGGCCCAGGCATCAGCGGCGCGCCAGGCCGTGTGCATTCCCACCCCGACTGCCAGCAGCAGCGGCACCATGGGAACCAAGAAAACGGTCTCGAAATACGGTGGACCAACCGAGATCTTGCCTCGATCCAGCGCATCCAGGAGCAGCGGATACAGTGTCCCAAGGAGAATCAGACCGGCAGCAACGCACAGCAGGATGTTGTTGACCAGCAGGAAGGTTTCCCGTGAAAACGGCCGGAAGCCAATTTGACGATCGAGTCGTGGGGCACGCCATGCATAGAGGCCCAATGCGATGCCGATTACGACTGAAAGATAGGTCAGTATGAACAAGCCGCGCGTCGGATCCGAGGCGAAGGCGTGAACCGAGACCAGAACCCCGGAGCGGACCAGGAAGGTACCGAGCAGGCTTAACGAAAATGCTCCGATGGCCAGCAGCAGCGTCGATCCCTTGAACAGCCCCCTCTTCTCCGTAACGGCAAGGGAGTGAATCAACGCCGTACCCACCAGCCATGGCATGAACGAAGCATTCTCGACGGGGTCCCAGAACCACCAGCCGCCCCAGCCAAGCTCGTAGTACGCCCACCAGCTGCCGAGCGCGATGCCCATCGTCAGGAACACCCACGCGGCCGTCGTCCAGGGACGCGCCCAACGTGCCCACTGCTGATCGATTCTGCCGGCCAGCATGGCGGCGACTGCGAATGCGAACGCGACCGAGAAGCCCACGTAGCCCGTGTAGAGGAGCGGCGGGGGCAGCGCCATTCCCGGATCCTGCAACAGCGGATTGAGATCGTTACCGTCCGGTGGTCCCGGCACGATGCGGCCGAATGGATTGGAGGTCAGCAGGACGAACAACAAAAAACCGACGCTGACGAAACCCATGACGCCGATGATGCGCGAGGACATTTCGCGGGGGATGCTGCGGCTGAAGGCCGCCACGGCGGTCGTCCACCCGGCGAGCAACAGCGCCCAGAGCACCAGGGAACCCTCATGACCGCCCCATACGGCCGCGAACCGGTAGACCGTCGGCAGCGTCGAATTGGAGTTGGCGGCAACGTAGCTGACCGTGAAGTCGTTGCTGAGGAATGCCCACGCCAGCGCCGCGAAAGCACCTGCCACGAAAACGAGCTGTCCGGTCGCCGCCGGAATCGCGACCGCCATCCACGCCGACCTCCCGGAGTGCGCGCCCGCGAGGGCGAAGAAGGCCTGCGCAGCCGCGAGGCAAACCGCAAGAATCAGACAAACCTGTCCAAACTCGGGAATCATGGTGTCTGCCTCACGGCTCAGCCTGCGTTGATACGGTCCCCGGGTGTCCCTGTGCCTGTAACGACTCGGCGACTTCAGGAGGCATGTAGTTCTCGTCGTGCTTGGCGAGCACTTCCTCGGCCCTGAACGTGCCGTCGGGCATCAGCACGCCATACGCGATGACGCCTTGTCCTTCGCGGAACAGGTCGGGCAGCACACCCGTATAAGCCACGTTCAGAGTCTTCTGCATATCCGTGACCTGGAAGCGAACCTCCAGCGACCCCGGGTCCCGCTGCACGCTGTCCTGGCTGACCAGCCCGCCAAGGCGGAATTTGCGCTCCGCCGGGGCTTCGCCTGCCGCGACCTGGCTTGGCGAATAAAAGTAGAGAAGATTCTCATCGAAGGCCCGCAAGGCGAGACCGACTGCGATCGCCACCCCGGCCAGGATCAGCCCGACCACCAGCAGCCGTTGTCGTCGTGGTGTCATCTGAGCACGCTCCTCGTGTCTCTGGCGGCCCCCAGCCGCAGCTTTTCGACCGCCTGACGATATCGCCTTCCCGCGGCAACGATGTTGAGCAACAGCACGACCACCGTCAGCACGAAGGCACTCCATACCCAGGCAGCATAACCACCCATTGCCAGGAATTCGCTCACGAGCCGCCCGTCGTCCCGCTCGCAACCACATCCTGTGCCCACCGGGCATGCTGCTCGCGCTCGAGCACCTCGCCCTGAACCCTGCGGGTCAGCACCGCGAAAAAAAACAGCGTGAACCCCAGAATCATCGTCAGCAGCGGCCACAACATGTCGATCGTGATCGAAGGGTTGTCGAGCTTCGATATCGTCGGGCCCTGATGCAGCGTATTCCACCATATGACCGAGTAGTGAATGATCGGGATATTGACCACGCCGACCAGCGCGAGGACCGCGCTCGCCCGGTCTGCACGCGCAACGTCATCGAATGCCGCTCGCAGGGCCATGTAACCCAGATACAGGAACAGCAGAATAAGTTCCGATGTCAGGCGGGCATCCCACACCCACCAGGTACCCCACATCGGCTGTCCCCAGACGGCGCCGGTGACCAGCGCCAGGAACGTGAAGGATGCGCCGACCGGCGCAGCAGCAGCAGCAACCGCGTGGGCAAGCTTGATGCGCCACACCAAGCCGATTGCCGACGCCGTTGCCATGACCATGTAAACCATCATCGACAGGTACGCACTCGGCACATGCACATATATGATCCGGAACGCATCACCCTGCTGATAGTCCGCCGGCGCGATGACCAGGCCCCCGTAGCTGCCGATCAGCATGCAAAGCAGCGACGGCCACAGCAGCCACCGGCGCAGCGCTCCGGCAAGCCGGAAAAAGTGCGGCGGCGACGCGATCTTATGCAGCCAATCCGGAATCCCTATCGTCATTTTCCGTAACCGTATCCGTAACGGCCGTGACCTGTGGATCATTATCCCCGTTTGCCGCTCACTATGGCGCTCAGTCGAGCGTTATGCGGATCGCAGCGGCTGCAGCAATCGGCGCGAGGCTGACGGCCAGGAACAACAGAGCGCCCAGCAGATACAGCAACCCTGCCGGATCGCTGCCATTGGCCGCGACGTCCGTCGCCCGTGCCCCGAACATCAGTATCGGAAGCATCAGTGGCAGGACCAGCAGAGCCAGCAAGCCGCTCGCCTGGCGCAGGCCCGCCGTCAGCGCGGCCCCGACGGAGCCGAGCAGATTCAGCGTCGGCGTGCCGATGAACAGGGTTACGCACAGAATCGCGAGCGCGTCGCCGGGCAGATAGTAGGTGATCCCCAGGAGCGGGGCCAGCACGACCAGCGGCGCACCTGTCAGAAGCCAGTGCGCCAGCGTCTTTGCGAGCATCGCCACGGCCAGCGGCTCGGGCTGCAGCAGCAACTGCTCCATCGTGCCGTCCTCGACGTCAGTACGATACAGAGCGGTCAGCGAGATCAGCGTACTGAGCAGCGCGGCCACCCAAAGCACCGCCGGACCGATTCGCTGCAGCATTTCCTGCGCCGGACTCAGCGCGAGCGGAAAAAGAGACGCCACCATAACGAAAAACGCGAGCGGAGTGACCAGGTCGCCCCAGCGCTTGAATGCCACCTGAAGGTCCCGACGAACGAGCGCCATGAACAATCCGAACATGAGCTCAGCGTCCGACCATGTTCAGCGTCTCGACCGCGACACCGGGCAACCGGACGTCATCATGCGCGACGATGACCGCCATGCCGCCCGCCGCAACATGCGAGGAAATTCTCGACTCCAGCAGCCGTCGACCGTCCGGGTCCATGTTGGTGAATGGCTCATCGAGCAGCCACGCGGGCCGCCCGGAGACGAGAATCCGCGCCAGCCCCGCCCTGCGTTTCTGCCCGGCCGACAGGTGCCGCACCTCGAGATCAGCGCACTTCGTGAGCCCCAACAGGTCGAGCAGCCCGGATTCGTCAGAGGTGGACCGGGCAAGCCGGGCGTAGAAGCGAAGGTTCTGCCGCACGGTCAGGTCCGCCTTGAGGGCTGCCTGGTGACCGCTGTAGGCAACCAGCCGGCGGCAAGTCAGCGAGTCCGCCCGCCCCTCCCACCGCACCGTGCCCGCCTCAGGGCGGGTCAGACCGCACAGGACGCGCAGCAGTGTGGTCTTGCCGACGCCGTTGGGTCCGCGGACGAGGAGCACGGAGCCGGCGGGAACGCGCACTGACAGGTCGTCGAACAGGCAGGTCCCGCCCCGCCACAGCGTGAGATTCACGGCCTCCAGCATGTACGTGCCTGCTCTTGCGAACAAATGCTCTGCCGGCCGGGCCTTCCCCGGAGACCCTCCGGAGCCCGGCCCGCGTGGCGCGGCCTCGGTGCCAGCAACTGCGGCCTCCTATGCTGCTTCTCTTTACAGGAGAGAATGGCGCTCCTAGACTTCGGACTCGATGCGAGTTCGCTGAATTCGCGATGAACCGGCGCCCTCACCTTAACGGGCAGACAAGACCGACAGACGCGCCCCGCGTATGCCATACGAAACAGGCAATGTCTCCGATGCAACGAGCGACACGGGTTGCGAGTCGACGCGAATTGTAGAGGCCGGAGCCTACCTCGACCAGTGCTGGCGCGATGGCCGGCGCTTTGCGATCATCACGTGCAAACAGCCCTCCGTACTTTCACGCACGCTGCGGCATTTCACCGAGGGCCTGCCTGAGACGATCCGGCTCGCCAGGACGCCGGCGCCGACCGACAGCGGGCACGCTTTTCTCGAATCCACCCTCGCCCAGTTCGGGTTCGATCCATTCGAGGCAACCGCCGACGACCTGCTGCGGCTGCTGACCGTGGTAGTGCGACAAAACACGGATCAGTCCGGCGGCGCCGTCATCATCGTCGAGGACGCTCATCTGTTCGGCCCGCGTGTGTGGGAGACGATTCGCGAACTGGCGCGAAACGCCGACGAGTGGGATGCGGGCCTCCTGTTCATATTGAGCGGCACAAGTGCGCTCAATCGCATCCTCGACTCTTCCGGGATGTCCGGTGTGGCGGATCTGACCCGGGCGCGTTTCGATCTCGACGCCGGGGCCCGCGCTGCGGTCGGACCCGACGGGCAGGCGAAACAGGATGGGGCGCGAAACGTGTCACTCACGGTGTCGCGTGACCAGCAGACGATTGGCCAGCTCATCCTCGATCGCGACCGGTTGCTGATCGGCCGCAGCGAGCACAACGACCTGCGTCTCTCAAGCCGCTTCGTCAGCCGGCAACATGCCTTGCTTTTGCGCAGCGCCGATGGTGACTGGCTGATTGACCTGAAGAGCACGAACGGGACGATCGTCAATTCGACCCTCATCGAGCGCCGGCGTCTGCAGGCCGGTGACGTAATAAGCATCGGAAACTTCCGCCTGACGTATGAGAACGGTACCGGCAGCCAGTACGAGGTGGCGAAACCGGCGGCGGATTCGGACCACCTGACTCAAACTGTCGTCATGAGGTCGCTGCAGGCCCTGCGTGAACCCGGCACGGACGATGCTCGTCGCCAACCGAAGGAGTCCGGTAAGTCGTCGGCTGCCTGAGCGCGACCCGGCTCGGGCGGCGGGTCTTCAGCGTCATACAAAATCGGCTTTTGCACCCAGGAGATTCCGGCATGGAGCGTAAGAATCACCTAATTTCGGGCCTGATCATTGCGACGACTCTCGCCTGTGCGGGTCGTGGACTTACGGCGGAGGAACCCGCCCCGGCGGCCCAGATGGAATCGCCGCATTTCGGGATGATGCATATGCACCGGGATGCGGACGGGAGCGGCTTCGGACCCGGCAACTGGACATCGCGTCTCGAGGCCCTCAACGTCACCGCAGAACAGAAATCGGCCATTCAGCAGGTCGTGCAATCCTATCGCGACCGCGGGTTTGCCCTCGCGCAGGCAGCTTCCAGCGTCCGTACCCAATGGATGAACGTGTCGCCCGACGACCCGTACTACGCACAATCTACCGAGGAGGCGGCCACAGCTGCGGCGAACCTTGTCGCCGATGGAATCAGGCTCGCTGGCGACATGCGCGCGGAAGTTTACGCGCTGTTCACGCCTGAACAACGCGCGCAATTGCGCGTTGAAATGAGCCAGGAACGCCAGCGCTGGGAGGATTGGCGCAAGCGTCATCAACCGCAGCAATAGCGCGGCTTTTCGTGCCCGGCTCCGACGACGACGCACAGGCGGCCACGCGCCGGCTGGTCGACGCACTGATCCGGCGGGGCACGATAGGCCGGTCAGCTCATGCGGAAGTTATCGAAACCCATATTTCCTGGGTGATCCTGGCCGAAAACCTTGCCTACAAGATCAAGAAGCCGGTAAGGCCCGGCTTTCTGGATTTTTCGACTCTCGAGTTGCGTCATCGTGCCTGCCTCGAGGAGCTGCGATTGAACCAGCGCCTCCTGCCGGAGCACTACCTGGACGTCATCGCAATCCACGGCAGCGCGGACGAACCCGTTTTCGAACCGAAAGGTCCGGTCATCGAATACGCAGTCAGGATGCGCCGCTTCCCTCCGGGAGCCGTACTCTCAGGAGCCGACGCACCGGAAATCTCGGACGACGAAATCGATGCCCTGGCCGGGCTCGTTGGCCGCTTTCATCGAGACCTGCCTCCGGCCTCGCCAGAAGACGCCTGGGGCGCCCCCGAGGCGGTGCGCGCCCCGGCCGATGCCAGCATAGTGCAGCTGCGAGAGCTTCTGCGGACACCCTCCCTACTGACGCTCCTCGACGGCGCCAGCCGTTTCATCGACCAGGAGTTCCGACGCAACGCCGTACTCATGCGCCGGCGCCAGGCCTCTGGTTTCGTACGGGAATGCCATGGCGACCTGCATCTCGGCAATCTCGCCCGCGTTGGCGGCCGTATCGTTCCGTTCGACGCGCTGGAGTTCGACCCGGCGTTACGCTGGATTGATGTGCTGAGCGAGGTGGCCTTTCTCGTCATGGACCTTGAGGTGCACGGCGAGCGGCATGCCGGTTTCCGTTTTCTGAACCGCTACCTCGATGTCACCGGCGATCATTGCGGCCTGCCGGTCGTCCCGTTTTACCTGGCTTACCGCGCACTTGTTCGCGCCAAAGTCACCGCGCTGAGTCCCGATGCGCACCTGCCGGAACGGCAGGATCTCGTGGAGCGGTTGCTGCGTTACGCAGCAGACCCGAGAGCGAAAATCGGCCCGCTGCTGGTCCTGATGTGCGGAATCAGCGGTTCGGGAAAGAGCCATCTCGCAAGCCGGCTGGCGAAATCGCTGCCCGCGATCCATGTGCGTTCCGACATCGAGCGCAAGAGATTGTTCGGACTCGACGCCCTCGCGCGAACAGGTTCCGCCGTTGCAGAAGGCATCTATGCGCCGGACGCGTCCGCGCGAACCTACGCCAGGCTGGAACAGATCGCTGCAGCCGGACTGGAAGCCGGCGTGCCGGTGATCATTGACGCCACCAACCTCAGCCGCGCCCGGCGCGAACCTTTCCTGCAGATCTCCCGCGAAACCGGATGCCCGGCCGCCCTCGTCGTCTGCCACTGCGCGCCGGAGCTGATCGAATCGCGCGTTCAAAGGCGTCAGGCCGGCCGCCGGGACCCGTCCGAGGCCAGTCAGGACGTCGTGCGCCGGCAACTTCTGCAGTTCGAGGCACCCGATGCCGCGGGACCATCACTGGTGCTCGATCTCGATACCGGTCAACCGCTCCAGCTCGATCAGGTCACCGCCCGCCTGAAGGAACTCATCCGGGATGCAAAAACATAGGCGGCCTGTTTCGAACAGAACCTGAAGGCAGCATCGCCGATGCGCGCAGGGCACGTTACGAGCGTGTCTCACATAACACCCGTCGACGGCGCATGCCCAGCCCCCCGTCGGGACGAACCGTGCGCGTGGCAAATTGACTGAGCAGCACCCTATGCTAGAGTGCCGGCGTCAAGATCGAGCGCGATTTACGCTATTGCTGGCGCCGCCCCGGTTGACGCGAGCCGGGCCTACGCCGACGAACAGGGACCCGCCAGACCAGCCGCATCCCGGAGCGAGAATGAAACGACCTGCCACCACCCTGTGGCTGCTTCCTTTAGTTGCGTTGTTCAGTGTCACCGATGCCGCTGCCGCCCCGTCCTGCGCCAATGATCTGGTCAACGGCGAGCGTGATGTCACGACAACGGTCGAGGTCCTGGCCAACGACACCGGGCTCGATCTGCCACCCATCACCGTAAGCATCACCGAGCAGCCGATCGAAGGCAGCGCCGAGGTTACTCCCGCCAATGAGATCGCCTTCACGCCGCCCGCTGATACCGGCGGAGCGTTTACCGTTGTATACCAGGTCAGCGATGGCGCAGACGAGACGGCCGAGTGCGCCGCGACGATCCTGGTCAACGACTTTCCCGTTGCTGTTGACGACGAGTTCAACGTGCGCATGGACACCCCATGGGCGCTGACCGTGAGGGTCAATGACACCAGCATCACGGATACCCCGATCAACCTCGAGATCATCGGGCAGCCGCAGCACGGAACCGTTGAGGTGCTGTTCAACCCCGCCAGCGGCTTCCCCTTCATCGGTTACACCCCCGACGAGGGCTATCTCGGTCCCGATTCGCTCGAGTACCGGATCCTCGATTGCACCAGCGTTCTCGACGTCGATGAGGAGGGTTTCTGCACGAATACCCGCGACCCCAGCAATGTCGCGACGGTTTCCATCAATGTCGTGAGCATACCCCTGGCGGGTGATGACGGGATCCCTTATCCGGTTCCGTTTCGTACCAGCCGCAATGAGCCGATAACGGTCGAGGTGCTCGCGAACGACCAGGGACTCGCCGACACGCCGATCACGGTCAGGATTGCCGAGGACGCGGATGGCAATCCACTGGTTTTCAACGGCACCGCTGTCGTCAATGCCGATAATACGGTGACATTCACACCAGACCCGAGTTTCATCGGCCGCAACCAATCGCCAGCGGTCGTGCCCATCAGTGACCTCGTCGGCGATTTCCAGCTCAATGAGCCGGTCACCATCAGCAACCAGCTTGGAGAAACGACCGCCTTTGTCGCCGATATTCTCCCGGACAGTCTATTGGTGAATTTCGTCAATCCTTTGTTCGTTCCCTTGACCCTGCCGGCCGGCACTACGGTGACGGGACTGGTTTCAGGCGCAAGCGCTGCCGCCGTCGACGGCTACTTCCCGGCCTGCCCCAACATCAACTGCGTACCGAATGCCACCGGGTTTGTATACCAGGTGATCGACGGGGACGGACAGCCCGACGAAGTCTTCGGCGCTGAGGATGACGCCGAGGCCGATGTGCTCATCGACGTCTTTCCGGGATCGACCACAGATACCGGCAGCTCGTCTTTCGGATGGGGCCTGATCGTCCTGCTCGCGGCAGCAGGAGTGTTGCGGCGGCCACGACGGCGGCCATGGACTGCCCGGGGCCGGAATCGAACCGGCACGACCCTTTAGGGGTCAGCGGATTTTAAGTCCTAGTTTTAAACGCTAACACATTGTTATTGATGTATAAAACGGCGTTTGCCGAAATTTATGTGTAAGAGAATGTGTAAGTTTTTGACCCTTATCGATCTCGGTGAGGGCCTGAATCTTGTGCCGCAAGTCAGTACCTGGAGCAATGGAGAATATTGCGGTCTCTACAACGGCGGCTTCGATTCACACACCGCGCCCATAAATGTTTCCGTAACGGCCTGCCGATCCAGTAGCCAGCATCAGGTACATGCTTTGAGAAAAGCCATGAGCGCCAAGAAGCAGAGGACCGCCCCAGCCCCCTTGGCGAGCTTCTCCGCGGCATCGCCAAGCTTCGCCTCCGTGTAGCTATTAAATTCCGAAACGCCAGCAGCGTTGACTCGCCGCATTTGGCGCCGGTCTCCCCAGACATAGAGGGCGCCTCCCCCAGTCAGCAGCAGCACTGCGACAAAGAACATCATTTACCCCCAACTTTTCTCAGCGTCTCTGATGATGGGTATTTGGCCATTTGTCAGCAATTGCTTGTCTGGACTTGCTTGTTGATGCAGGTTTCAGACACGTCCGACTACTCACAATAGGCCCGCCGAATTCTGTAGTTTCCTCGATCAGCAATAAATATCGTAGTTGAATCCCCGCCGATATCGAGCGATCTGCCCGATCTGCCGAACGGAAAGTTGAAGCTAGCCTGAATCGCAGGACCACCGTCGCCACCGAAACCGTACGAGCCGTTCCCGGCTACGTTGATCACCGCGCCACTAGGCGTCATTCGACGAACGCGGCCGCGATCAACGAAATATAAGCTTCCGTCTGCCGCCACTCGAAATGAATCGTTCAGATAATCGCGCTCTTCGTTTTGGTAAACTCCTTGAAAGGTAGGTTCACCTGACACGAGGGGAGTTCTTACGTAGCTCGGAAAGTCCCAGCGCGATATGACATTCGACAACAGGGTCGTCGAATCATTCGGATCTGGAAGGCTGCCCAGAAAGTCATAGACCGCATACGGTGGAAAACTCGGTGTTGCCTGATTGAGGATCAAGTAACTCAGTCCAAAGTTGTAGTTCTCGCCGGTGGGTGTGATCCACGCTCTCTCAAACGCTCCTTGCGTGTAGCCTATGCTACCGTCTCCATACACCGATAGAGTCGCCGGGTCGAACGGTAGTGCGGCGCTCGTCGCTGGCGCTCCGTTATAAAAAGCGCCTGAAAGCCCACCGGCTACAACAGCAATCGAGCCGTCATCACCAACGCGCAATATGCTTCGCCGAGGTCCCTGGCCCGCAGTCACGAAAATACGCCCGTTTTCAGAAACATCGA
>CAZFWB010000032.1:0-25219 GCA_964522655.1 uncultured Chromatiaceae bacterium | reverse complement strand
GATCGGCCTCGGCGAGGCCGATATGGATACCGTGTTCTACAGCACCGGCCTCGCCAGCACGAGCGGTGCACCACTGCGTCTGCGCGACATCCTGGACCTGCTGCGGCGGATCTATTCGGGCAAGGTGGGCGCGGAGTTTGCGCACGTATCGAGCGAACAGGAACGCCAGTGGCTGCGCGAGCGGCTCGAGCACGCGATGCTGGGCGAGCCCTTCACGGCGGGCGAGCGACGCCAGATCCTCGCACAGCTCACGGCGGCGGAGGGCATCGAGCGCTACCTGCACACGCGTTATGTCGGCCAGAAACGTTTTTCGCTGGAAGGCGGAGAAACCCTCATACCCATGCTGGACGACCTGGTCCAGCAGGGCGGCTCCGGGGGCGTGCAGGAGATCGTCATCGGCATGGCGCATCGCGGGCGCATCAACGTGCTGGTGAACGTGCTCGGCAAGGCGCCGCAGGCGTTGTTTCTCGAGTTCGAGGGCAAGCATCATCCCGAGACGATGAGCGGCTCCGGCGACGTGAAGTACCACATGGGCTTTTCCTCGGACATCCGTACGCCGGGTGGCAACGTGCATGTGACCCTGGCGTTCAACCCCTCGCACCTGGAGATCGTCAACCCGGTGGTGGAGGGCTCCGTGCGGGCGCGCCAGGATCGCCGCGGCGATTCCACCGGCGCGGAGGTGCTGCCCGTGCTCATTCACGGTGACGCCGCGTTCGCCTGCCAGGGGGTGGTGACCGAGACGTTGCAGATGTCGCAGACGCGCGGATTTACTACGGGCGGTACGGTGCACCTGATCATCAACAACCAGGTCGGCTTTACCATCAGCGATCCGCGCGATGCCCGCTCGACGCCCTATTGCAGCGACGTCGCCAAGATGATCGAGGCGCCGGTGTTCCACGTGAACGGCGACGACCCGGAAGCGGCGGTGCTGGTCACCCGGCTGGCGCTGGATTACCGGCAGAAATTCCGCAAGGACGTCGTGGTGGATCTCGTCTGCTACCGCCGGCACGGCCACAACGAGGCCGACGATCCCTCCGCCACCCAGCCGCGGATGTACCAGGTGATCCGCAAGCACCCGACAACCCGGCAGATCTACCTCCGCGGCCTGGTCGAATCGGGCGTGGTCGAGGCGACCGAGGCCGAGCGCATGGCCGAGGACTACCGCGAACGGCTCGACCAGGGCCAGCCGCTGCCGCAGGCGGTGCTCGGCATGATCGGCAACGAGTTCACCCGCGACTGGAACCGCCATCGCAAGGCCGACTGGGACGAACCGGTCGTCACCGCGATCTCCGGGGACCGCTGCGCGGAACTCGCGCGCGAGATCACGCACGTGCCGGCCGGCTTCACCCTCAACCCGCAGGTGGCCCGCATCGTGCAGGACCGCGGCCGGATGGCCGCGGGAGAGCTGCCGGCAGACTGGGGCTTTGCCGAGATGATGGCCTACGCGAGCCTGCTCAAGGATGGTTTCAGCGTGCGCCTCACGGGCCAGGACAGCCGGCGCGGAACCTTCTTTCACCGGCACGCGGTGCTGCACGACCAGGCGAGCGGCGAGACGCACGTGCTGCTCGGCAACCTCGCAGAGCGTCGTGCCGCCTTCACCATCACCGACTCGCTGCTGTCGGAGGAGGCGGTGCTCGGCTTCGAGTACGGCTACGCCACGACGGAGCCGGAGTGTCTCGTGATCTGGGAGGCGCAGTTCGGCGATTTCGTCAATGGCGCCCAGGTGGTGATCGACCAGTTCATCAGCTCCGGCGAGGCGAAGTGGGGGCGGCTGTGCGGGCTCACGCTGTTCCTGCCGCACGGCCAGGAGGGGCAGGGACCGGAGCACTCCTCCGCGCGCATCGAGCGCTTCCTGCAATTGTGCGCCGAGATGAACATGCAGGTCTGTGTGCCGTCGAACCCGGCGCAGATCTTTCACCTGCGGCAGATGCTCCACGACCTGCGCAAGCCGCTGATCGTGATGACGCCGAAGAGCCTGCTGCGTCACCGCCTGGCGAGTTCGCCGCTCGCCGATCTGTGCCGGGGCCGTTTCCACGTCGTGCTGCCGGAGTGCGACCCGATCGAGCCGGCCTCTGTGCGCCGCGTGGTCGCCTGCAGCGGCAAGGTGTACTACGACCTGCTCGAGGCGCGCCGAACCCACAAGCTCTCGCAGGTCGCCCTCATTCGCGTCGAGCAGCTCTACCCGTTCCCGGCGCGCGAGTTTGCCGGTGCGCTGGCGCAGTACCCGGCGGCGAAGGAGATCGTCTGGTGCCAGGAGGAGCCGCAGAACCAGGGCGCCTGGTACCAGATCCGTCACCGTCTGCAGGAGCCGCTGTCGGCCGGCCAGGAACTGTTCTATGCGGGTCGCGCGGCGACCCCGGCGCCGGCGCCCGGGATCTTTCAGCTGCACGTCTACCAGCAACAGGTATTGGTGGACACCGCGCTCGGCGTCGGCGCCGGGTCCTGACGGCGTCCGCCGCGCCCATCACTCAGGGGTCCAAGCCATGGCCATCGAAGTCAAGGTTCCGCAGCTGCCCGAGTCGGTCGCCGACGCGACGCTGATTTCCTGGCACAAGTCGCCGGGCGACGCGGTCAGGCGCGACGAGAGCCTGGTGGAACTCGAAACCGACAAGGTCGTGCTCGAGGTGCCGGCGCCGGTCAGCGGCGTCATCAAGGAGATTCGAGTGCCGAATGGCACGACGGTGCGCGCGGGCGAATTGCTCGCGGTGCTCGAGGCCGGCGAGGCGAAAGACGCAAAGCCTGCCGCAACCGAGGCCCCGGCGGAGAAAATGGCGCAGCAGGCGGACGCGGCGAAGGTCACGCCCGCCGCGCCGGCCCGCAAAGCAGGCGCTGCGGCCGTCAAGGCCGGGCCGGCGGCGCGCCGGCTCGCTGCGGAGAGCGGCGTCGATCCGGCAAGTGTTGCCGGCAGCGGCCCGGGCGGCCGGGTGCTGAAGGCCGATGTCGCCGCGGCCGCGGCACCCGCGGCGGTCGCTCGGCAGGCCGCGCAGTCGCAGGCGCCGGCGCCCGCCGGGCGCGCGCCGCCGGCGGTGGTCGGCGAACGCGAGGAGCGGCGAGCGCCGATGAGCCGGTTGCGGGCCCGCATCGCGCAGCGCATGGTCGAGGCGCAGCACAACGCGGCGATGCTCACCACTTTCAACGAGATCGACCTGACCGAGGTGATTGCGCTGCGGGCACGCTATCGCGATGCCTTCACGAAAAAGCACGGCATCAAGCTCGGCTTCATGTCGTTCTTCGTCAAGGCGTCCATCGAGGGGCTGCGGCGGTTCCCGGTCGTCAACGCCTCGGTGGAGGGCAACGACATCATCTATCACGACTACTACGACATCGGCATCGCCGTGTCGACCGAGCGCGGGCTGATCGTGCCGGTGGTGCGCGACGCCGACCGCCTGTCGTTCGGCCAGATCGAGGCGGCGATCGGCGAGTACGGCCGCAAGGCGCGCGAGGGCGCGATCGGCATGGAGGATCTCACCGGGGGCACCTTCACCATCACCAACGGCGGCATCTTCGGCTCGCTGCTGTCTACGCCCATCCTCAATCCGCCCCAGAGCGCCATTCTCGGCATGCACAAGATCCAGGACCGGGCGGTGGTGATCGGCGGCGAAGTCGTCGCGCGGCCGATGATGTATGTCGCGCTGACCTACGACCACCGTATCATCGACGGGCGCGAGGCCGTGCAATTTCTCGTGGCCGTCAAGGAGGCGCTGGAGGATCCGGCGCGGCTGCTCCTGCAGGTGTAGGGAAGCGGGGTCAGGCAGATGATCAGCAAGTTCGACGTCGTCGTGATCGGCGGCGGCCCGGCCGGCTACGTGGCCGCAATCCGCGCGGCGCAGAACGGGCTCGCCACCGCCTGTATCGACGCGTGGCGCGGGCCCGACGGCGCTCCCTCGCTCGGCGGCACCTGTCTCAACGCCGGCTGCATTCCCTCGAAGGCCCTGCTCGAATCCTCCGAGCTCTATCACCGCGCGCGCTACGAACTGAACAATCACGGCATTCGCCTCGGCGAGGTCGGGCTCGATCTCGCCGCGATGCAGTCGCGCAAGGACGGCATCGTCTCGCAGCTCTGCGGCGGCATCCAGGCGCTGTTCAAGGCCAATGGCGTGACCGCTTTTGCCGGGCGCGGGCAGCTATTGCCCGGGAATAAGGTCCGTTTCACGCCGCATGAAGGCGAGACCGCCCTGCTGGAGAGCGAGAACGTCGTGCTTGCCAGTGGCTCGACGCCCACCGCGATCCCGTCGATCCCCTTCGACGGACAACGGATCGTCGACTCACAGGCAGCGCTCTCTTTCGACAGCGTACCGAAGCGCCTGGGGGTCATTGGCGCCGGTGTGATCGGGCTCGAACTCGGCAGCGTGTGGCGCCGTCTCGGCGCGGAAGTGACCATCCTCGAGGCCGTGGACCGCTTCCTGTTCATGGCCGATGCCCAGATCGCGCGGGAGGCCGAGCGGCAGTTTCGCCGCCAGGGGCTCGACATCCGCCTCGGCGCCAAGGTCCGCTCCGGCGAGGCGGCCGATGCCGGCGTGCGCCTGCGCTACGACGACCGCCAGGGCTCGCACGAGCTCGTCGTGGACAAGGTGATCGTGGCGGTCGGCCGGCGTCCCTACACCGAGGGTCTGCTCGACCCGCTGGCGGGCGTGGCAACCGATGATCGCGGCTTCATCGAGGTGGACGAGCAGTGCCGGACCTCGGCGGCGAACGTCTGGGCGGTCGGCGACGTGGTGCGCGGCCCGATGCTGGCGCACAAGGGCTCGGAGGAGGGCGTGATGGTGGCCGACCTCATCGCCGGCCGCTACGGTCATGTCAACTATGGCGTGATTCCCTCCGTGATCTACACCGCGCCGGAGATCGCCTGGGTCGGCCGCACCGAGGAGGAACTGCGCGCGGCGGGCGTGGATTACAAGGCCGGCGCCTTCAATTTCGCGGCGAGCGGGCGTGCCAAGGCCATGGACCAGGCGGCGGGCCTGGTGCGGGTGCTCGCCGACGCCGGGACCGACGCGATTCTCGGCGTGCATATCGTCGGTCCGATGGCCGGCGAACTGATCGCCGAGGCGGTGGTCGCCATGGAGTTCCAGGCCAGCGCCGAAGACCTGCAACGCACCATCCATGCCCACCCGACGCTGGCCGAGGCGATCCACGAAGCGGCGCTCGCGGCGGACAAGCGGGCGCTGCACGCGGTCAATCGTTAACAGGGCACGCTGCCCCATTCAGGGAAGCGTCACCGCTGGCCTTGCCTGCGTGCCCTCTGGCACTCATTCGCGCTATCATGCCCACGGGTTGTTGTCGTGGGACCCGCCGCTGGCGGGCCTCCTGCCTGTTCGCGCGATTTAGCCTGACTGATTGACAGCCCCGCACGGGGCGGGCACCGAATGGCCGGTCACAGCAAGTGGGCGAATATCCAGCACCGCAAGGGCGCCCAGGACAAAAAGCGCGGCAAGATCTTCAGCAAGCTGATCCGCGAGCTGACGGTGGCCGCGCGCCTCGGTGGCGGCGACCCGGGCGCCAATCCGCGGCTGCGTCTCGCCGTGGACAAGGCCCGCGGCCAGAACATGCCGCGGGAGACGATCGAACGGGCGATCCAGCGCGGCGCGGGCAAGCTCGACGGCGCGCAGATCGAGGAGGTCACTTACGAGGGCTACGGCCCCGGCGGCGCGGCGGTGCTCGTCTCGTGCCTGACGGACAATCGCAACCGCACCGTCTCGGAAATCCGGCATGCCTTCGCCCGGCATGGAGGCAATCTCGGCGCCGACGGCTCGGTGGGATATCTGTTCAACCGGGTCGGACTGCTCAGCTTTCCGCCCGGCATCGCCGAAGAATCCCTGCTCGCCGCCGCGCTCGACGCCGGGGCCGAGGATGTCGTGACCAATGACGATGGTTCGATCGACGTGCTGACCGACCCGGCGGATTTCGAGACGGTGCGCGAGGCGCTCGCGAGCGCAGGATTGGTGCCGCAGCTTGCCGAAGTGACGCTGCGTTCCTCGGTGAGTGCCCGGCTCGACGTGGATGCGGCCGCGCGCATGGTTCGCCTGCTGGAGGATCTCGACGACATGGACGACGTGCAGAGCGTGAGTTCCAACGCCGACATTCCCGAGGAGGTCGTGGCGCGGCTCTAGCGGTGCCCGTGCGCGGCCGGCCTTATCTGACATGGGGGAGTGGACTCGCATACTCGGCATCGATCCGGGATCGCGCATCACCGGCTTCGGCTGCATCGAGAGCAACGGCGCGGTGTCACGCTACGTGGCGAGCGGCTGCATTCACACCGGCGACGCCGAGTTGCCGCCGCGGTTGAGAACGATATTCAACGGAGTGAGGCAGCTGGTCGACAGGCACGATCCACAGGAGGTCGCGATCGAGCGGGTGTTCGTACATCGCAACGCCGACAGCGCGCTCAAGCTCGGCCAGGCGCGCTCGGCCGCGATCTGCGCAACCTTTGCGCCGGGCGTGGCGGTACACGAGTACGCCGCCCGCGCGGTCAAGCAGGCGGTGGTCGGACGGGGTGGGGCGGACAAGACGCAGGTCCAGCACATGGTGCGCGCATTGCTCCGGCTGTCCGGCCCGCTCGCACCCGACGAGGCCGACGCGCTCGCCGTGGCCCTTTGCCACGCCCACAGCCGGCCGCTGGCGGCACGGCTGGCCGCGGCCTCAGCCTCAGCCGCTCGCACGGTGCGCCCATGATCGGTTTCCTGCGCGGCCGGCTGGTGCACAAGGATCCGCCGCAGCTGGTGGTCGAGGTCGGCGGCCTCGGTTACGAGGTCGAGGCGCCCATGTCCACCTGGGCGCGCCTGCCGGCGCTCGGCGAGGAGGTGCAGTTGCGCACGCACCTGGTGATCCGCGAAGACCAGCACCTGCTCTTCGGCTTCGGCACGGAGGCCGAAAGGCGCCTGTTCCGCGACCTGCTGAAGGTCAGCGGCGTGGGGGCGCGGATCGCGCTGGGCGTGCTTTCGGGTATCAGCGTGGAGGGTTTCGTGCGCTGCGTGCAGACCAACGATGTCGCCACGCTGGTCAAGCTGCCCGGGGTCGGGCGGCGCACGGCCGAACGGCTGGTCGTCGACCTGCGCGAGCGTGTCGAGGAGATGGCAGCCTCGGGAATCGTGGCGGCCGCCGCGCCGGCGGCGGCCGGCGAAGTCGCGGCGACGACGCCGGAGAACGAGGTGCTCGACGCGCTGGTCGGGCTCGGCTACAGGCCCGCCGAGGCGCGGCGCATGCTCGAGCAGGCGCGCCCGGCTAGTTCCGATACCGCGGAGCTGCTGCGTGCCGCGTTGAGGGCGGCGGCGCCGCAGGGTCGCAACGGATGAGCGCGGGCGCGGGCCATGAGTGAGCCGGATCGCCTCGTGTCGAACGCCGTTCGCCCGGAGGAGGAGGCCTCGGAGCGTGCCATCCGGCCGCGCAGCCTGGAGGAGTACATCGGCCAGGCGGCGGTGAAGCGCCAGATGCAGATATTCGTGCAAGCGGCGCGCCAGCGGGGCGAGGCGCTCGATCACGTGCTGATCTTCGGCCCGCCCGGCCTCGGCAAGACGACGCTGGCGCACATCGTCGCCAACGAGCTCGGCGTCAACCTGCGCCATACCTCGGGCCCGGTGCTCGAGCGCCCCGGCGACCTCGCGGCCTTGCTGACCAACCTCGAGCCGCGCGATGTGCTTTTCGTCGACGAGATTCACCGGCTCAGCCCGGTGGTCGAGGAAGTGTTGTATCCCGCCATGGAAGACTTCCAGCTCGACATCATGATCGGCGAGGGGCCGGCTGCGCGTTCCATCAAGCTCGACCTGCCGCCGTTCACGCTGGTGGGCGCGACCACGCGCGCGGGGCTCCTCACCTCACCGCTGCGCGACCGCTTCGGCATCGTGCAGCGTCTCGAGTTCTATACCGACGAGGAGCTGCTGGAGATTGCGCGCCGTTCCGCGCGGATCCTCAAAGTCGCGATCGACGAGGGCGGCGCCCGACTGATTGCGACCCGGGCCCGGGGCACGCCGCGGATCGCGAATCGCCTGCTGCGCCGGGCGCGGGACTATGCCGAGGTCAAGGGCGCCGGCCGGGTCGACGAGGCAACCGCGCGCGCGGCGATGGAAATGCTCGATGTGGACCCGAGCGGCTTCGACGTCATGGACCGACGGCTGCTGCTGACCATCATCGAGAACTTTGGCGGCGGGCCGGTGGGCATCGAGTCGCTGGCCGCGGCCGTGAGCGAGGAGCGCGGCACGATCGAGGACGTGATCGAGCCGTTCCTGATCCAGCGCGGCTTTCTCATGCGCACGCCCCGCGGCCGCATGGCGACCGCGCGGGCCTATCAGCACTTCGGGCTGCCCGTGCCACGCAGCGCGCGGGAATCCTCGCTGTCGCTGTTCGAGGGCGACGCGGCAGGGCAGGCCGGAGAGCGGGGCGCGCCGTAGGCGACCTCCGGGCCGGCGGCGCAGTGCCGTGTGCCGCCGCTCGGCGGCCGCTGGGCCGGCAACATCGGGCGGCGGCGAGGGAGATAACGGACGGGGCCAGGAAGGCTGGCGGGTGAAAACGGATGACGGCAAACCATTCTTTTATCGATCTGGTGCTGGGCGCGAGCTTCGTCGTGCAGCTCGTGATGCTGCTGCTGGCGGTCGCTTCGGTGACCTCGTGGGCGATCATCCTGCGCAAGCGGCGCGTGCTGCGCGAGGCGGTGGAGGGATCCGATGCCTTCGAGACGACCTTCTGGTCGGGCGGTGACCTGACTTCGATCTACCGCGAGGTAACCCGGGACGGCTCGACGCCTACCGACATGGCGGGGCTGTTCGAGGCCGGTTTTCGCGAGTTTCGCCGTCTCACGCAGCAGCCGGGCCTCGGCGCCGAGCAGGTCCTGCAGGGCTGTCACCGCGCCATGCGCGTCGCGCAGCTGCGCGAGACGGACCGGCTGGAACAGAGTCTCGCGACACTCGCCACCATCGGCTCGACCAGCCCCTACGTGGGCCTGTTCGGCACGGTGTGGGGCATCATGAATTCCTTCCAGGCGATCGGCAACGTGCAGTCGGCGACGCTCGCGATGGTGGCGCCGGGCATATCCGAGGCGCTGATCGCAACCGCCATGGGCCTGTTCGCGGCGATCCCCGCGGTCATCGCCTACAACCGCTACGCCGACAAGGTCACGCGCCTGGAGGTGCGCTTCGACGCCTTCACCGAGGAGTTCTCGGCGATCCTGCAGCGGCACGCGCACGCGCGGGCCAAGGAAAACCGCGAGGAGCGCTAGAGAGCCATGCGAACGAGCCGCAAGCGTCGCCTGATGGGCGAGATCAACGTCGTTCCCTACATCGACGTGATGCTGGTGTTGCTGATCATATTCATGGTCACCGCGCCGCTGCTTACGCAGGGCATCGAGGTGGAGCTGCCGAAAGCGGCCGCCGAGCCGCTCGACGCCGGCAAGGAGGATGAGCCCCTGGTCCTGTCGGTGGATGCCGCCGGGCGGTTCTTCCTCAACATCGGCGATGACGAAGACGCACCGATCGACGCGGAGCGCGTCGTCAGCCTCGCCTCGGCAGTTCTGAGTCGCAAGCCCGCCACGCCGGTTTTGGTCAAGGCCGACCAGAAGGTCGCCTACGGCCGCGTCGTGGAGGCGATGGTCCTGCTGCAGGAGGCGGGCGCGGAGAAGATCGGCTTTCTCACCGATCCGCCGGACAGCCGCCGGCGGGCGCCGGGGCGAGGCGTCAGCTGAGGACGGCCACCGTTCGATGGCCCGTGCGTTGCCGCTGCAGAACGAGTTCATCCGCGAGCACTCCGCGGTGCTGGTGTTCTCGGTGCTGCTGCACCTGGTGCTGCTCGCCCTGCTGGCGCTGAACCTCAACCTGATGCCGCTGCGCCAGCCGCAGCCGCAACGGCTGGCGATCGAGGCCACGGTGGTGGACCAGGCGGCCATCCACCGCCGGGAACTCGAAAAGGAGCGTCAGCAGAGGCAGGCGGCGGAGGCGGCCGAGCGTCTCAGGCAGGAACAACTGGCGCAGCAACGGCGTCTCGAGCAGGAGCGGCAGGCGCAGGCCGAGCGCGAACGGCAACGCCAGGCGCAGGAACAGCGCCGGCAACGCGAGCAGGCCGAGGCCACGCGGCGAGAAGCCGCCGAGGCACAACGCCGCAAGCAGGAAGCCGAGCGGGCCCGGCAGGCCCGGCTCGCCGAGGAGCGCAGGCAGGCCGAGCAGCGGAAGCAGGCGGCGGCAGAGGCGGCCCGCAAGGCCGAAGCGCAGCGCCTGCAGAAGCAGCGTGAGGCCGAGCTGGCGCGACAGCTGGCGGCGGAGGAGGAATTGCTCGCGGCCGAGGATTCTGGGCTACTGGACCAGTACGCGGAGATCATCCGGCAGAAGGTCGAGCGCAACTGGATCCGCCCGGCCAGCGCCCGGCAGGGGCTGAATTGCGTAGTGCTGGTGAGGCAGATCCCGGGGGGCGAGGTGGTCGAGGTGCGGGTGATCGAGTGCAATGGCGATGCGGCGGTGGTCCGCTCCATCGAGGCGGCCGTGCTGCGCTCCTCGCCGCTGCCGCCGCCGCCGAACCCGGCCTTGTTCGACCGCAGCCTGCGCTTCGTGTTTCGTCCGCGTGACTGAGCGGCGGGCGAGACCTGGCGTGGCAGGATGGCCGGAGCGGCGTGCTTGCACAATGGTGATGATCCGGAACAATAGCGGCCCTCGCTTGCGGAAACGGGGAATCGGAATGCGTCGATGTGCATTTTTCCTGCCGGGCGTCCTTTTGATGCTCGCCATCGCCTCAGCGGCGCGCGCGGAGCTGCGCATCGAGATCAGCCGCGGCGCGGAACGGCCGCTGCCGGTGGCGATCGTGCCCTTCGGCTGGCAGGGCGGCGGTCCGGCTGCGTTCGACGTGGCGAGCCTCGTCGCGCGCGATCTCGCCAGCACCGGGCGCTTCGCGCCGCTGCCAGAGGCCGACATGCCGCAGCGTCCCACCATGGCCGCCGAGGTGGACCTGGCGGACTGGAAGATGGTCGGCGTCGAAGCGGTCGTGGTGGGCCAGCTGCTGCAGACCGGCGCGGAGGAATTCGCGATCCAGTTCCAGTTGCTCGACGTCCTGCGCGGCACGCAGCTGCTCGGCTACCGGCTGCCCTCGAGCCGCACGGGGCTGCGTCTCGCCAGCCATCGCGTGGCTGACATGATCTACGAGAAGCTGACCGGGGTCGCGGGCGTGTTCACCACCCGCATCGCATACGTGGCGGTCAGCGAACGCGGCGGACGAGCGGATCGGTATCGCCTCATCGTCGCCGATGCCGATGGCGCCAATGAGCAGGTCATGGTGGAATCCGGCGAGCCGATCATGTCGCCGGCCTGGTCTCCCGACGGGCGCAAGCTCGCCTACGTGTCCTTCGAGAACAAGATGGCGGAGATTTACGTGCAGACGCTGCGTTCCGGCGCGCGCCAAAAGGTCTCCTCCCGGGCCGGGGTGAACGGCGCGCCCGCCTGGTCACCGGATGGCAGAAAGCTCGCGATCACGCTCTCGCGCGGCGAGGGCAACCTCGACGTCTACGCGCTCGACCTGGCCGGGCAGGTGCTGACGCGGCTCACCGAGCAGCGCTCGATCGAGACCGAGGCCACATGGGCGCCGGACGGGCGGAGCATTTACTTCACGTCGGATCGCGCCGGCGCGCCGCAGATCTACCGGGTGCCGGCCGGCGGCGGGTCGGCCCAGCGGGTGAGCTTCGAGGGCGCCTATAACGCCCGGCCCCGCGTCTCGCCCGACGGCAAGCGGCTGGCCGTGGTGACCAACGACCGGGGGAACTATAGAATTGCGCTCATCGATCTTGAGCGCGGATTCACCCAGGTACTGACCGACGGGCGGCTCGACGAGTCACCGAGCTTCGCGCCGAACGGAGAGACGCTCATCTACGCCACGCGCGAGGGCGGGCGCGGGGTGCTGGCGACAGTGTCGGCCGATGGGCGGGTGCGGCAGCGAATTCCGGCCGCCGTGGGCGACGTGCGGGAGCCCGCGTGGTCGCCGTTCAGGACGAACTGATTTTCGATTTGCGATTTCCGGTCACGAGAACCTTTTCGAGGAGTTCTGACGCATGAACCTGAGAAACATCATCCTGGTCCTGGTGGTAGCGGTGCTGGCCGGCTGTGCCGGCAAGGCGACCAAGGAACAGGAAGACCTTGGCTACGGGACCTATGCGGGCGAGCCCGGCGGCGCACAGCCCGGCGGAGTCGGCGAGGGTGGCCTGGCCGCTGGCGCTGCATTCGACGACTCGGCAGCCGCAGGGCCACGCGCCTCGATGAAGAACCGCACGGTGTATTTCGACTACGACCGCGACGAGGTCAAGCCGGAATATCGCCAGCTCGTGGCCGATCATGGCCGGTATCTGGCGGCGAACCCGGCGGCCCGGGTGCGCCTCGAGGGCCATGCGGATGAGCGCGGCAGCCGTGAGTACAACATCGGCCTCGGGGAGCGGCGCGCGCAGGCGGTGCTCCAGGCGCTGCTGTTGCAGGGCGCCGGGGCGAGCCAGCTTGCGACCGTCAGCTATGGCGAAGAGCGCCCCGCGGCAACCGGCAGCGACGAGGAATCCTGGTCGCTCAATCGCCGCGTGGAAATCGTCTACTCGCAGTAACGAATTCGCCGCACTCCGATGCGCCTTCGTTCCGCAATCACCGTCCTGTTGCCGCTGGTGGCCGCCGCCTGCACGCTGGTGCCACCGGAGGAGGACCCGGTCTACCTGAAACAGGTAGAGCTCGACAACCGGCTCGCCCGCGTGGAGCGCGTGGTCGATAACCAGGGACTGATGAACCTGATGTCGGAACTTGAGACCCTGCGCAAGGACAATCAGGCCTTGCGCAACGAGGTCGAGACGCTGCGAAACGCGGTGGACCAGGGCGGGGAGCGCCAGCGCCAGTTGTATCTCGACGTGGACCAGCGGCTGCAGGCGATCGAGCAGCGCGCCTCCGCAATCGCCCGGGCCAATGCCGACAAGCCGGTGCTCGAGGGCGGCTCGCTCAGCCCGGGCGAGCTGCCGGTTCCGGGCGGCGGCGCGCGCGCCAACTACCAGGCGGCATTCGAGCTTCTGAAGCAGGGCCGCTACGACCAGGCCTCGCTCGCGTTCCGCCAGTTCCTGGCGGCGTTCCCGGACAGCAACCTCTCGGACAACGCGCAGTACTGGCTGGCGGAAAGCTACTACGTGCGGCAGAAGTACAAGGAGGCGCTGGCCGAGTTCGATACGGTGGTGACCAGGTATCCTCAATCGCGCAAGATCCCCGACGCGCTGCTCAAGATCGGTTATTGCAACTACGAGCTGAAGCGCTACGAGGCCGCCCGCAAAGCGTTGTCCTCGGTGGTGCAGGATTACCAGGAAACCACCGCTGCCCGCCTGGCCGGCCAACGGCTCGAGGCGATGGCGAGCGAGGGGCATTGATCAGACGTCGTGCCGGCGCCGGCGGTCTCGCCGAATGAACGACGAACCCGAGAAGCACGCAACCCGCGCTCTGCAGCTGCGGGTGACCGAGATCTTCCACTCGATCCAGGGCGAAGCGAGCACGGTGGGCCAGCCGACCGTGTTCGTGCGCCTGACCGGTTGTCCCCTGCGCTGTCACTATTGCGATACCGAGTACGCATTCAGCGGCGGACAGCTGAGGGATCCTGCCTCGGTCCTGCACGAGGTGGCCGCCTATGCCACCCGACACGTGTGCGTGACCGGCGGCGAGCCGCTGGCGCAGCCCGGTTGCCGCCCGTTGCTCGCCGCTCTCTGCGACGCCGGGTACGAGGTCTCCCTGGAAACCAGCGGCGCGCTCGACATCGGCGGGCTCGACCCGCGGGTGGTGGTGGTCATGGACGTCAAGACGCCCTCCTCGGGAGAGTCGGCGCGCAATCGCCTCGCAAACCTGGAACTGCTGAAACCGACCGACCAGCTCAAGTTCGTGATCGGCGACCGGGCCGACTATGACTGGGCAAAGGCGTTCCTGGTGCGCGAGCGCCTCGGCGAGCGCTGCGCCGTGCTGTTTTCGCCGGCCTGGGGCCGGCTCGAGCCGCGCGTGCTCGCCGAGTGGATCCTCGCCGATCGCCTGGCCGTCTGCTTCCAGGTGCAGCTGCACAAGTATCTGTGGGGCGAGGAGCGTGGCCACTGACCTGACCCGGCGACGAGCGAGCCGCGCGAGCGGGCGGGCAGCCGGGTCATGGTGACGCGCGCGGTCGTCCTGCTCTCCGGTGGCATGGACTCGGCCACCTGTCTCGCCATCGCCGCGTGGCGCGACGGGCTGGCCTGTTACACGCTGAGCATCGACTACGGGCAGCGCCATCGCGCGGAACTCGACGCTGCGGCGCGCATCGCCTCCGCCTCCGGGGCGCGCGAACATCGGGTGCTGACCATCGGCCTCGGGGCGATCGGCGGCTCCGCCCTGACCGATCGCGCGATCCCGGTGCCGGAGCAGCCGGCCGCTGGCATCCCGGTGACCTACGTGCCGGCGCGCAACACCGTGTTCCTGTCGCTGGCGCTCGCGTGGGCCGAGGTGCTCGATGCGGATTTCCTCTATGCCGGGCTCAACGCGGTGGACTATTCCGGCTATCCCGACTGCCGGCCGGAGTACGTGGCCGCCTGGCAGGCGATGGCGAACCTGGCCACGCGGCGCGGCGTGGAGGGCCGGCCCGTCACGTTGCGCACGCCGCTCATCTCGCTCAGCAAGGCGCAGATCATCCGCGAGGGCCGCGCACTCGGCGTCGATTTTTCGGTGACGGTGTCCTGTTACCAGGCCGATGACGACGGCGCGGCCTGCGGTGCCTGCGACGCCTGTCGGCTTCGCCGCGCGGGCTTCGCCGCTGCCGGAGTGCCCGACCCGACCCGCTATCGGGGCGGCTGACCGGCGCCGGTTAGATGGGCCGGCGCCGATCGGCTATCATGCGCGCCGCGCCGGACAGTCACCCTGTAGGAGGGGCTTCAGCCCCGTCACACGCGGGTCGGCACTGAAATGCCTCCTGCAGTGTGGAATTCAGTCGCGACCGGTTGGCGTCTGTCGCGATTCATCCTCCTGCCGGGCCGTTAGCTCAGCCGGTAGAGCAGCTGGCTTTTAACCAGTTGGTCGCAGGTTCGACTCCTGCACGGCCCACCAATTTTGCGTCGCCATCCGGGCAATTCCCTGTCCTGACTACGGTTTCGGGTTTGTTGTGGGTTCACAACAAATGGCTATAAGCGGGCCTTTTCCTGTTGCTGTTGCACACATTTTGTCAAAAGTTGTGTAACATTATGTCGCCGTGAGGGTTATTGGGGTCAGGGGATATGTGCCTTGGCAACTCTCACTGGTATCTCTCTGAACTTGTTGTCTTTGCGCGCAAAGGAGTTACGCATGAGAACGATCAGCAAGGCCTTGTTGGTCACCGCTGCGGTGGCCATCCCGGGGGTAACGCTCGCCGAGAACCCGGCGTGGACGTATGGGCAAATCGGCTATGTCCGCGCCGATTCGGGCGATGACGCCACCGACGCTTTCAGCGTCAAGGGCAGCCTGGGCTTCGCGGAAAACTTTCACGGACAGGTGAAGTACACCGACGGAGACATTGGTGACACAGGAGGGGACATTGAATTCGACGGCTTTGAGATCGTGCTCGGCGCCAATCCCAGCGTCGGCGCAAACACGGATGCAGTCGTCGCGCTGAGGTACTTCGACTACAGCTACGACGACACCGGCGGTGACGACGACGTGGACGGGTTTGGAGTCGGGGTTGGTCTGCGCCACATGATCGCCAGCAATGTCGAAATGAACGCGATGGCGTGGTGGGACGAAGGAGAGGAAGATTTTGGCGGAAGTGACGAGGACTTCTCCGATATCTCGATCGAGCTCGGTGGTCGTTATCTGTTCAACGATAATTTTTCCGCAGGCGTGACGGTCATCACGAATGACTCACTCGTTGGCGGCGACTCCGCCACGATCGACCTGCGCTACCAGTTCGACGACCTGTTCTAAACGGTCGCGAACGTTTGCTGGAAGATGCCGGCCTCTGGCCGGCATCTTTTTTTGCGGCGGAAATGGGGACATTCCTGATTTTCGTCCGCGGGTGTGGACAATGACTTATGTCCCTGTTCCCGAAAATCAGGAATGTCCCCATTTTCTACAGGGCGCGTTCAAGGGCCGCGAGCCGCACCGGTAGCCGCCGGGCGCCCCAGCGGCCAGCGGGCCCATCGAAGACACCCGGAAGAGCGGTCGCGCAGTTCCGGCAGCGGCCATCGTCATCCAGGTGATAACGTCCGATCCGGTACCAGTCCCGTTCGCTGACGAGTTCCCCGCAGCCGGCACAGTAACTGCTGCCGCCGTCTGAATCGTGCACGTTGCCCGTATAGACGTGGCGCAGCCCGTTCGCCTTCGCGATGCGCCGGGCGCGCGATAGCGTGGCCGCCGGCGTGCGCGGCCGGTCGGTCATCTTCCAGTCGGGATGAAACGCCGAGAAGTGCAGCGGCACATCCGGGCCGAGCTCGGCCGCGATCCAGCCCGTGAGGGCCTGCAGCTCCTCGTCGGAGTCGTTCTCGCCCGGGATCAGGAGCGTGGTGATCTCCAGCCAGGTATCCGTCTGGTGGCGCACGTAGCGCAGGGTGTCGAGCACCGGCTGCAGGCGCGCGCCACAGACGCGGTAGTAGAAGTCGTCCGAGAACGACTTCAGGTCGATGTTCGCCGCGTCCATGTGACCGAAGAATTCCGCGCGCGGCTCGGGGGAGATGTAACCGGCCGTAACGGCGACCGTCCTGACGCCGCGCTCGCGACAGGCGCGGGCCACGTCGATGGCGTACTCGTGGAATATCACCGGGTCGTTGTAGGTGAACGCGACGCTGGCACAGCCGAGTTCGCGCGCCGTGCGGGCGAGCTGTTCGGGGCTCGCGGCATCGGCCAGCGTGTCCATTTCCCGTGACTTGCTCATATCCCAGTTCTGGCAGAACTTGCAGGCGAGATTGCAGCCTGCGGTGCCGAAGGACAGCACACTGCTGCCGGGCAGGAAGTGGTTCAGCGGTTTCTTCTCGATCGGGTCGACGCAGAAGCCGCTGGAGCGCCCGTAGGTGAAGAGCTTCACCCGACCGTCCTCGCAGCCGCGCACGAAGCAAAGACCCCGCTGGCCCTCGTGCATGCGACACTCCCGCGGACACAGGTCGCACTGCACCCGCCCGTTGTCGAGCGCGTGCCAGTACCGGGTCTCGACCACCGATGATGATGCCGTCGGCATGCGCCGAACATGAGGCCGGCACCGCGCCAATGCAAGGCATCGCGCGGCGGGAACCTCGCACGCCCTTTCAACGGGTTCTCCGCCGGTCTGCAGGGACGCGCATCGCAGGGTCGTAGCCGACGGCCTGAACGCGCAGTCCTGGCCAGCGGAGCGGCGCGCTGTCCCTCCGTCCGGCGTGTCGAGCGGCATTGCGCTCGGGAAGTGGTGGTCGCGTCCCCGCCAATTGGCGGGGAACCTTTTAAGTCGCGCCCGCCGGGCGCATATTGGGAACAGGTCAGGGAACAGACGATGCCGGAACGCAGCGTAGCGTCGAACGTGCGGCAGGCCGCGGTGGCCGGCCGGTTCTACCCGCAGGATGCGAACGAACTGCGGCGTGACGTGGCGAAACACCTGTCGCTGCCGACGGCCGACACCGGGCGGCCCAAGGCACTCGTGGTGCCGCATGCCGGCTACATGTACTCCGGAGCGGTGGCCGGCGCCGCCTATGCGCTGCTCGGGCCGGCCGCGGCACGGATCCGGCGCGTGGTGCTGCTGGGACCGAGTCACCGGCTGGCTTTTCGTGGCCTCGCCCTGCCCGCGGCAGACGCTTTCGCCACGCCGCTCGGGCGAGTGGGCGTCGATCCTGCGGGGCGGATGGCGCTGGTCGGCGACGAGGCAGCGCTGGTGTCAGACCGGGCGCACGACTTCGAACACAGCCTGGAAGTGCAGTTGCCATTTCTGCAGACGGTGCTGGAAGAGTTCGCCGTTGTGCCGCTGCTGGCCGGGCAGGCCGCGCCCGAACTGGTGGCCGCGGTCCTGGAGCGGGTCTGGGGCGGCCCCGAAACGATGCTGGTGATCAGCACCGATCTCAGCCATTACCACGACGACGCGACGGCGAAGAGACTCGACGCGGCGACGAGCGCACGGATACTGGCGCTGGAGGGGCGTCTCGCGAGCGAGGATGCCTGCGGCTTCGTCGGCCTGAACGGGTTCCTGCTGGCAGCGGCGCGGCGGCGGCTTGCGCCACGCGAGCTCGCTCGCTGCACCTCAGGCGACGTTACGGGTGATTACTCGCGCGTCGTGGGTTACGGCGCATATGCCTTCTATGAGCAACTCGGTCCCAACGACTGATACTCTCATCGAGCTGGCGGCGCTCTCCATCCGCGCTGGTCTCGATGCCCCGGGTCCGGGCCGGCCCGACCTCGCCGGCTGCCCGGCGCCGCTGCTCGAGCTGCGCGCCTGCTTCGTGACGCTGAGCTCGCCACGCGAGGGGCTGCGCGGCTGCCGCGGCATGCTCGCGCCGAGTCGGCCGCTGGCTGAAGACGTCTGGCACAACGCCTGGGCCAGCGCCTTCGACGACCCGCGCTTTCCCGCGGTTACCCGGGCGGAGTTGGACGAGCTCGAAATCGAGGTTGCGGTGCTGGGGCCGCTCGCGCCGGTGGCGGCGGGCTCCGAGGAGGAGCTGCGCCGGCTGCTCGTGCCCGGCGTCGACGGCCTGGTCCTGTCGTGGCGCGGGCGGCGGGCGACCTTTCTGCCGAAGGTCTGGGAGATGCTGCCCGATCCGGGCGAGTTCCTGCGGCGGTTGAAACTCAAGGCCGGGCTGCCTGCCCGGTTCTGGGCGCCTGACATCGAAATCCAGCGCTACTCCACGACCAGCGTGTGCGGCCGACTGGTCAGGACAACGGCGTCAGCGTCAGCGACGCAGTGAGCGACGGCTGCGCACCGCTCCGGAACGACCGGCGATCCGAAGGGCGTGCTCTCCAGCCATCGGTCGCGACCCGATCCCCGGGGGCCAGGTCGAGCCGCGACAGCGCATTGGCGAGGCGGCGGACGCGGCGAAAGGCGTCAACGTATGTATAGCGATGTAAACCGCCATCCGCCGTGAGGGAGACCACCTCGCGTTCGCCATGATTGCGCTCCGCGTGCCGCATCACCGATGTGATGCTCAACGGGACGTCCATCATGAGTCCTTGCATGTGCGTTGCTCCCGGGGCCTTTTCACGCGATCGCATTCTGCAGCGGATTCCTCCGCAAGGCGCCGCTTCCGGCCGCGCTGCCGTCCGTTATGTTGCGTCCTGGCATCGTGCCGCACGATGTATGGCGCCTGCACGTTGTTTGACAACCACAGTCCCATTGGGCAATCACGTGCGCGCAAGTAGAGGCGGGTGGTAATTTCGGTCTGTTCGACCGCCGGCTACTCCTTTAATATCGCCTAATTCTCAGTGCGTTGCAGTTGGTGACGATGCAATCCCTGCCCCTGTCCTCGGACCAGGTCGACAACTACCGTTTCCGTCTCGGCGAATATGAGCTCGTCCCGATAGTCATCGGCGGCATGGGGGTGGACATCTCCACGACCGAGCTGGCGCTGGCGGCTTCGCGCCTCGGCGGCGTCGGGCACATCTCCGACGCCATGGTCCAGCACGTCTCGGACCGCAAGTACGACACCCATTTCACGAAGGCGAAGTCGGCCAAACACCGCGAGACCCGCGATGGCTTCGACAAGACCACCGTCAAGTTCGACCTCGAACACCTCTACCAGGCGCAGCTCAATCACGTCCGCCACACGATGGAGCGCAAGCAGGGCCCGGGCGCCGTGTTCATCAACGTGATGGAAAAGCTCACCATGGGCGCCCCGGGAGACACGTTGCGGACGCGGCTGGTCGGAGCGATGGACGGCGGCATAGACGGCATCACGCTTTCGGCGGGATTACACATCGGCAGCCTCAAGCTGATCGAGGATCACCCGCGGTTTCGCGACGTGAAGATCGGGCCGATCGTCTCGAGCGTGCGTGCCCTGAAGATCTTCCTGAAGAGCGCCACGCGGCTGCAGCGGCTGCCCGACTACGTGATAGTCGAAGGGCCGCTGGCGGGCGGGCATCTCGGCTTCGGCGACGACTGGCGCGACTACAACCTTCGCGACATCGTCGCAGAGGTGCTGGCGTTCCTGCGCGAGGAGAACCTGGCCATCCCGGTCATCCCGGCTGGCGGCATCTTCACCGGCACCGACGCGGTGTCATACCTGCGCATGGGCGCCAGCGCCGTGCAGGTGGCGACGCGGTTCACGATCACCGAGGAATGCGGCCTGCCGGCGCGCATCAAGCAGGACTATTTCCGCGCCGAAGAATCCGACCTGGTGGTCTCCGGTGTGTCGCCGACCGGTTACCCGATCCGGTTGCTTTCCTACAGCCCCTGCTTCAGCTCCAACATCAAGCCGCAGTGCGAGGCTTTCGGTTACCTGCTGAGCCGGGAGGGTACCTGCGCCTATCTCGATGCCTACGAGGCGACCGGGCTGGACGAGAAGGGCAACAAGCTGCCGGTGCAGGGCAAGGTTTGTCTCTGTTATCACTTCAGCAAGTTCAACTGCTACACCTGCGGGCACTACGTGTACCGGTTGAAGGACACCACTCACCGCCTGCCCGACGGCCGCTACCAGGTATTGACCGCCGAGCACGTGTTTCGCGACTACCAGTTCAACGTCGACAACCGCGTCGCATTGCCGCCACCCGTGGTGCCGGAACTGGCCGCGGCCGTCAACGTCTAGACTGCGTTTTCCCCTGCACCCGGCCGTGAAGCCGAGCTCGCGAAGCGGGCGATTACTCCGTCCGTGGACTGCTTTCACGACCTGCGAGTCAGGCTCGCCCGAAGTTACCGTGAGCCTGTGCTCCGGAGGCGCCGGAAAGCGGCGAGCGCGCGTTGGCGCGCGGCGTCGTGCGCCACCATCGGCGCCGGATAGTTCTTGCCGAGCGTTACGCCAGCGGCCCGCCGGGCGGCTGCGCCGGCCTGCCACGGCGCGTGGATGTACCGGTCCGGCAGGCGGGCCAGCTCGGGCAACCAGCGCCTGACGTAGTCGCCCTGTGGGTCGAACTTCCTGCCCTGCAGGACCGGATTGAAAATGCGGAAGTACGGCGCTGCATCGGCGCCACAACCTGCGACCCATTGCCAGTTCGCGGCGTTGTTGGCGAGATCGGCATCCACCAGCGTGTCCCAGAACCAGCGCTCGCCTGCCCGCCAGTCGATCAGGAGATGCTTGACAAGGAAGGAGGCCGCGATCATGCGCACCCGGTTGTGCATCCAGCCGGTGCTCCACAACTCACGCATGCCGGCGTCGACCAGCGGGTAACCGGTCTCGCCCCGCTGCCAGCGGCCCAGTTGCGCCGGCGCGGACCGCCAGCGCAGGCGGCGGAATTCGGCCCGGAACGGCGCGCGGTGCAGGTCGGGCGCGTAGTGCAGCAGCTGCGCCGAGAATTCGCGCCAGCCGAGCTGGCGCAGGAAGGCATCCGCGCCTGCGCCCAGGCGGCTGTCGCCGGCGGCGCGTGCGCGCATCGCGTGCCAGAGTTGCCGCGGCCCGATTTCGCCGAAGTGCAGGTGAGCGGAAAGTCCCGACGTGCCATCGAGATCTGGGCGATCGCGGCGACGCGGATAGCCGGCGAGTTGCGCATCGAGCAACGCCTCGAGGCGGATCGACGCGCCCGTTTCGCCGGGCCGCCAGCGCTTGCGCAACCCGGCGGCCCAGTCCGGCGCCGAAGGCTGCAGATGCCAGTCATCGAGATCGTCGCTTTCCGGCCAGCGTCGCGGGCTCCTCCAGCCTTTCGGTGCCGGCCGGGGGGCTGGCGGTTCGTCCCGTCGCAGGCAGGCGCGCCAGAATGGCGTGAATACTTTGTAGGGCTCGCCGCCGGCCGAGAGCACCGCACCCGGTTCGTGCAGCAGGTCCGCCTCGAAGTCACGGACCTGCAATGTCGCGGCCACGGCGCGCGTGACGCGCTCGGCGCTGCGGCGCTCGTCCGGTTCCCAGCAGCGGTTGTAGAAAAGGTGCGTCGCGCCGCACTCTTCCGCGACTCGCGGGAGCAGTCGCGCCGGGTCGCCGGCGCGCAACACCAGGCGGCTGTTCCTGTGCCGGAGGCTTGCCGCCAGTGCCGAGAGGCTGCCATGCAGCCACCAGCGGCCAGCGCCACCGATGGCGCGGCCGGTGGTCGGCAGGACGAAGACAGGGACCAGCCGCATGCCGCTTCGGGCGGCCGCCCGCAAGGCGGGCTGATCAGCGAGCCGCAGGTCGCGCCGGAACCAGACGATGACCGTGCCGCGCGGGTCGGATGCCGGAATATTCCGGGTCATAACCTCGATTTCGACGTTGGGGGGCAGAGGGATTCAGGCGCCAGTCCCGAATAAATCAAAACCCGCCGCCAGGGCGGGGTGCGGACGCGTCTTGCAGCGGTGCGAGGGCGGGTTCTGCGGCGTAGCGCCCGGCGGCCGTTCGGTAACTGGTGATCAGTAACTGATGATCACGCTGAAACCGAGCATCCACAGCTGCTCGACGTTCTCGATGTCGTACCAGGTCCCTTCACCGCGCAGCACCATGTGCTCGGTCGCCTGGTAATTGAAGCCGAGGCCGCCGGCAAGATCGGTGCCGTCGTCGCTGACGGTCGAGCTCTGCGGCTCGACGGTCGGAATGACGCCCGGGGTGGGCGGGAAGACCTCCGAGAACGCATTCTTGAACGTGAAGTCACTGTCCCAGGCGATGACGCCGAGCTTGCCGAACACTTCCCATTTGTCGCTCAGCGGAAATGCAGCGAGACCGAACGCCTCGAAGCCGTCGATGTCATCCGTGAGCACGAGCTGGATGTCGGTTTCGGGCGCCACGCCGCCGGGCGGCACCTCGAGCGACACCTCGTCCTCGGGTTCACCGAGGTCGACATAACCGACCTCGATGCCGAAAAAGCGCCCGAAGCGCAGGCCACCGAACACGCGGAAGCCGAGGTCGGTGCCCTCGAATTTGTCGAGCCGCTTGCTCGCCAGCAGGGTGCAGGAGGAACCGCCCGCATCACAGTCGGAAGCGCTGAATGTGACATTGAGGTCCTCTTCGAGGCGCGTGCCGCCGGCCCCGGCGCCCACATACCAGCCGAGGTCGGCCAGCGCCGCCGCCGGAACCAGGGCCGCGGCCGTCGCCAGGAGAGCTCTGTGAATCGTCATGTCGCTGTTCCCCGCGTTCAGAAAATGTTGCCGCCCAGGTTCAAGCGGATGCCGGCGAAGAAGCTGGTGTCTTCGTCGAATAGCACGCCGCCGGCGCGTACGGCGATCCAGGGTCTGATGTTGTAGACGATGCTGGTGCGGACCTCTGTATTGGTCTCGTCATCGATGTCGTAGTGCGCCACCCCGACCTGGATATCGGCGCGGTCGGAGAGCATGTGGCGGACCAGCAGTTCCGGCTCGAAGCCGTCGTCGTCCACGTCCTCCAGTTCCTGGCGCACCCAGTAGCCGCGCAGGATGATGTCGCTGCCCTGGGCAAAGCGGTAGCTGAGGCCCGCGCCGAGCTCGTAACAGGTCACGTCGAGGTTTTCGCCGTCCGTTTCGCCGTCGAAGTAAGCGCCGGTGAGATGGAGGAAATCGAAAATGCCGAGCGACCCTTCGGCCGTGTAGCCGGACACGCCCTCAGTCTCGGGCTCGATGGCGCACTTTGCATCGGCCCATTCGTAGCCTGCGCCCAGGTATGTGTAGCGCGGCACCGGTTCGCCGTCGGCAACCGCCGCGGCGGGCAGCAGCAACGCGCTGACGATCAGTCCGCCCGGTAGTCCGGCGAAACGCCTCGCAGTCAGACTCATAAATTCCCCCCGGGAAAAATGGCCGCGCGTCGCCCGAGCGGCCAACAGTTGCGGGACTATAGCGAATCGTTTTCGGGCTTGCCACAGCGCTACCTCCACTCACCATCGGGCGGGCAGGACATCCGTGGCGGCTTGAGGTAGTCTATCGCCGCTTGGCGGGCGCGGCCTCCGGATGTCATCGACTCTGACGCGTTACGCGCTAGGATCGGATCCGGAAACTGCGCCCCCGACAGCGGCCGCTTCAGTCGTTACCGGATCAGCCGCAGCCGAGGGGATCGGATGCGGTGGCGCAGGGCGGCGCCGAACAATCTAGCAGGGGAATCGATATGTCCAGATGGCAGGGCTTGGCGATGCTGATCGCCGCTGCAGCCGGCGCGTGGCCGGTCGCAGCGTCGTCGCAGATCGCGGAGATCGTGGTCACCACCCGTAAGAAGGAAGAAAGCCTGCAGGATGTTCCGATCGCCGTCACCGCCATCACCGCGGACCAGATCGCGCGCCAGGGCGTGGCCGACCTCGCCGACGTGGTGAAGGCATCCCCCAGCGTGCAGTTCGATCGCAGCTTCGGTCCGTCGGATACCCGCGTCACCATCCGCGGCCTGTCCAATACCCGCGGCCGCTCCAATGTTGCCTTCCTGGTGGACAACATCGACGTCACCACCGAGAACCTGATCGTCGCCGGCTCCGGCCTGTTGGCCAACCGCCGCCTGTTGACCGACGTGGAACGGATCGAGATCGTCAAGGGGCCGCAGAGCGCGCTCTACGGGCGCGCCGCCTTCGCCGGGGCGATCAACTACATCACCAAGGAGCCCGGCGACGTCTTCGAGGGCAACACCCGGGTGGACTTCGCGGACGACGGCTTTCAGCAGGTGGACGCGGCCTTCGGCGGCCCGGTCAGCGACACGATTGGCATGCGGGTCACCGGCTTCTGGTACAACCAGGACGGCCATTACGTGAACGCAATGTCGGGAGACGACGTTGGTGGCAGCAGCGGCTCCGGCACTGCGCTCACGACGGTGATCCGCCCGAACGACGTCACCAAGATCAAGCTGCGTGCAGAGTACAGCCAGGAAGACTACGACCCGCTGGCGAATGTCCGCATCGGCGGCGGCTGGCAGGATACCCCGGGCGCGCGCCTGTTCGAATACCCTGAAGCGCTGCTGACGAACGCTCGAAATACAGCCAACGGACTCGTCCCGTTCAACGCCCTTGGCGCCAACGGCGGAGGTGACAGCACCGGCCTCATCGACTTCAATCAGTACTGCCCGGAGCGGCTGCAGTCCGATCAGAAGGGCCCCGGACTTTGCCTGCCGACCACGATGGGCGAGGGCAAGGGTCACGTGGTCAAGCACAGCGAGAACCCGTTAACCGGCCAGGATTACGACGGCACGGATCTGGAGACGTTCCGGCTCAGCTCGATCGCGACCTTCGACATGGACGGAGGCGTGCTGACCTCGTATACGGGCTGGACCAACCTCGACGCCAACGACAATTACGACCAGGACTGGCAGGCCGAGGGC
>CAZFWB010000031.1:0-25699 GCA_964522655.1 uncultured Chromatiaceae bacterium | reverse complement strand
TGCGGGCACCGAAACGCCCGGTAGCGACCTTAAGATCGCGCGCGGCCACCTCGCGCACCAGCAGCTCGAACAACTTCCGTCCGACCTGCGGCTCGGCGGCCGAGGTGAAACGCGGGCGGTTGCCCTTCCCCGTATCGGCCGCCAGCGTGAACTGCGGTACCAGCAGCATGGCGCCGCGCGCCTCGCGGATGTCGAGGTTCATGCGTCCATCCGCATCCTCGAAAACCCGGTACGACAAGAGCCGTTCGGCCAACCGCCGGGCCTGAGTCGCGGTGTCGCCACGCTCGACCGCCACTAGCACGAGCAGGCCCTGCCCGATGGTGCCGACGGTCTCGCCGGCGACGGCCACACCGGCCGAAGACACCCGCTGCAGCAGCCCGATCATCGGCCAAGAATACGTCCGACGGCGTGCGGATGCCGTGAATTCGCCGAGATTCGCCGGTTCGAGCGATTCGTAGCAGCGAACGGACTCGATATGCATTCAGCGCGAATAAAAGGCGAATCGGCCTGCTGAAAACCACTTTTCGTAATTTTTGTTTAGATATCGAGGCTCTACGTTCCGCTACTGGGCGATCTGGCCGAAAAGTGCCCGGGTTACCTCGGAAAAAATATAAAGTGGGAAATAAATCCTAAAAATAGACTTAACCGCGGCCAAAAAACGTTTTTTATTGAACACTGTCAATATAGTTACCAGAAAAAATGGCGAACTTGCCGCAATCGAGGCGGTGCGCTGCTCGGTTCTGGCCGAGGCCCGGGATCACCGGCCGGACGGAGCGAACCAGCGCGGCGCTACGTCCGAGCAGCCGACGAATGGCGGAGCAAAGGCCGGTAGAGGTCTCTGGCACAATGCCCCGCGATGCCGCACCCGTTCCCACGATCCCGGCCGCGCAGACCGGGCCGCGTGCCGCTTGGCCTCGTGGTGTCGACCCTGGTGCTGGCCGCCTGCCAGCCGCAGCCGCCGGTCGCCGGCTCCGCGAGCGGCGGGGCGCTCAAGACCTACCGTCACTCGCTCGATGCGGCGCCGGCCAGCCTCGATCCGGTCCAGGCCGCGACCCTGTACGCGAGCCACGTGGTACTCAATGCCTACGACACGCTCTATGCCTACAAGTACCTCGCGCGTCCCTACCAGCTGAAGCCCAACCTGGCCGATGACTGGCCGGTGATCTCCGCTGACCTGCTCACTTACACGATCCGCCTCAAGCGTGGCGTGGTCTATCAGGACGACCCGGCATTCCCGGGCGGTAAGGGCCGCGAGGTCGTTGCCGAGGACGTGGTCTTCTCGCTGAAACGCCAGTTCGATCCGAAAACCCGCCCGCAGGGCACGTGGTTCTGGCAGGGCCGCATCGTGGGGCTCGACGAATGGAAGGAGGCGGGCTCGGATTACGCCCGGGAGGTGGCGGGCCTGCGCGCGCTCGATTCGCACACCCTGCGGATTCGCCTCACGCGGCCGTACCCGCAACTGCTCGACACGCTCGCGCAGGGCTTCTCGGCAATCGTGCCGCGCGAGGCGGTGGACTTTTACGGGCGCGAATTCGGCACCCACCCGGTCGGCTCCGGACCCTTCCGGGTGGTTTCCTACGACACGGCCCGCATCGTCATGGACCGGCACACCGGCTACCGCAGGGAGCCGGTCGACATCTGGGAGGAGGGCTACGATCCGGCCACCCAGCGCTACACCGGGGTCGAGCGCATCCACGGCCGCTCACCACCGTTCATCGACCGGCTGGTCATCGATTTCGCCAATGACTACACCTCGCGCTGGAATTCATTCATCAAGGGCGACGAGATTCAGTTCTCCGGCCTGCCGGCGGAGAAGGCCGAGGAGGTACTGGAATCGCGCCGCCCGTTGCGGCTGCGAAAATCCTATGCAGCAAGGTACCAGGCCTACTCGGGGCCAGAAGCGGGCTTCGTCTTCGAGGTCTTCAACTTCGCGTTCCCGGAATTCGGCTATCACCCTGACCCGGAGCGCGAGCGGCGCAACAAAGCGCTGCGCTGCGCGATCATCAAGGGCTGGGACTGGCAGGCCCGTAACGAGAGCTGGTACTTCGGACTTGCAACCGTTTTCCCGGGCATCATCGTGCCGGTGGTCCCGGAGTACGATCCGGGGCTCTCGCGCGACAGCGTCACGCGCGACGTCGCCGGCGCCCGCAAGCTGCTTGCGGACAACGGCTGGACCGCGCAGAACCTCCCGGTGCTGACCTACGGGCAGTCCGCGGGCGTTCGCCAGCGCATGTTCTTCGAGCAGTTTCGCGCCTGGATGAAGGAGATCGGCTATCCGCCCGAGAAGGTGGTGTTGAAGAGCTATGCGACCTTCGGCGACCTCAGCCGGGCCTGGAAGCAGGCCAGCCTGCCAATCGTCGCGAAGGGCTGGAACCTCGACTACCCGGATGCGGAGAATACCTTGCAGCTCTTCTACGGCCCGAATGGCTCGCCCGGTTCCAATGATGCGAACTACCGCAACCCCGTATTCGACCGGCTCTACGAGGAGGCCGCCGTCATGCTGCCCTCGCCAGAGCGCACGGCGCTCTACCGTCGGATGAATGAGATACTCATCGAGGACTGCGTCGGCATGACGGGGCTCTCCCGTAACCGGATCTATCTCTGGCACAAGAACGTGGTGGCGTTGCCGGACCGCGACATCGTCGGCGGATTCTTCCTCAGGTACGTCGATGTGCTGCCACCGGGCGAGAGCGCGCGCCCACCCGACCTCGAGGATGCGATCTGATGGAGATCCTCCAGTACGCGCTGCGCAAGCTCGTGGCCGGGGTACCGCTGCTCCTCGGCGTGACGCTGCTCAGCTTCACGCTGATGGTCTATTTCGGTCCGGACAAGACCTACGAGCTGCTCGGCAAGAACCCCACTCCGCAACAGATCGCCGAGATACGCCACGAACTCGGCTACGACCGGCCATTCTTCGTGCGCTACGCTGAGTACCTGGCGCAACTCGCTACACTGGATCTCGGCAACTCCGATTCCACCGGCGAGAAAGTGACGAGCCTGCTCGCGCGCAGCGTCCCGATCTCGCTGGCGCTGGAGCTGCCCGGCTTCGTGCTCGGCAATCTGCTCGGCATCACGCTGGCGCTGCTGGCTGCCTTTCATCGCGGCCGCTGGCCGGACAAGCTCATCATGGGGATGGCGGTCATCGGCATGAGCATCAGTTTCCTGATCGTGATCTTCGCCTTCCAGATCTGGTTCTGCAGCAGCTACGGCCTCGACTGGTTTCCGGTGCGCGGCTGGGCGGTGCACGGGCCGGTGGACTACCTGCGTTACGTCGCTGTGCCGACGATGGCGATCGTGTTCGTCGCGCTCGGCTATAACACGCGCTTTTACCGCGCGGTCATCGCCGAGGAGATGAACCGCGACCACGTGCGCACCGCGCGTGCCTTTGGCACGCCGCCCGCGCGGCTGCTCTATCGCAACATCCTCAAGAACTGCGCCATTCCCATCATCACGCGCATCATGTTCTCTATTCCCTCGATCGTGATCGGCGGCGCGCTGCTCATCGAGACGGCTTTCGGCATCCCGGGCATCGGCAAGGTCACCTACGAGGCGATCGTCAGCGGCGATCAGCCGGTGTTGAAAGCCGTCGTCGGCCTGACCGCGGCGCTGTTCGTGATTACGCTGCTGGTCAGCGACATCCTGTACCGGGCGGTTGACCCGCGGGTATCGCTCGCGTGATAAACGTAAACGGTGCCGGTACTTCGGATTCGGAAACCGGGCAGCTTGCTCCGGATGCCGAGACTGGCACGCGGGTTTCCGAATCCGAAGTACCGGCACCAGTGCGGGCCCGGGCCTCGCTCTGGAGCAAGGCGTTGCAGAAGTTCGCCCGGGACCGTGCCGGCCTGACCGGGCTCGCGGTCGTCGCCGTGTATCTCGCGGCAGCCGTGGGCGTGTGGTTCGGTTGGTGGGCGACGGAATGGGCGGACATCACCGGCGAGAAGTGGGGCCCGGTGTCGGCCGAGCACTGGTTCGGCACCAACATCATCGGCCAGGACATCTTCCAGCGCGGCCTCTACAGCACCGGCACCGCCTTCGAGGTGGGCCTCGTGGTGGCGGTGATGGTCGTGACAGTCGGCGGCCTGCTCGGCGCGGTGAGCGGCTTCTTCGCCGCCACCTGGATTGACGAGATCGTGCTGTGGCTCATGGGCGTGATCGACGCCATGCCGTTCTACCTGCTGGTGGCGGCCGTCGCCTTCGCCCTGGCCGACTACCCCTACTCGATGCACGTCGCCATGATCGCGACTTTCTGGACCAGCACCGGGCGCTACGTGCGTGGCGAGGTCATCCGGCTGCGCGGCATGGAATTCGTGGAGGCGGCCCGCGCCATCGGTGTCGGCCAGGGCACGGTGATCTTCCGCCATATTTTGCCAAATACGCTGCACATCCTGCTGGTGCAGATGACGCTGTGCTTCGTGGATGCGATCAAGGCAGAGGTGGTGCTGTCCTTCCTCGGCCTCGGCGTGAAGGACGGCATGAGCTGGGGCCTGATGATCTCGGAGAGCACGCTGGAGTTTCTCGCCGGGCATTTCAACAACCTGATCGCCGCGTCACTGCTGATGTTCACGCTGGTGTACGCCTTCAACATGTTCGCCGACGCATTGCAGGACGCGCTCGACCCGAAGCAGGTGGCCTGAGGTGGGAGAGACGACGCCGCTGCTCGCCGTGCGCGATCTCGCCATCGAGTTCCGCACGATGGACGGTGTCGTGCACGCGGTGGATCGCGTCAGTTTCGACGTCTTTCCGTCCGAGACCCTGGGGCTCGTCGGGGAGTCGGGTTGCGGCAAGACGGTGACGGGGCTGTCCATCCTGCGCCTCGTGCCGAGCCCGCCGGGGCGTTACGCGGGCGGCGCAATCAGGCTCGACGGTCGTGATCTGCTCACTCTTCCGGAAAGCGAGATGCGCGCGATTCGCGGCCGCGACGTCGCCATGATCTTCCAGGAGCCGATGACCGCGCTGAACCCGGTGTTCACCATCGGCAATCAGATGATCGACGTGCTCCGCCGCCACAAGGGCCTCTCCCGCCGGCAGGCGCGCGATGAAGCGGCCGGCCTGCTCGAGCGGGTCGGCATCCCGGAGCCGGTGCGGCGGCTCGCCGAGTATCCGCACCAGCTGTCCGGAGGCCAGCGCCAGCGGGTGATGATCGCCATGGCGCTGTCGTGCCGGCCGAAGCTGCTGGTGGCCGACGAACCGACCACGGCGCTCGACGTGACCACGCAGGCCCAGGTGCTCGAGGAGATCCGCGGCCTGCAGCAGGAGTTTCGCATGGCCATGATTCTCGTCACGCACGATCTCGGCGTCGTGGCCGAAACCTGCGCGCGTGCGATCGTCATGTACTGCGGAGTCATCGTGGAGGCCGCCACGACCGGGCGGCTGTTTGCGCGGCCGCGTCACCCTTACACGGCGGGGCTGCTGAACGCCATTCCGCGTATCCGCGAGCAGAAGCTCGCCGAGTTGCCGGTGATTCCCGGACGCGTCCCCGACGCACTGCACCTGCCGCCGGGTTGCCGTTTCGCCGATCGTTGCCCGCGGGTCACGGCCGAGTGCCGCGCGGCGGAGCCGCCGCTGACCGCGACCGGGGACGGCGGCCTGGTCGCGTGCTATCACCCGCATGACTGAGCCGATGCCGCTGCTCGAGGTCCGCGACCTGAAGATACATTTCCCCGTCCGCGGCGGACTGTTGCGCCGCGTGGTGGGCCAGGTCAAGGCGGTCGATGGCGTGAGCTTCGCGATCGGCCGGGGGCGCACGCTCGGGCTCGTCGGCGAGTCCGGCTGTGGCAAGTCCACGCTGGGGCGCGCCATCCTGCGCCTGCACGAGCCGACGGCCGGAGAAGTGCGCCTCCAGGGCGAGGACATCCTCGCGCTGTCGCGGGCGCAGCTGATGCCGCGCCGGCGTCGCATGCAGATCATCTTCCAGGACCCGTACGCGTCGCTCAACCCGCGCCGCACCGTTGCGCAGGCGATCCGCGAGCCGCTCGACGTGCACCGCATCGGGACCCGTGCGGAACGCGCGCGGCGGGTCGAGGAACTCCTCGATGTGGTCGGCATGAGCCGCGCCGCGCAGGATCGTTACCCGCACGAGTTCTCCGGCGGCCAGCGCCAGCGGGTGGGGATCGCCCGGGCGCTGGCGCTGAACCCCGCGTTCATCGTCGCCGACGAGCCGGTGTCCGCGCTCGACGTATCGGTCCAGAGCCAGGTGCTGAACCTCATTGCGCGGCTGCAACGCGAGCACGGCATCGCCTTCCTGTTCATTTCGCACGATCTGGCCGTGATCCAGCACGTGAGCGACGACATCGCGGTCATGTACCTCGGCAAGATCGTGGAGATGGCGCCCGCGGCCGGGATCTACCGTAACCCGCAACACCCGTACACGAAGGCGCTGCTCTCCGCGGTGCCGGTGCCTGACCCGGCGCGGCGGCGCGGCCGCATCGTCCTGGCCGGCGACATCCCTTCTCCGGCGAACCCGCCGCCGGGCTGTCCCTTCCATCCGCGCTGCCCGGAGGCGATCGCGCGCTGTCGGACCGAGGCGCCGCAGCTGGAGAGCGTCGGCGGACGGACACAGCAACACCTCGTGGCGTGCCACGTGGCGACCCGTGCGCCGGCCGGCGCCGCTCAGGACAAGTCGATCGCGTAGCGCTTGAGATCCGCAAGCTCGATGACCTCGAGTGCGCGCTGGTGGGTGGCCCGCAGGCAGACCCGCGGCGCGCGGCCGGCCCGGTGGGCTTCCAGCCAGCGCGCCGCGCACAGGCACCAGCGGTCGCCGGGCTGAAGGCCGGGAAAGCCGGCTGCCGGCTGCGGCGTCGTGAGGTCGTTGCCGCGCGCGCGGGAAAACTCCAGGAACTCTGCCGTCACGACCACGCAGACGGTGTGCGAACCGAGGTCCCGCTCATCGGTCTCGCAGCAGCCGTTGCGGTACCAGCCGGTCATCGGGCTGGTGCTGCAGGTCGCCAGCGGCTCGCCGAAGACGTTGCGTTGGGGGTTGTTGCCGCCGTTACCGCCGTGCATGCGCGAGACGATACCAGCAATTGGCGACCGCGCGCCGGCCGGCGCGAAGGCAGACGTTGCCGTGTGGCGGCGCTCGACGTAACGTCGCAGACATGCGTTACCCGTACAGAAAGGCGGTGGCGGCCCGCCTGGTCAGCGCCGCCCTGCTGAGCGCGATGGCGGCCGGCGCCGCAGCGCAGAGCGAGCCGCCGGCGGAGCTACGGGGTTTCTACGCCGGGGCGGGCGTGGGCTCGTCGGAGCCGGTCAGTTTCGAGGACGATTACTGGTATTCGGACACCGAGTCCGGCGACAGCGCCACGAGCACATTGGCGTTCGCGGGTTACCGGTTCAACCCGTACGTCGCCGTGGAAACATCCTATCTCGACGCGCAGGACACCGGCTGGAGCGGTTCTCTGGTCTACGTCCCCGACCTCCTGGACTTCTACAACACCGACGCCGATCTCGATTTCAGCGCCTCGCAGCTGGCGGTGATCGGCATCCTACCGTTCGCGCGCATCTGGGAGGTGTACCTGCGCGGCGGGCTCGCGTTCTGGGACGCCGACGGCGAGCAGCGGCTCACACCGTCGTTCGGCGGCGCGGCCGTGAACCGGGTGGTCGACGACAGCGGCACGGGTCTGCTGGTCGGACTCGGCGGCGGCGTCACGCTGCCCGGCAACTTCCACCTGCGACTGGAACTGCAGGTGTTCGACATCGACGAGGACGTGCTGGCCGCCGCGGATGCCGATGGCGCCACCCTCGACACCTTTGTCCTGGATCTGCAGTACCGCTTCGGCGGCTGGGGCCGGTGAGGGACGATGCAGACCTCTGTCACGTCCTTCGACGGACCGGGCCGGCAACCGGCGATGTTGGGAGCGACCCGGCCACCCACCGGCGGTCAGACCTGGCACCGGCGCTTCAGGATGAACTCGCGATCGAGGTGCCGGCCCACCGGGAAATCGTATTCACCGATTTTCTCGAACCCGTGACGGTAATAAAGGCGCTGGGCACCGAAATTCTGTGACCACACGCCGACGTACAACGGCGCGCGGCCATTCGCGGCGAGCCACTCGAACGCCGTTACGAGCAGCCGCGTGCCGAGGCCTCGTCCCTGAGCCGCGCGGCGCAGGTAGAGCTGGCGGATCTCGCCCGCCGATTCTTCCCGATCGGGCACCGGCAGCTTGCAGGGTCCGGCGACCAGGTAGCCGACGTACTGCCGATCCACCGGCCCGGCGAGCCAGATCGCGATCTCGGGTTGCGACAGCAGCCGCTCGTAGGTCGCCGCGGAGTGCACGCTGCCGAGGAAGGCGGCGAGATCCTCGTGCGCGTAGAGATGCCCGAAGGTCTCCACGAACGTGGCCCTGCCGAGCGCCGCGAGCGCGATGGCGTCCTCGCCACGCGCGCGGCGTATGGACAAATCATCGGCGCCGGTCACCGGCGCGCCCCCGGGGCGAGGTGCAGCCAGCCGGCGAGCAGCCACTCGTGCAGCAGGCCGAGCGCGGCTGCCGGTGCGGCCGCGAGGCTCCCGGCATCGAGCGCACGACGGTCGGCCAGTTGCCGCAGCAAGGGGCGCAGCGCGCGCGCCACGGCGAACAGCTCGCCGTTCAGGGCGACGCCCGGGCGGCCGACGAGCATCCGGCTGCGCCGGTCGAGTGCCACCCCGCGACGGCGCGCGGCACGCGTGAAGTCCGCAAGAGAGGGTCGCCGCTTCGGCGTGGTGAAGATCACCTGGGGTTTCGGCTCGGAGAGGTGTTCGAGCAGGAAGCGCTCCGTGTGCGCGCGGCTGGGGCGCGTGCGGGCGAGCGCGGCGTGCGCCCGGCTGACCATGGATTGTGGCAACTCGCTCGGGTGAGTGGCCGGCTTCTGGCCGGGATCAGCATAGCGCCCGGCGATGCGCGCGCGCTCGGCGAAGGAAGCGAGCCAGGGGTCGAGCAGCTCCTGCCAGGTCGGCGTGCGAAAGCCGATCGACAAGGTCAGGCACTCACCGTCGGCCACGCCTTCGTGGGCGACGCCCGGTGGCAGGTACAGCATGTCGCCGGGCTCGAGCAGCCACTCGCGTGCCGGCCGGAAATCGGAAAGTATTTTCAGCGGCGCTGCGGGCTGCAACCGCTGGTCGCGCTGGCGGCTGATGCGCCAGCGCCGCCGGCCGTGCGCCTGCAACAGGAAGACGTCGTAGTTGTCCACGTGCGGCCCGACACCACCGCCATCCGTGGCGAAGCTCGCCATCAGGTCGTCGAGGCGGGCATCGGGCACGAAACGGAAACGCATCAGGACCTCGTGCGCGAGCGGGTCGGCGAGATCCAGCCCCTGCACCAGCAGCGTCCATCGCGGCTGCGACAAGGGCGGCAGGGCGCGGCGGGCAAACGGGCCGTGGCGCAGCGACCAGCCGCGGCGGTCCCGCACCACCAGGCGCGACTCGACGTCTTCGCGCGCGGCGAGCGTGAACAGCCGCTCGCGGCTGACCGGCGGCACGAACCCGGCGACGGCGTTGCGGATGAGCAGCGGCCTGCGCTGCCAGTGCTCGCGCATGAAGCGGGGTACGCTGATCGCGCCGAGCCTGGTGAGCGTCGTCATGAAGGCATTCTACGGCGAGGCCGCACGCGCATCGCTGCACAGGCCCTCGTGCGACGGGGAAAATGCACTGCAGGAGGGACTTCAGCCCCCGACCGTCGCTTCGTTGCGATTGAGTTGCTGAAGGCTTCACGAAAGCGCTGGGCTGGCGCCCGCTTCGCGCCCGCTCGTCGCACGTCCATGTGCTCCTCGCTACGGGTTGCGCCGGCTGCTGCCCGCCTGGCAGCCGGCTCCACACGTACGCGAAGCGGGCGCCAGCCCACCGCTCCGCCACGTCTCAGGTGCCGGTAAGCATCGCAACCCTAGGCGCTGCTTCAGGCGGGACGTCTAATGGACGGGGAGGAGACTGTGGTCGGGAGGGCCTGCAACGGGCGTGGCGAGCCAGCGAGGCAGGATGCCGAGCGCCCGCGAGCCCCGAGTGAGCGGAAGACAGGGACGTCTGCAGCGAACGTCCCGGCGCAGGCCCTCCCGACCACAGTTATCCCCCATATGGGCCGAGGTGCAATGCGGTTAAAGCCGCGCCTACTTCACCTCGAGAAGTTCCACCTCGAACACCAGCGTGGCGCCCGGCGGGATCGTGGCGCCCGCGCCGCGGTCGCCGTAGGCGATCGACGACGGGCATATGAGCCTCGCGGTCTCGCCGACCTGCATGCGCTGCACGCCCTCGGTCCAGCACGGAATCACGCGGTCGAGGGCGAATTCGGCCGGTTCGCCCCGCTGGCGCGAACTGTCGAATACCTTGCCGTCGGTGAGCTTGCCCTCGTAGTGCACGCGCACCGTGTCGGTGGACTGCGGGCGCTTGCCCTTGCCGGCAGTCAGCGTGCGGAACACCAGCCCGGTGTCGGTGGTGACGGCGCCGGGCTCGGCGGCGGCCGAGGCGAGAAACTCGGCGCCCTGCTTCTTCGTTTCCTCGGTGCCTTCGTTGATCCGCCCCTGGGCGATCTCCTGGAAACGCTGCTCGTACTTCTCGATCTCGACGGCCGGCTCCTTTCCGGCAAGGGTGTCGGAAAAGCCGGTCCTGAACACCTCCAGTTCCTCGGGCGTCAGGCGCAGCTGCCGCGTCTGCTCGCCGACCTGGCGGCCGACTGCCGCGCCGTAGGCATAGATCGCTTTCTGGTCTTCGCTCATCTCGGCCGTAGTGGTCTCGGCCGGGCCCTGCTGGCATCCGGCGGCAAGCAGCGCGGTGGACATCAGCACGGTGAAGTTTTTTCTGGAAGTCATCATCTGAAGGCCTCCTGCCCCTGACGGGGCGGTCGCCCGGCAGTGCGATGAATGGAAAAAAAACCGGAGCAGCGTGCGCTGCTCCGGAAACTGCGGATCGCGCCGCGCGCGACCCCTTAAACGGTCTCCGCGTCTGTCAACCTCAGTTGACCATGTTCTTGAGGGCCTTCAGCGGCAGGATGCGAACCTTCTTCGAGGCCGGCTTCGCCTTGAAGGTCATCTTCTCGCCGGTGAAGGGATTGGTGCCTTCCCGCTCCTTGGTGGCGGGCTTCTTGACGACCTTGAGCTTCATCAGGCCGGGTACGGTGAAAACTCCATTGCTGCGCAGACTGCGCTTGATGCATCCGCCGAGCGACTCCAGCACCGCGCTCGCTTGTTTGCGCGAGAGCTTAGTGTCCTTGGCGATCTGGTTCAGGATGTCCGACTTCGTCGGTGCTTTTGCCATTTGTTGTGCTCCTTCGAGAGAGAGTGAGAGATCGGGTTACGGGGCGCAAGTATAAACACGCTTTTGCTGTAGCCAAGCAAGACTTGATAAAAATTTCCGGGAGCCATCCGGCGCTGGTTTTCCAGTGGTTTTACGGTGTTTGATCAATACGGCGTATTCGATTGAAACGGCGAGCCTTATCATTGCTTGCGCCGCTCCCGACTGAGCAGGGAGCGCGCATCACTCGCCCGGCCTGCGTTACGCGCGCGCTCCGCTCGGAAGACGCCCGCGCGGCTGCGCTACCATCTTCTGCGTGCACTCGGTGTTGACCCTCGCCCCTGCCGGGGCGGTTCTGGCAATGCTCGGGCGGGCATTCCCGGATTTCGATCCGCGGGACCGGCGTTGCTGTCGTTCGATCTTGCGGTGCTCGACGCAGCCGGGGTCGACCTGTTGCGGCCGGCCCTGGGCCCACTGCCGGGTTTTCGAGGCGCGGCGATCACTTCCGGCGCGATCGCCCGGGTCGCGGTGCGCTTTGCGGTCGCGACGACCGCGGCGACCGGCGCGCGCCCTGCCTGAGGCTTGCCCGGGGCGCTGGCGGCCGAGGCAAAAGGAACAGGCCCGTTTTCCGATCCGGAAAACGAAGCCGTCCCCTTTGAGGCGCCTGCAGCCGGGCTCCGAGGCCGCTAGCCCGCCGGCCGCAGCGGCACCGGGTCGAGCACCCAGTTGCCCGAGGTGCGCCGCTCCGGGCTGGGGACGGCGAATGCGACCTTGCCGCGCTTGGCGTTCAGCGTGTCGATATCGATGCGCCAGCCCTTCTGGTCGAACTTCTTCAGCCACTCGCGGTAGGTGACGATGGCCCTGTCGGACGGCACCAGCACCTCTTTCGTGGTGGTATCCGGCGTCTGCACGGGGTCGAGTTCGCCGAGGATGTCGATGTCCTCCTGCGCCACGACGAGGTTGACTTTGCCGATGCGCTCGTCGTTGGCGGGGTCGAGCATGAAGGTCCGCATGTTGACGAAGAAAATCCGCGTGCGTGTCTCGTCTATCGGCGCCTCGAAGAAGTACTGGTGGAACATGTTTTTCTCCGAGAAGCGGATCCAGGTGATCATCTGGTTGGGGCCCACGTGGCCGGAGCCGGCCGTGACCTCGTTCACCAGCGTGTCCTTGTCGCCGAGCGCCTTGGTCGCCTTGTGCTGCTCCTGGTTCTCGAAGCGCACCAGGAACTTGCTGCCCCAGGGGATGTTCTCCACCGCGAGCGGCTTCTTGCGCAGGTCCGGGTTCATGTTGGGCGATCCCTGGGCCGGATGCACGAACTCGTTGTGGGACGGGTCGAGGCCGTTCTCCATGGACCGCTCGTAATACGCGGGGACCTCGAACACCGTGAGGCGGTTGGCGCGCCAGCCCGGCGCCCCATACTCCTCGATCTCGTGCAGCGGCGGACGCTCGGCCTCGGGAAGATCGCCGAGGAAGGCGAACACGATCCCGTATTTCTCCTGTACCGGGTAGCTGTCCACCTTGGCGCGGGCCGGCGGCGTCTCGTCGGGCAGGCTCGGGATATGCGCGCACTTGCCGTCGCCGCCGAAGCGCCAGCCGTGGTAGGGGCAGACCACCGTGTTGTCGCGCACCCAGCCCTTGCCGAGGGAACCACCACGGTGGGTGCACACGTCGTGCAGCACATGCGCCCGGCCCAGGTCGTCGCGGAAGGCGACGAAACGCAGCCCGAGCACCTGCGTGCGAAACGGGGCGTCGTTCTTGACGTCTTCGCTGCGTGCCATCGGGTACCAGAAATTGATGTACATGGTCTCTCTCCGTTCTCCTTCGTCGTGCGGTCATTGCAGACCGCCGCGGCGGCAGCTGTCTTGACGTGGGTCAGCTGGGCGGATGGTCGTCCGTCCGAAGCGCGGTCGACGCACCGCAACGAGGCGGGGTCAGCGGCGCCAGAAGGCGGGCGAGATCAGGACGAAGAGCGTGAATATCTCCAGGCGCCCGAGCAGCATGGCGACCACGCACACCCATTTGTCGACCGGCGCCAGCGCCTTGAAATTGGCGGCTACTTCTCCGAGGCCGGGGCCGACGTTGTTAACCGTGGTGGCGATGGCGGAGAACGCCGTTACCTGGTCCACCCCTGTGCCGACAAGGATCAGCATCATGATGCTGAACAGCACGACATAGATCGCAAAAAAGCCCCAGACCGCGTCCACCACCCGCTGCGGCACCACGGTGAATCCAAGCCGCACCGGGATCTCGGCGGCCGGATGAATCAACCGGACGACTTCGCGCGCCCCTTGGCGGTAGAGCAGCAGCCAGCGCATGACTTTGATCCCGCCGGTCGTAGATCCGCCGCAGCCGCCGACGAACATGATGAATACCAGCAGCACGGGGACCGAGCCGGGCCATGCGGAGAAATCCGCGGTCGTGAAGCCGGTGGTGGTCATGATCGAGACCACGTGAAACGTCGCATCGAGCAGCGCCCGCGACACATCCTGATGGTGATCGACTGCGAGCAGGTAGCCCGCAATGAAAAGGCTTGCCGCCGCCAGGATCAGCAGATATCCCCTGAATTCCGGATCACGGCCGTAATTGCGCAGTGTGCCGGACTGGAAGGCGAGGAAATGCAGTGCGAAGTTGGCGCCGGCGAGGACCATGAAGGCGATCGCGATGCCGTCGATCACGGGGCTGCCGAAAAACGCCAGGCTCGCGTCATGGGTCGAGAAGCCGCCCGTGGCAAGCGTCGCGAAGCTGTGGCAGATGGCGTCGAACGGCGTCATTCCCGCCGCCCAGTACGCGAGTGCGCACGCCACCGTCAGGCCGACGTAGATCGACCAGAGCGCCTTCGCCGTCTCGGTGATGCGCGGTGTGAGCTTTGTGTCCTTCACCGCGCCCGGGGTCTCGGCCCGGTAGAGCTGCAGGCCCCCGACGCCGAGCATGGGCAGCACGGCCACCGCGAGCACAATGATACCCATGCCGCCGAGCCAGTGCAGTTGCGCGCGGTAATACAGTACCGCTGGCGGCAGACGATCGAGGCCAACTATGACCGTCGCGCCGGTCGTGGTCAGACCGGATATCGCTTCGAACACGGCTTCGGTCACGCTGAGTGGCGGCGTCTCTACGAACAGCAGCGGTGTGGCGCTGAACGCGCCGAGCAGCGTCCAGAAACCGGTCACCACGAGAAAGCCGTCCCTGGTGCGAAGCTCTCGCGCCTGTTGTCGCAGCGGAAACCAGATCGTCGCACCCGCGAGCAGCGTGATCAGGAAGCCGGAGACGAACGCAGGCGCGGATCCGTCCCCGTACCAGGCGGACACGAACACGGGGGGCAGCATGGTGAGGCTGAACAGCATCAGCAGCAGCCCGAGAATCCGCGCGACTGCGTTGAAGTGCATGGAGCCTTTCGATCAGCGGAAGCGGCCCTGCAACTGGAAGAGTCGCTCGACCTGGTCGACCTGCCGGCGATCGGTGAGGAACAGGATCACGTGGTCATCCGCCTGCATCACCGTGTCGTGGTGGGCCTCCATTGCCCGGTCGTTGCGGATGATGATGTTGAAGCTGCAACCCGGCGGGAGGCTGATCTGATCGATGCGCTTGCCGACGACGCGGGAACTCTCCGCGTCGCCGTGCGCGATCGCCTCGATGGCCTCGGCGCGGCCGCGCCGGAGCGAATGCACGCGCACCATGTCCCCGCGCCTGGCCAGCGCGAGCAGCGTGCCGATCGTGATCTGCTGCGGCGAGATGGCGACGTCTATCGTGCTCTTTTCCATCATCTCGGCATATGACGGCCGGTTGATCAGCGCCATGACCTTCTTGCAGCCGAGGTCCTTGGCGAGCATCGCGGAGAGGATATTGGCCTCGTCGGCGTTGGTCACGGCAACGAAGACGTCGGCGGCGTCGATGTTCTCCTCGAGCAGCAGCTCCTCGTCGGCGGCGTCGCCGCAGAGCACGATCGCCTTGCTGAGGCGCTCGGCAATCCGCCGCGCGCGATCGCGGTCGCGCTCGATGACCTTGACGTTGTTCGTCTGCTCCAGCGCGGATGCCAGCCGCAGTCCAATGTTGCCGCCGCCGGCGATGACCACGCGGCGCACTGGCGGCTCGAGCTTGCGCATCTCGGCCATCACCGCGCGGATATCGTCGCGCGCGGCGATGAAGAACACCTCGTCGTTCTCCCGGATCAGGGTATCGCCCTCGGTCGGCACGCTCTGGCCGTCACGGTAGATCGCCGCGATGCGCACCTGGGCGTCGGGTATGTGCGCGCGCAGGTCGCGGATGCGCTTATTGACCAGCAGGCCGTCGCGACGTGTGCGCATGCCGACGAGCCGGACTCGTCCGTTGGCGAAATCGAGCACCTGGAAGGAACCCGGATAGTGGATGAGCTGCTGGATGTGCTGGGTCACCAGCTGCTCGGGGCTGATGCGCACGTCGATGGGAATCGCTTCCGGCCGGAACAGCTCCGGTACGGCGATGTACTCGGCCGAGCGCACCCGCGCGATCTTCGTGTCGATGTCGAACAGGTTCTGCGCCACCTCGCAGGCGACCATGTTGACCTCGTCGCTGCTGGTGAGCGCAATCAGCATGTCCGCGTCACGCGCGCCGGCGCGCTCGAGCGTTTCCGGGTAGGCCGCATGGCCGACCACCGTGCGCACGTCGAGCCGGTCCTGCAGTTCGCGCAGCACCGTAGGGTCGTGGTCGACGATGGTGACCTCGTTCGCCTCCTGGCGGGCGAGGTGGTAGGCGGCGGTTGATCCGACCTGGCCGGCGCCGAGGATTAGGATCTTCATGAGTGGTGCCGGGTGTTCGGTTTCGGTTGCTGCTTGCAGTGCCGGGCTTTCGGTTTCGGTTGGGCCACTTTTCAGCACTGGCGGATCGTTGCTGAGTCGATTGCACCACCAACCGAAACCGAAAGCCCGGCACCGACGTCGTGCAGTCTACATCAGCTCCAGATTGGCATACGACATCACCAGCCACTTGGCTCCGCAGCTCTCGAAATTGACCTGGACCCGCGCGTGCGCCCCCGCGCCCTCGCAATTGAGCACCACGCCTTCGCCGAACTTGCCATGGCGTACCCGCTGTCCGAGCCGCACCGGTGCATCCGGGTCGCTCAGATCGGCCTTGCCTGCCTGGCGGCGGAACACCGGACGCGACACCCGAATACGGGGCCGCACCTCCTCGATCAGTCCGGCGGGTATCTCGCCGATGAAACGCGAGGGCTGGCCGATGCTGTCCACGCCGTGGAGCCGCCGCTGTTCCGCATAGGTGAGGTAGAGCTCGCGCATGGCGCGGGTCGCGCCGACATAGCAGAGCCTGCGCTCCTCCTCGAGACCGTCCGGGTCCTCCAGCGTGCGCCGGTGCGGGAACAGGCCGTCTTCCATGCCGGCTATGAAGACCACCGGGAACTCCAGCCCCTTCGCCGAGTGCAGGGTCATGAGCTGGACGCAGTCGTCCCAGTCGTTGCCTTCCGCCTCGCCCGACTCGAGCGCCGCATGGGCGAGGAAGGCGTCGAGCGGCGGCATCTCTCCGTCGGTATCGAGAGTGTCGGCGTCGAAGCTGCGGGCGGCGCTCACCAGTTCCTCGAGGTTCTCTATGCGGGCCTCTGCGCGCTCGCGCACCTCCTTGCGGAAGTGCTCGACCAGGCCGGCGCGCGCGATCACGTGATCCACCTGCTCGTGCAGTGGCAAATTGCGCGAGTCGCGGTCCATGGCATCCACCAGGGCGAGGAACTCGTAGACCGCGTTCGCCGAGCGTCCGGTGAGCTGGCCGCCGGCGGCAGACTGCGCCGAGCGCCACAGCGAGGTCGCGTTCGCCCGGGCGTAACCGCGTATCTCCTCCATGGTGCGCGCGCCGATGCCGCGAGTCGGCAGGTTCACCACCCGCTCGAAGGAGGGATCATCGTCGCGGTTGGCGAGCAGGCGCAGGTAAGCGAGCGCGTCCTTGATTTCCGCCCGCTCGAAAAAACGCAGGCCACCGTAGACCCGATACGGCATGCCGGCGTGCAGCAGTGCCTCTTCGAAGGCGCGCGACTGGGCGTTGGACCGGTACAGCACGGCATGTTCGGAGCGCCGCTGGCCCTGCGCTACCGCCGAGCGTATGCGCTCGACGACGAACTGCGCCTCCTCACGCTCGTTGTAGGCGCTGAACAGCCGGATCGGCGCTCCGGCGCCGCTCTCGGTCCACAACTGCTTGCCGATGCGAGCGTTGTTGTGACCGATGAGGGCGTTGGCCGCCTCCAGGATGGTCCCGGTGGAGCGGTAGTTCTGTTCCAGTTTCACCAGCCGCGCCCCGGGGAAGTCCTGGCGGAAGCGGTTGAGGTGCTCCGTGCGCGCGCCGCGCCAGCGGTAAATGGACTGATCGTCGTCCCCCACCGCGAAGGGAATGCCGGTGTCGCCCGCGAGCAGGCGCAGCCACTCATATTGAATGGCATTCGTGTCCTGGAACTCGTCGACCAGGATGTGCCGGAAACGCCTGCGATAGGTATCGAGCAGCTCCGGGTGGTTCAGCCACAGTTCCTGGGCGCGCAGCAGGAGTTCCGCAAAGTCCACCAGCCCGGAGCGCTCGCAGCTGTCCTGGTAGACGCGGTAGAGGTGGATGAGCTGGCGGCGATTGCCGTCGCCCTCGTCGCGCAGCTGGTCGGGCCGCCTGCCCTCGTCCTTCTGGTTGTTGATGAACCACTGGATCTCGCGCGGCACCCAGCTCGCCTCGTCGAGCTCGAGCCCCTTGAGAATGCGGCGGATGAGCCGCTGCTGGTCCTCGGAGTCGAGGATCTGGAAGCCCTGCGGCAGGCCCGCCTCGCGCCAGTGGCGGCGCAGCAGCCGATGCGCCAGCCCGTGGAAGGTGCCGACCCACATATTGTCGACCGGGATGCCGAGCAGCGCCTCGATGCGGCTGCGCATCTCGGCAGCCGCCTTGTTGGTGAAGGTGACTGCGAGGATGCCGAGCGGCGAGACGTTTTCCACCTCGATCAGCCAGGCGATGCGATGCACCAGCACGCGCGTCTTGCCGCTGCCGGCGCCGGCGACTACCAGCACCGGCCCGGCCGGCGCGGTGACCGCTTCGCGCTGCGCATCGTTCAGCGGTGCGAGTATGGGCGTGACGTCCATCGATAAAAGTCTAGCAGCGCGGCGCGCGCCGTGTGTTCGACCGAGGCATCGCACGGGGCGCCGCCTCGCCCGGCTGCTAGCATACGGCGACGAAACCCACTTCCCGCCGCACGGCAAGGAGGCGCAACGTTGGCCGGTCGCGAGCACACGCCGCAAGCCACCGTCATCGAAACCGACGTCCCCGCCCGGCTGGACGAGCTGCCCTGGGGGCGTTTCCACACCCTGGTCGTCGTCGCGCTCGGCATCACCTGGATCCTCGACGGGCTCGAGGTCACGCTCGCCGGCTCTGTCGCCGGCGCGCTGCGGCAGAGCCCGGCGCTGCAGCTCACGCCTGCCGAGATCGGGCTCTCCAGTTCTGCCTACCTCGCCGGCGCCGTGCTCGGCGCGCTCGGCTTCGGCTGGCTGACCGACCGCTGGGGCCGGCGGCGGCTGTTTTTCATCACTCTCACGCTCTACATGTGCGCTTCGGCGGCGACCGGGCTGGCCTGGGACCTCGCGAGCTTTGCGCTGTTCCGCTTCCTCACCGGCGCCGGGATCGGCGGCGAATACACCGCCATCAACTCGACCATCCAGGAGCTGATCCCGGCGCGCGTGCGCGGCTGGACCGACCTCGTGATCAATGGTTCGTTCTGGGTTGGCGCCGCGCTCGGCGCCGCCGGCTCCATCGTGCTGCTCGACCCGGCGCTCGCGGGACCGGATCTCGGCTGGCGGCTGTGCTTCCTGATCGGCGGCGCGCTCGCCATCCCGATCCTTTTCATGCGCCGCTGGATTCCCGAGAGCCCGCGTTGGCTCCTGACTCACGGCGCCAGCGCGCGGGCCTCGCAGATCGTCGCCGAGATCCGGCGGCGGGTAGGCCCGGTGCAGGAGGCGGGGCCTGCGACGCCGCGGTTACGGCTGCGCATGCGCGGCCCGGCGAGCCTCGTGGAGATCGCCGCCATACTGCTGCGCAAGTACCGCAGCCGCACGCTGGTCGGCCTTGCGCTGATGGGCGCGCAGGCATTCTTCTACAACGCGATCTTCTTCACCTACGCGCTGGTGCTGACGGACTTCTACGACGTCGAGCCGCAGGCTGTCGGCTGGTACATCATGCCTTTCGCGCTTGGCAACTTCCTCGGGCCACTGATGCTGGGGCGATTGTTCGACACCCTCGGGCGGCGCGTGATGATCTCCGTGACCTATGTCCTTTCGGGGGTGCTGCTCGCGCTGACCGGCTATCTCTTCGAGCAGGGGTTGCTCAGTGGCGCGACGCAGACGCTGGCCTGGACCGTGACATTCTTCTTCGCCTCGGCTGCGGCGAGTTCCGCTTATCTCACGGTCAGCGAGTGCTTTCCGCTCGAGATCCGCGCGCTCGCCATTGCGGTGTTCTATGCCGCGGGCACCGCGCTCGGCGGCATCGCCGCGCCGTTCGTCTTCGGAGCGCTGATCGGCACGGGCTCGCGCAGCAACGTGTTTCTCGGCTACCTCTTCGGCGCCGCGCTCATGCTCGCCGCGGGGCTGATCCAGGCGCGCTGGGGTGTGGCAGCGGAGCGCAGGCCGCTCGAGGAAGTCGCGCGGCCATTGTCATCCGCGGATCCGCGCGCGCCTGAGAGCTGACGGGCACGAGCGATTTCGCGACGAGCAGGGCCCGTACTCTGCGTGTTCCACCTGCGACACCCGTCTTCTTACAGCGCCCTTATGTGAGGCTGCCGAATCTTTACGAATTCTTGAGACCGGCATCCCTACACTCACGAGCATCACGAGGCTATCGGAGGGTGATCCTGATGGATGTCCTGTTCGTCGTCGTGGTGGTACTGCTGTTTGCGGCCACGGCTGCCCTGGTGGTCGGCCTCGAAAAGCTGCGGCGGGGCCAATGAGCATCGCCGACTGGCTGACGGCAGTTGTGACGGTGGTGGTCGCCGCGTACCTGGTGTACGCGCTGCTCTATCCCGAGAAGTTCTGATGACCGCCAACGGCGTGCTGCAACTGGTCCTCTACCTGCTGGTGCTGCTTGCGCTGGCGAAGCCCCTCGGCGTCTACATGGCGGCCGCCTGCGCGGGCCGTGCTCCATTGCTCGGCCGTCTGCTCCGGCCGGCCGAGCGGCTGATCTACCGGCTCTGCGGCGTGCGCGAGGACGAGGAGCAGCCGTGGACGACGTATGCGCTGGCCCTGCTCGCCTTCAACATGGTCGGCCTGCTGGCAGTCTACGGCCTGCAACGGCTGCAGGCCTGGCTCCCGCTCAATCCGCAGGGTCTCGGCGCGGTGACACCGGACTCCTCGTTCAACACCGCGGTGAGCTTCGCGACCAACACCAACTGGCAGGGCTACGGCGGCGAGACCACCATGAGCTACCTCACGCAGATGCTCGGGCTGGGCGTGCAGAACTTCGTCTCGGCGGCGACGGGCATGGCGGTGCTGGTTGCCTTCGTCCGCGGCTTCACCCGCGCCTCCAGCCAGACCATCGGCAACTTCTGGGTGGACCTGACGCGCAGCACGCTCTACATCCTGCTGCCGCTCGCGTTCGTCGTGGCGCTCGTCATCGCCAGCCAGGGCGTCGTGCAGACGTTCTCGCCTTACAGGACCGTGGAACTGCTCGAGCCCGTGACCTACGAGCAGCCGCCCGCGCACGAAGGCGGTAGCCCGGCCACGCTGACGGTCACCGAACAGACCATCGCGGTCGGCCCCGGCGCCTCGCAGATCGCGATCAAGCAGCTCGGAACCAATGGTGGCGGCTTTTTCAACGTGAACTCGGCGCACCCCCTCGAGAACCCGACGCCTCTCAGCAACTTCGTCGAGCTGCTGTCGATCCTGCTGATCGGGGCCGCTCTTTGCTACACCTTCGGCGCGATGGTCGGCGATACGCGGCAGGGCTGGGCCGTGCTGGCCGCCATGGTCATCGTTTTCGTGGGTCTGCTCGCCGTTGCCGTGACGGCCGAGCAGGCGGGCAACCCGGCGTTCGCAAGCCTCGGCGTGGACCAGGCGCCGGCTGCCGGCCAGAGCGGCGGCAACATGGAAGGCAAGGAGACGCGCTTTGGCATCGCCAACTCCGCGCTCTGGGCGACGGCCACTACGGCAGCCTCCAATGGCTCGGTGAACTCGATGCACGACTCCTTCACGCCGCTCGGCGGCCTGGTTCCGATGTGGCTCATGCAGCTCGGCGAGGTGATCTTCGGCGGGGTCGGCTCGGGCCTGTACGTGATGTTGGTGTTTGCCATCGTCGCGGTGTTCATCGCGGGACTCATGATCGGCCGCACGCCCGAGTACCTCGGCAAGAAGATCGAGGCCTTCGACATGAAGATGGCCGCCATCATCATTCTCGTTCCGCCGCTGCTGGTGCTGGTGGGCACCGCCGTGGCAGTCATGACCGAGGCGGGGCGGGCCAGCATCTACAACCCGGGCGCCCACGGGTTCTCCGAGGTGCTGTATGCCTTCTCGTCCGCCGGCAACAACAACGGCAGTGCGTTCGGCGGCATCTCGGCCAACGTGCCCTTTTACAACCAGGCGCTGGGGCTCGCCATGTTCTTCTCGCGTTACTGGGTGGCGATTCCTGTGCTGGCCATTGCCGGTTCGCTCGCCGCCAAGAAGCGCGTACCGGCTGGCGCAGGCACGATGCCGACGCACACGCCGCTGTTCGTCGTGCTGCTGATCGGCACCGTGCTGCTGGTGGGCGCCCTGACCTTCGTCCCCGCGCTGGCCCTTGGGCCGGTGATCGAGCACCTGATGATTGTCTCCGGGCAGTGACCTGGAACCCGTCGAGGAGCACGTCATGACTACCAGAACGGCGACGGCATTCGATCCGGAAATCCTGCGCGCCGCGATCCCGGAATCCCTCCGCAAGCTCTCGCCCCGCACCCAGGCACGCAACCCGGTCATGTTCGTGGTGTACGTGGGCAGCCTGCTGACCACGGTGCTTTTCGTGCAGGCCCTGTTCGGCGCGGGCGAGGCGCCGGCCGCCTTCATCCTGGCCATCTGCCTGTGGCTGTGGTTCACGGTGCTGTTCGCCAACTTCGCCGAGGCCGTGGCCGAGGGCCGCAGCAGGGCGCAGGCCGCATCGCTGCGCAGTGCGCGTCGCGACATGATGGCGAAGAAGCTCGACGAGCCGCGCCGCGGCGCCGACTGGTCGAAGGTTTCGAGCACCACGCTGCGCAGGGGCGACGTCGTGCTGGTGGAGGCGGGCGATTTCGTGCCGGGCGACGGCGAGGTGATCGAAGGTGTCGCCTCGGTCGACGAGAGCGCCATCACCGGCGAATCTGCCCCGGTCATACGCGAGTCCGGCGGCGACTTCAGCTCGGTGACGGGCGGTACACGGGTTCTTTCCGACTGGCTGATCGTGCGCATCACGGTCAACCCCGGCGAGGCGTTCCTCGACCGGATGATCGCCCTCGTGGAAGGCGCGAAGCGACAGAAGACGCCGAACGAGATCGCCCTGACGATCCTGCTGGTGGCGCTCACGCTGATCTTCCTGCTGGCGACCGTGACCCTGCTGCCGTTCTCGATCTACAGCGTTGCGACGGCCGCGACCGGCGAGCCGGTCACGATCACGGTGCTCGTGGCACTGCTGGTCTGCCTCATCCCGACGACGATCGGCGGGCTGCTTTCGGCGATCGGCGTCGCCGGCATGGGCCGCATGATGCAGAAGAACGTCATTGCCACCTCGGGTCGCGCCGTCGAGGCCGCCGGCGACGTGGACGTGCTGCTGCTCGACAAGACGGGCACCATCACGCTCGGCAACCGCCAGGCTTCGGCCCTGCTGGCAGCGCCCGGTATTGCGGAGCGCGATCTCGCCGATGCCGCTCAGCTCGCCTCGCTGGCGGACGAGACGCCCGAGGGCCGCAGCATCGTGGTCCTCGCCAAGGAGAAGTTCGGCCTGCGGGAACGCGACATCACCGCGCTCGGCGCCACTTTCGTGCATTTTTCCGCCCAGAGCCGCATGAGCGGCGTCAACGTTGACGGCCGGCAGGTGCGCAAGGGCGCCGCGGACGCGGTGCGCTCCTGGGTCGAGTCGCAGGGCGGCGCTTTTCCGCCGGAGATACTCAAGACCGTCGACAACGTGGCGCGACGGGGCAGCACGCCGCTCGTGGTCGCTGAGCACAGCGCGGGCAGGGCGCGCGCGCTGGGCATCATCGAGCTGAAGGACATTGTGAAAGGCGGGATCAAGGAGCGGTTCGCGGAGCTGCGACGCATGGGCATCAAGACGGTCATGATCACCGGCGACAACCGGCTTACTGCCGCCGCCATCGCAGCCGAGGCGGGCGTGGACGATTTCCTGTCGGAGGCCACACCGGAGGCGAAGCTGAAACTCATCCGCGAACACCAGGCGCAGGGCCGGCTGGTGGCGATGACCGGCGATGGCACCAACGATGCGCCGGCCCTGGCGCAGGCCGACGTGGCGGTCGCCATGAACAGCGGCACCCAGGCTGCCAAGGAGGCCGGCAACATGGTGGACCTCGACTCCAACCCGACCAAGCTCATCGAGATCGTCGAGACGGGGAAGCAAATGCTGATGACGCGCGGGGCGCTGACGACGTTCAGCGTCGCCAACGACGTCTCCAAGTACTTCGCGATCATCCCGGCGGCCTTCGCCTCGACCTACCCGCAGCTCGCGACGCTCAACGTCATGGGGCTCGCGACACCAGCGAGCGCGATCATCTCCGCCGTGATCTTCAACGCGCTCATCATCGTCGCGCTCATTCCGCTGGCGCTCAAGGGCGTGCGCTACCAGGCCATCGGCGCGGCGGCCCTGCTGCGCAGGAACCTGCTCGTCTATGGCCTCGGGGGCCTGCTGGTGCCGTTCGCGGGCATCAAGCTGATCGACACGTTGCTTGCCGCGGCGGGCCTCGCCTGAGCGGCGCTGCGAGGGACGACACGCCATGTGGAACCAACTGAAGCCGGCGGTACTGATGCTCGCAGTCATGACTCTGCTGACCGGCGTCGTCTATCCCCTGGCGGTGACGGCGGTCGCTCAGCTCGCGTTTCCGCACCAGGCCAACGGCAGCATTCTCATGCAGGACGGTCGCGCGGTGGGTTCGGACCTCGTCGGCCAGCCGTTCTCCGACCCGCGTCATTTCTGGAGCCGGCCCTCGGCGACCGGCCCCTTCCCCTACAACGCAGGCGCCTCCAGCGGCTCGAACCTTGGCCCGCTCAATCCGTCGCTCGCCGAGGCCGTCGCGGCGCGGATCGAGGCGCTTCGCGACGCCGACCCGGGCAACATGCGGAGCGTGCCGGTGGACCTGGTCACGGCCTCGGGCAGCGGGCTCGACCCGCACATCAGCCCAGCCGCAGCCGAGTACCAGGTGGCCCGCGTGGCGCACGCCCGGGCGCTGGATCCGGCGCGGGTGAGAGCGCTGGTCGAGGCCAACACCGCGGGACGCTGGCTCGGCATCTTCGGCGAACCGCGGGTGAACGTGCTCGCGCTAAATCTCGATCTGCGGGAGTACGATGACCTCGCGCGGCGCGCCAGCCGCACGCCCGATGCGAGCGAATGACTGAGCAAAGGCCCGACCCCGACGCGCTGCTGGCGCGGGTCCAGCGAGAGGATGCCCGGCGCCGGCGCGGCCGTCTGATGGTCTTCTTCGGCGCGGCGGCCGGTGTCGGCAAGACGTTCGCCATGCTCCGGGCGGCGCGCCAGCTCCGCGAGGAAGGCCACGACGTCGTCGTCGGGCTCGTGGAAACCCACGGCCGCGAGGAGACGCAGGCGCTGCTCGAGGGGCTCGAGATCCTGCCCTCGCGGCAGGTCGTCCATCGCGGCACGACGGTGCGGGAGTTCGATCTCGACGCCGCGCTCAAGCGCCGGCCCGCCCTGATCCTCGTCGACGAGCTGGCCCACACTAACGCGCCCGGCAGCCGCCATGCCAAGCGCTGGCAGGACGTGGAAGAACTCATCGAGGCCGGTATCGACGTCTACACCACGCTCAACGTCCAGCACCTGGAAAGTGTGAGCGACGTGGTCGGCGGCATCACCGGCATCCGCGTGTTCGAGACGGTGCCGGACACCTTTTTCGAGCAGGCGGACGAAGTGGAGCTGGTGGATCTGCCGCCCGACGACCTGCTCGAGCGCCTGCGCGAGGGCAAGGTCTATCTGCCCGAGAACGCCGAACGCGCCATCGCCAATTTCTTCCGCAAGGGCAATCTGATGGCCCTGCGGGAACTGGCCCTCAGGCGCACGGCCGAGCGGGTGGACGCGCAGATGCGCGATTACCGTGAGGACCAGGCGATCAGGAGCGTCTGGCCGGTGGGCGAGCGTATCCTGGTGTGCCTCATACCCGGACCGCTCGGGGAGAAGCTCGTGCGCGCCGGCCGCCGACTCGCAGCCTCGCTGCGCGCACCCTGGATCGTCGCTTATATCGAGACTCCGCGGCTGCAGCGGCTGCCCGCGGCGGCGCGCGACCAGGTCATGGAGACACTGCGGCTCGCCGAGGACCTCGGCGCCGAGACCGTCGCGCGC
>CAZFWB010000030.1:0-25777 GCA_964522655.1 uncultured Chromatiaceae bacterium | reverse complement strand
TATGAAAGGTGTGCGCGAATTCGAATCCGCCGTGAAGAACGACGGCTTCATCGGCGCGCACCTGTATCCGCACTGGTTCGAGCTCGCCCCCGACCACGCCAGGTACTATCCCTTCTACGCCAAGTGCGTCGAGCTCGACGTGCCGATTCAGATGCAGGTCGGGCAGTCCATGATCTACGCGCCCGATTATCCCTGCCGCAGCGTCGGGAGGCCCATCACGCTCGACGCGGTGGCCTGCGACTTCCAGGAGCTGAAGCTCATCGGCATCCATGTCGGCATTCCGTGGACCGACGAGATGATCGCCATGGCGTGGAAGCACAAGAATGTATTCATCGGCTGCGATGCCCACCGGCCAAAATACTGGCCGGAGAGTTTCCGCCGGTTCATCAATTCCTTCGGCCAGGACAAGGTCATCTTCGGCACCGATTTCCCGGTGATCCCGTTCAAACGCACCATCGAGGACATCGACGAGATCGGCTTCAAGCCGGAGGCGCGGCGCAAGCTGATGCGAGACAACGCGGTGCGGATCTACAAGCTGTAGGAGCAGCGTCAGTCGCAACGGACGCGGGCTCACACGCTGCGGGGTCGCGGCTTGCGCCGCTCCTACACCGCTTCGTCGACCGCCGTCGCCGATCAGCGCCCTGCAGGAGCGACACCAGTCGCGACAAGATGACCGGTTCTCGCCCCGGTCCACGCTAGAAGTCGGTACCCGATTGCGGTCAGCGTTCTCGTGCAGCGGGCAGGGGTACGGGGTCGCGGCTTGCGCCGCTCCTACAGCGCCTGTTGCGCCGCGCCCGAGGCGAGCAGCGCATCGATTTCGCGCTGGCTGTATCCGGCTTCCTTCAACACCTCGGCGCTGTGCTCGCCGAGGCGCGGCTGAAGGCGGCGCACGTCGGCCGGCGTCTCGGAAAAGGTCATCGGGAAGCGGGTCATGCGCAGGCGCCCCTCGGTCGGGTGATCGACGTGCTGCCAGAAGCCGACCGCCTCGAGGTGCGGATCGCGCGTGAGCCCTTCCAGGGTGTTGACGACAATGGTGGGCACGCTGGTTTCGCTGAAGATCTTCAGCCACTCACCCGTGGTGCGGGTCGCCATGGTCTTCGCCGTCTCGCTGTAGGTGTCGTCGATGTTGGTCACGCGGTCGTTCAGCGTTGCGAAGCGCTTGTCCTCGAGCAGATCGAGGCGGCCGGAGAGCTTACAGAAGGTTTCCCAGTGGCTATCGAGGTACGGCAAGATCGCGATGTAGCCGTCTTTCGTCTTGTAGGGTTTCCGGTGATAGCTCATCAGGCGCGTGTATCCGGCGGTGCCGATGGGCGGCTCGAAGGTCATCCCCCACAGGTGCTCAGCCATGACGAAATAGACCATGGTCTCGAACATCGGCACTTCGATTTCCTGCCCCACGCCGTGGCGCTCTCGGTGGAAGAGCGCCGCAGTGACCGCCTGCACGACCGCCATCGCGGTGGTCTTGTCCGCGATCACCGTGGGCAGGTAGCGGGGCTCGCCGAGCACCATCTCGTTGAGCATCGCCACGCCGCTCACGGCCTGTATGGAATCGTCGAGCGCGCCGCGGCTGCCGTAGGGCCCGTCGCGCCCGTAGCCGTAGGTGCCGCAATAGATGATCTTCGGATTGACCGCCCTGAAGTCGGCGTAGGTGAGCCGCAGCTTGTCCATCACCTGGGGGCGGTTGTTGTGGATCACCACGTCGCAGTCGGCCGCGATCCGCATCAGGGCCTCGCGCGCGGCCGGTTGCTTCAGGTCGAGCACGATGCTGCGCTTGTTGCGGTTGCAGGTCAGGTACAGCGCCGCCATGCCGGGGTTGCGGAAAGCGCCCAGGCTGCGGTTGCTGTCGCCGCGCGGCGGCTCGACCTTGATCACCTCCGCGCCCATGTCGGCGAGGATCTGACAGGCCCACGGGCCGAGCACGACGGCGGTCAGCTCGAGGATCTTGATACCCGCTAATGGACCAGGCATGGGGTTAACGCGCGCTTGACCGTCAGTTTCAGTGTTCCAGAGGAAAGCCGCAGCGGCGCGCGGGCCCTCCCCCGCCGCCCGGGCCGCGAGGCCCCTTCTGCTGCCCGCGCCGTCAGTAGACGACCCGGTGCTTCCGGCGGGGTTCTTTCGGCAGTTCGGAGCGTGGGATCTGCCGCAACTGGTCGTAGTGGACGCTGTAGCCGCGCGTCTGGATGCGTTCCAGGAACGCCTTGATCTGTTTCGCGCGGGCCGGGGCCATGGTCTCGTTCATGAGTTTCGCGATCCGGCGGTAGCGCGTCTGCTGATCCGCAGACTCCTGCTTCAGCCACGCCTGCACCGCAGCGCTCTTTCGGTATGGAATCAGTTTCATGTTCGTCGGTCCGGTTGGGGCAGACGGGAGTTGGCCCGTGACGCCGTTCTTGTGACGGCCGCGAATATGCCGCCGGCATCCCACCCTGTCAATGATTCAGCGTCGCCCGAACGCACCCGGCACCCTGTCAGGTTGCTGAAAAAAGCGTCGTGAGGCGTCCAATGGCGAGGCGCACGGAGGCCTTACTGTTGCGGCTCTGCTGACGATTACCCGGCGCATTTCCGAGCAAGGCCGAACCGCAGTGTACATGCCAGTACATAAGGATTCCGAGCACTGCGCAACGAGGCCAGCGGACGTTGCAGCAGCTTTTTCAACAATCGGCTAGCCGGCGTCGAGCCGCTGCAGCGCCGCCCGCGCTTCCTCGATGCCCGGGAAATCACCCTTGGCGGTACTCACCGCCTGCTGCAGTTCCTGGCGCGCCCCTGCCGGATTGTCGCTGGCGAGGTACGCCATGCCGAGGTGGTAACGCAGCAGCGGCACCTGGCCGGCGCCTGCGACTGCGCGCTCGAGAAACTGCACGGCGCGCGGATAGTCCTTGTTGCGGTAGTACGCCCATCCGACGGTGTCGAGTATGGCCGGATTGCTGCTGGACTCGAGTTTCTTCGCCAGCTCCAGGGCCCGGGCGTGGCTCTGCGGATCGGAGCGGAAGTCGAGCAGCAGCGAGGCGAGATTGTTGGCCGCCACCTCGATGTTCGGGTTTGCCTCGAGAAGTTCCTGGTAATGCGCGATCGCCTCGTCGTAACGCTTCGCCTGCTCGTACTCGGTGCCGAGCAGCAGCCCGAGTTCGGCGTTGCCGGGATTGGCCGCGAGGCCCCGCCGATAGGCCGCGATGCGCCGGTCCGGGTCGTCGCCGCTCAGCCCGGCCAGCGCCGCCCAGGCCAGGCTGGCGTTCGGCTTCTCGCTGACGATCTCGTTGAAGATCTTTTCGGCGGCGGCCGTATCGCCCTGTCTCGCCCGCACGCCGCCCTCGAGAAAGCGCGCGGAGAGGTCGTCCGGATGCTTCTCGATATAGTCCTGCAGCGTGGCCATCGCCTCCTCGCGCCGGCCCATGTCGTTGAGCGTGCCGACCAGGCCCTCCAGCGCCAGCGTCCACGAAGGACTCTCCTGCAGTGCCTTGCGGAACCCCTCGACAGCTTCGGCGTTCTTCTGCTGCGCGCGGTACACGCGCGCGAGCTGAAACTCGCCAATGCCCTTGTCGTCCGGAAGATCGGCGATCCGGCGCGCTTCGGTCTCCGCCTCGCCCCAGGCCTTCTGCGAGGCGAGCAGGTCCACCAGGCGCGCGCCGGTGTCGAGATCGGCCGGCTCGACCTTCAGCCGCTCGCGCAATATCTCCTCGGCCGCCTCGTAGTTCTTGGCAGCCGCTTCGAGGATGGCGAGTTCCCGCGGCGCATCCGCGCTCTTCGGGTCGAGGGCGAGCAGGCGGCGGTAGGCATCCTTTGCGAGCACCTGCTCTCCCGCCAGCGTGTGCGTGCGCGCGAGAAGCAGCATGGCGCGCTGGTTCTGCGGTTCCTTGCGCAACACCGTGCGCACGTCGGCGATGGCGTCCTCGAACTTGCGCTCGCGCACCCGGAGCCCTGCGCGAATCAGCAGCGCCTCGGCGTTGTCGGGCTCGTCCTCGACCACCGCGTTGATCAGCGCGCTGCCGGCCTCGATCTCGCCCCTGCTGATGCGCAAGGCGCCCACGCGCACGCGGGCGGTCAGACCCTCCTTCGACTTCGGATCGCTCCTGGCGAGCTCCTCGTAGACCTTGAGGGCCGCGTCCGGCTTGCCGCTGGCCTCGTAGAGCCGGCCGAGCGCCACGCGCAGCTCGAGCTGGCCGGGCGATTCCGCGACGAACGTCTCGAGCGCCTCCTGCGCCGCCTCCGGACTGCGCATCTCGGCGAGGAACTGGGCCAGCCCGAGTCGCGCATCGATGTCGCCCGGATCGAGCGTGACGACGCTGCGCATCACCTGCTCGGCCTCGTCCACCCGTCCCTGGGTCGCGTAGAAACGGGCCAGCTGGTACTGGAACTGCTCCTCCTCGGGGAAGTCGCGAATGAGAGCGCGGAATTCCTGCTCGACCTCGCTCGTTCGATTCTGCTGCGCGAGGATTGCGGCGCGCACCTGCCGCAAGGGCTTGACCTTGTCCGTGGTCGGGCCGAGCCGGGCGATGGCCTCGTCGAGGGTGGCGAGCCCGGCCGCGGGATCGCTCACGGCGGTCGCTGCGGCGCGCAGCAGGATGGCCTCGACCATCTCCGGGTCCGCGACAAGCGCCGCATCGAGCTCGGCGAGGCCCTGCTGCTCCTCCTTGCGCTGCAGGTGGAGCCGCGCCTTGAGCACGTGCACGCCCGGATCATCGGGCGCCAGCGCCGCAGCAGCCTCAGCCTGCTCGGCAGCCTGTTCGAACGCCTGGCCGAAAAAGTACAGCGTGCCGAGCTTCACCCGCGCGTCGACCAGGTTGGGATCGATGTCCACGGCAGTCAGCAGCCGCTGGATCATGGGCCGGACTTCCTGCTGCTGCTCGGCGACCTGCGCCAGCAGATAGTGCGCGGCGGCGTTGCGCGGCTCGATCTGCACCGCATTCTGCGCCTCGAGCTTGGCACGGACGTAGTCGCCCTCGTCGTAGAGCTCCTGTGCCCGTTTCAGGTAGTCGGCGGCGCGCTCCTCCGGGTTGCCGCAGGCGGCGAGCGCCAGGGCGGCGGCCAGGACCAGCAGGCTGGAGACGCCTGATCGGGCCGAGGCCCGTGCGGTTCCTGGCGCGCGTGGCATGACGCGAGCGAATAAGCCTCCGCCATACAAACAGCGCGGCTTGCGCACGGACACCGACCAACAACGCATCATGCCTCTCTCCTCGCGCCGCGCCAGGCGCCCCATTCCATCCGCCGCCGGGATCCGACCCCGGCCGGCTGACTCCTGTTGCCGGCGACCGCCGCGCGCGCCTTCCGGACAGCCCGCGGCATCGCCCGGCCCGGCGATCTTAACCGAGCGAGTGCCGCAAGTCCGAGTCAGGCCGCTGCGATACGCCGGCGCAGGCTCGCCACGCAGCGTTCCGCCGTATGACCGTCCCACATCTGCGGCCGACGGCCGCGCGGCCACTGGCCGGCGAGCACCTGGCGGATCCCGGCGAGCAGCGCGCCCGGCGCGAGCAACCGGTTGGTGCCCTCGCTGACCGTGACCGGCCGCTCGGTGTTCGGCCGGATGGTGAGACAGGGGATTCCAAGATAGGTGGTCTCCTCCTGCACCCCGCCGGAGTCGGTGATGGCCAGCGCCGCGCGGGTCACCAGGCTCATGAACTGGATGTAGCCGAGCGGTTCGACGAGGCGAATGCCGGGCGCGCGCGAGAGCGCCTCATGCAGCCCGAACTCGCGCAGCTGCTTGGCGGTACGCGGATGCACCGGGAAGACCAGCGTCAGCGACTCAGCCGCGGTCTTAAGCTGCGCGACGATGTCGCGCAGCACCGCGGGGTCGTCCACGTTCGAGGGCCGGTGCAGCGTCACCACGCCGAAACGCTTGTCATCGAGCCCCATCGCCGCGCGTGTGCCGTCGTGCTCGATTCGCTCGCGCAGCATCTCGAAGGAGTCGATCATGATGTTGCCGACGCGCTCGATGCGCTCCGCCGGCACACCCTCGCGCAGCAGGTTCTCGTCGCCGTCGGGGGAAGGCGTCCACAGCAGGTCGGCGATGGCGTCGGTAACCAGGCGGTTGATCTCCTCCGGCATGGTGCGGTCGCCGCTGCGCAGCCCGGCCTCGAGGTGGACCACCGGCAGCAGCAGCTTGGCGCAGACCAGCGCCACGGCCGCGGTGGAATTGACGTCGCCCACCACGACCGTCCAGTCCGGCCGCTCCTGCACGGCGACGCGCTCGTAGGCGATCATCACACGGCCGGTCTGCTCGGCGTGACTGCCGCTGCCGACACCCAGGTGATGGTGCGGCTCTGGCAGCCCAAGGTCCCGGAAGAACGCATCCGACATGTTGGCGTCGTAGTGCTGCCCGGTGTGCACGATGCGCGCGTCGAAGGCCGGATCTGCACGCAGCGCATGGTAGAGCGGCGCGACTTTCATGAAATTCGGGCGCGCCGCCGCGATCAGGTGCACGAGCGACGCGCGGGCCATCAATCGTTGCTCGCCACTCGCGCTACGGCATTTTCTCCCGGCAGGAAGTAGGCCAGTCGCGGATCGAGCGCGCGCGCAAACTCCTGCAGGCGTCGGTCAGCTTCGGCCTCTGCATCGGGCCCGTCACCGATCGGTGTGGTCAGGCGCACCAGGCCGCCGTCGGTGCGATTGCGCGTGAGGCCGTCCCAGAAGATGAACCACTTCACCAGGTATTCGTTGGTGAGCATGCGCCCGCGCTGCCAGAACCAGTAGTAGACCAGCTGGCGCGCGTCTCCCATGGCGATGACCGAGCGGTTGACGGGCAGCTTGCTGCCGTCAGCGCGCACGCCCGGAACCTGCACCGGCTCGAGGCTCTCCAGCTGCCAGCCGCCGCCGGGCAGGCACACGGATGGCGAGTGCACCGCGCGCCCTCCCTTCTGGCTGCTGTAATAGACCATCCACAGGCCGACCTGAAACGGTTCGGAGTCGCGCTGGTAGACCGCCATGATGGTGTCGTCGGCCTCGAGCGCGTCGAGCACCTTCTGTTCCGTGAACTGCTCGTTGCCGCGCCACTCGCCCAGCACCAGCGGAAACGCAGCCAGACTCGCCCGGGACGGGACCATGTCCTCCCGCACTTCCACGGCGGCCATGAGCGTGGTGCCGAGCAGCACCGCCACAGCCGCGGCGGCCCCGCTCCGGCGGGCCACCTGCCCGGTCAGCAGCCGGAAGAGCTCACCCAGCGGCGGAGTATCCAGGCGCAGGCTCTTCAGCAGGCGGCGCCCCGAGAGCCGCGCCATCACCTGCATCTCGAGGAACAGTATGGCCACACACGCCATGAAGATGACCCAGCCCTCGAAGTCGTGCAGGAATCCTTCCGCCTGTTCGACACCGTACAAATTGACGAGTATGCCGATGGCGCCAATGCGCACGCTGTTCATCAGCACGGTGAGCGGGATGGACGTAATGAACACAATGGCGCGCTGCCAGGCAGGTGCCTCGAAGAGTACCGCGCACAGGAAACCAAAGCTCATCAGCGGGAACAGATAGCGCAGGCCGCTGCAGGCCTCGTCCACGGCGAGCTGGTAAGCGCCGAGGTCGATGATGTTGCCTTCGACGTAGACGGGGATGTCGGCGAGGCGGATGACTTTCACTCCGATCTCGGTGGAGATCAGCTGCAGGTTAGCGGTCAGTTTCACCTCGACGAAGTCCGGCATCGGCACCATGAACACCAGGTAGGCGAGCGCCGGCCAGATGGTCTTTACCGCCGGCCAGCCGAGCACCGTCACGAAGCAGCCCCAGACCGCCGCGATGAACCCGTACTGGGCCACTGTCGCAATGGTGCTCATCTGGCCCAGCAGCAGCAGGGCGAACCCGATGCCGACGAGGACGAGCCCACCAGGTGATCCGATCCACGGCACGGCAGCGAATTCGCGGGCGCGCACCGCCACGAGAAACGCGGCGACCGCCGGTATCAGGTAGCAGTGGTTGTACTCCTCCTTCTGCCAGTCATAGACCACCATCCAGGTCAGGCTCTCTCGGAAGGCAAATATCAGCACCGCCACCAAGGCCAGGAGCAGAAGCAACGCAGGGAGCCGCTCGGTCAGGCGGCCGGGGTGGTTGGGGGATTCGGCTGTCGCGCTGTCGGACATAGCTTCGAATTCGTTTTCCGGGAGAACGCCATCGCAGGCGACGGACCTGGAGGTTCGCACAGAACCCGGAGTGTATTTGGCGAAAGTCCTTTAAGGAATTATTAAGGGTGCCGGCACCACAGGACCCGGAGTGTCGCAGAATTGCCTGCGCCGGAACCACGGCGCGGGTCTCAGAGCCGGCCACTCACCGACGGGCATGGCAGTCTAGCGAACGCCTCGCGCGGCCACAAACGTCCCCATCGCGCGATCGGGACAGCGCCACTGCCGGGCCGGCTCTTTTGCATAACTCACGCCCGCAGCGCCGAGGATGGCGTTACAGCAGGCGCAGGTAACCATACTTGTACAGCCACAGCAGATTCTGTCCAAGGCGCAACTCGCTGACGGCCTCGCCAGCCTGCATCGCAGCGCCGAGCTCGGCCACCGTTCGTCCCTGCGCGCACCGGCGCAGGATCTCGCGCATCACCGCGAAGTCGAGAATCTCGTCGCACTCGTAGTAGAAGCGAATCGGCAGCCCTGCTTGCAGCAGCACCCGACCGGCCGCCGTGGTGCCGAAGCGGTCGGTCGGATCCAGACGCGAGCTGGCGTAGCCGGCGAAATCGGCCACGAACCGCAGCGCGCTGCTCGCCGGCGTGCCGCCCTCGCCTCCACCCGCGGCGCGCGCCCGGTCGCGCGCGCCGAGCATGCGCCGCCATAGCGCAGCGTATCGCGCGATCACGGCGGGCCAGGCGAACGCTCGCGAACGCTGCGCAGCGACGGCACCCATCCGCTGTCGCAGACCGGCATCGGCGGCGAGCGCGAGCAGTCGCTCTGCGGCCACCTCGAGATCCACGGCAGTCGTCTGGGCGCTGAACAGGTGCACGAGCGAGTCGTAGCGTAACGCCAGCGCCGCCTCCCAGGCGGCGTCCGGCGCCAGCCCCTTGGTCGGTACGAGGTAGCCGCTGACGCCGTCCTCGAGCAGCGAGCGGTAGCCGTCCCAGTCGCTCGCCACCACCGGCAATCCGGCCGCCATGGCCTCGACGACGGTCAGCCCGAAAGTCTCCTGCAGGTTGTCACTCAGGGACAGGAACACATCGGCGGCCGTGAGCAGCCGGGCCTTTTCGCTTTCGTCCGGGTCCGGCGCGAACACCACTGGCCCGTCGAGTCCGGCCGCGCGTGCCTGCTCGCGGATGTAGCGCAGATACTCGCCATCTCCGGAGGAACCCGCCAGCACGAACTGCAAGGGGCCCCCTGCCCGTTCCAGCACTAGGGAAGCCAGTCGCAGCACCGGGCGCAGGTCCATCTTGAAGTTCGGATTGAAGCGCGCGAGCGACAGCACCATCACGGTCTGCGGGTCGAGCCGCAGCTGCGCGCGGCACTGCGTGTGCGAAGCCTGGGCCGGGACACTGGAGACGCCGAACGGGATCACGGTGGTCGCTGGGGCGCGGAAGCCCGGTACGGCGGTTCGCAGGCGCGCGAACGCGCTCTCCACCACCGCCTGTGCGGTCGGCGTGGTGCAGACCAGGCAATCGTCCACGAGAACGCCGTTGGCGCTGTTCAGCAGCGCCCAGTCGAGGAATTGCTGGGTGCCGAGCGAATGCGTCACCCCGCTGATGACGAAGGGGTGGCGTGACAACTGGCTGCGCACGTGTGCCGCGAACCACAGGTTCGGATCGAGCACGTGCATGACGTCCACCGGCTGCGCGGCGAGATGCGCCGAAAGCTGCGCGAACGGCACCACGAACGCTTTAGACCGGTGCGCCCCGAAGCCGGCGACGAGCGTACCCTCCAGCAACTCGACGTCGCGGCGAGCGGGCACGAACAGCGTGAGGTGCCGGCAGAAATCCGCCGCTGCCAACGCGGTGAGGAAGTCGTGATTGGCCACGACCCGGCCCCACATGCGGCCGGCCTGTCCCCAGGACTGCCTGACCGTCTCGATGTCAAACGGCACGCCGATGTGCATGGAGAGTTCCCCTGCCTACTCGCGGCTAGGGCGGCGTGCGGCACCAGGCCGTCCACAGCTCGCGGTAGGCTCGTTCGAGGTTTGCGGTGAAGCCAGCAGGGTCGGCGAGCGCCGAGGCGCGCACTTGCGCGCTGACGCCCTCGCGCGAGGCCCCGAGCGCAGCGGCGTCGGCCGCCCGCGCCACAGCGAGCCCGATGTATTCGTCTTCATTCGCCGCGATCCACTCCGCCAGTCCCGCGTGGGTCATGATACTGGCGCCGACCCGCGCGGCATGCCGGTTGCCGCGCACCACGACCACCGGCACACCCATCCAAAGCGACTCGCACGTGGTCGTCGTGCCGTTATAGGGAAATGTGTCGAGCGCGAGATCCACGCGTTTGTAAAGGTCAAGGTGCGCGCGGTGGTCGTCCACCCACGGCAGCAGCTCGAGGCGCGCGGCGCCGACGCCGTGGCGCGCGAACTGCTCGAGCAAGCGCTGCCGCGCAGCCGCGTCGTTCAGGGCGTCGGACTTCAGCAGCAGTCGCGCGCCGTCCGTCCGGCGCAGGATCTCGGCCCAGACAGCGACGACCGCAGGAGTCACCTTGGCGAGCGTGTTGAAGCTGCCGAAGGTCACGCCCCGCCGGCCGGCGGTGGCGGCCACCGCGGGCGCATCGTCCGGCTGGTAGCAGAGAAAGCCTTCCGGCAGGCGCACCAGCCGCTCCGTGTGCAGCGCGTCAGCCTCGCCGGGCGGGTCGGCAATGGCGTCGGTGAGCCGGTAGTCCATCACGCGCAGTCCCGTGGTGTTGGGATAACCGAGCCAGCTCACCTGCACCGGCGCGCTGCGGCGGGCGAACACCAGCAGCCGGTTGCCGCCGGTGTGGCCGCCGAGGTCGACGAGGATGTCGATCCCATCGGCGCGAACCTGGCGCGCGACGTCTTCGTCGCTCACGCCGGTGATCATGCGCCAGTGATCGGCCAGCGCCTGCAGCTTCGCGGTCACTCCGTCCGGCGACTCGACGCTTGCGTAGCAGTGCACCGCCACCTCTCGCCGATCGTGCGCGGCAATCACGCCTCTCATGAAGTAGGCCACCGAGTGACGGCGAAAGTCGGCCGAGACGTAGCCCACGCGCAACGTGCGCCCCGGGTCTTTCCCATTAGCGAACCGCGGCGCCGCCGGTCGCAGCCGCGCGGCCTGATGCGCCTCGTAGCGCAGCGACTCGCGGTAGATCGCTTCCTGCGACGTCTCGGTGTAGTTCAGGGTCAGCAACAGGTTGGAGTGGGCGATGGCGTGATCGGGGCGGATTTCGAGCGCGCGGCGGAAACTCGCGGCAGCCTCCGTCATGCGTTGCTGCTCGCGCAGCGCGTTGCCGCGGTTGTTGTGGGCGCGGTAGTCCAGGGGGTCGTCGGCAATGGCGCGGTCGTAGCAGTCGATCGCCTCCTGGCAGCGGCCGAGGCGCATCAGGGCGGCGCCGAGGTTGACCTGCAGCCCGGGGTAGGCCGGGCTTTGCCGGGCGAGATCCTGGTAGAGCGTCACGGCGCGCTGCGGGTGACCGAGGCTGCCGAGGGCGCAGGCCAGCCCGAAGCGCAGGTCCGCCGAAGCGGGCTGTCGCTCGAGGCCGCGCTGGAAAGCGGCGGCGGCGGCGGAGGGCTGACCGAGCCGCAGCATGGCATTGCCATGATTGAGCAGCGCGACCGCGTTGTCCGGATCGCGGGCGAGGATGCGCTGGTAGCACTCGTCGGCCGCCGCGATCTGCCCGGAACGCCAGTGCAGGTTGCCGAGCTCATTGAGCGCCACCGCATCCGCGGGATCGAGCGCAACCGCCCGCCGCAGCGTCGCCATCGCCTCGGCGTGCCGGCCGAGCCCGAGCTGCGCCAGGGCGTGATTGCGGTGGTACCCGGGATTAACGGGATCGAGCGCCGCCGCGCTGGCGAAGTGCACGGCGGCGAGCGCGCCGTCGCCGGCCTGCAGGGCAATGCCGCCGAGCAGGTTGTGCGCAGGCGCATTGGCGGGATCGCGCGCGAGCAGCTCGCGCAGTTGCTCGCGCGCCTCGGGAATCCGCCCGGCCTGCAGCAGCGAGCCAATCGCGGTGAGCGCTTCGGCGGCAGCGGTCATGACATCGACGGGGCCCCGGTCGGCAAGCCGCGACTTGCGCCGCAACCTACAAGGCCCGGTTCCTGAACAATGCGTCCGCCGGGAAGCGCCAGACGAGATCGAACCCGGGCAGCATGCGCTGCAGTTCCAATAGCGTGGCCTGCCCTTCGTACCACTCCTCGTTACTGTATTCCGTGTAGAGATAACGCGTCGATCCGAGCAGCCGCGCCGCCCCCGCGATGAGGTCGCTCTCCGCGCCCTGGACGTCGGCCCAGATGAAGTCCACTGCAGTAACGCCGTGCTGCGCCGACCAGGCGTCGAGCGTGACGATCGGCACCTCGATCTGGCGCTCGAACCGGATCCAGGGCCAGCGCTCCCGGTGCGTGAACGGGCGGCGGATGGAACCCGACTGGTCCCAGCCCGCCTCCCCGTACTCCGGGAAGTCCTCGTGGTGGCCCGAGCTCTGGTGAAACGTCACGGTGCCGTTGCGGGCACCGACGGCGCACTCGAACAACTGCACGTTGGGCTTCGCGATGTTGCGGCGGAATTCGGCGATTGCGCGCGGATCCGGCTCGAAGGCGAAGATCCGCGCCCGCGGCATGGCCTCGAGCAACTCCGCCGTCGTCTGCCCGCAATTGGCGCCGACCTCGATGATCACCGCCTCGTCCCGGCCGACGAGTTCGCGCACGTCTGCGGCTTCCAGCGCGAGCGGGGGCGCGACTCGCGCGGACGGGGGCTGGTCACTGCCGGCGTTCATGATCAACCCTCATGGCGGCTGCATGCGCGTGTAGTCGGGCACCTGCACGCCGTAGCTGCCCGCGCGCAGCAGATAAAGGTGCCCGTGGGCGTGCAGCACGCGGCAGATATCTTGCACACCGGCCCGCAGCGCAGCCCCATCCACATCCGGGACCGCCTCGTGGAGCCGTTCGTACACCACGGCGAGCGGCGTGACTGCGTCCATGTGCGCGAACAGGACACGGTTGACCGCGTTGCCGGCGCCGCTGAGCGTCCCGCAGCGGCCCTTGATCTGTAGCGACCGGCCAGGCCCGAGCGAAGCGCCGATCTCGCGATGATGCCCGTGCATGGCGCCCACCATTACCAGCGCATTGCGCTCATCGTCAATCGCGGCGGCCCGATGCACCCCGCGGCGGCCGAGATAGAATTCGTGGGAGATAAGGTCGCAGGTCATGAGCTCGGCGATGGCCTGTCGCCGGCGCAGGTCGAGTCGTTCGAGGTGTCGGGCGTCGAGCCCGCCGTGCAGGTGCGTGAACGGCTCGTAGGCGGCGGCCCGATCGGCGAACGCGAGGAGATCGAGCCCGGCGGAATCGGCCAGCCGGTAGAGCTCAGCCACGTCGAAGCAGCGGTCCTGGCTGTGCAGGAGCAGGTCGTAGAGGCCCGCGTCGCCGAAACCCTCGGGCCCGATCTCTTGCTGCCACAATGCCAGGTCGCGCACGAAGCTGTTGGTGGCGGGCAGTGCTGCGAGCAACTCGCGGGTCATGCGGATCTTCGTTGCAATGCCCGCTCCGGGGGGCAGGTAGCGGCGCAGCAGCGCCTGCATGTCATAGACCGGACGGCGCCCATAGCGGCCGTAGAGCATGAGCAGCATGACACCGTCGGGCCGCAGTACGCGCCCGAGCATCGCAAGCCCAGCCTCGCTCGACTCGAGGTGGTGCAGCACACCGGTGCAGTTGACGTAGTCGAACTCGCCGAGGCCCAGCCCGTCCAGGGCCATGATGGAGCCCTCGACCCAGCGGATGTTCGTCAGGCCACGGACGCACGCGCGTTCCCGGGCGACCGCGATCGAGGCGGCGGAGAGGTCCAGGTGCACGATCTCGGCGCCGAACTCGCGCAACTGCTCGGCCAGGTAGATCGTGCTGTCGCCGGTCCCGCCGCCCGCCACGAGCGCGCGAAAACCGCCGCGGAAGTCCCGCGCGCCCGCGAAGCAGTGGTGCTTGAGCGCGATCAGGTTGTCGCCGACGCGATGGATCAGCCGATCGCGCTCGAGCTGCGGGTCGCGGGGCGGGTACGGCAGTGTCTCGTACTGCGCCTTGACCAGCGGCAGGAACTCGCGCCCGCTCACGAGTCGACTCACTCCAGCCGCCGCTCGGCGACCATGTTCAGTGATATGGGCGTACCGAACATCTCGAATTCGCTGTTGTCCCGGAACAGGTTGAAGGTGCCAACGCGCAGCATGGACACGAATCCGGCCGCCTCGAGGCAGGCCTCGAGATACGACTGCTCGAGACCGGCCATGTGATAGTCGTAATCGTCCATGTGGCCACCGAAGATCATCCGCATGATTTCGAACCGCTCGGTCGGCTGAAGGCCGGGCGTGACGTAGAGGCGGCACAGGCACTCGAGGTCGGGCACGCTGACGTAGAGCTTGCCGCCCGGCCGCAACACGCGGTGCCACTCCTTCAGCACCTCGAGAATCTCCTCCTTGTAGTCGAAATGCTCCAGCACATGGCTGGCGTAGAGCGCCCCGAACGTGCGGTCCGGGAAGCGTGACAGGTCGGAGGCGTCGCCTACGTGATCGACGTGCTCGCCCGGCTGCGCGTCGAGGATCTCCCAGCCCTCCTCCACCTGTTTGCCGCCGATGTGCAGGCGGCGAACCTCGCCCGGCTGTCCCATCACTCACCCTCGGCCTTTTACAGAACCTGCGCCGCGTCACGCGCCCGGGAGCGGCCACCCCGGTATCATCCCGGCTGACCCGGACTCTATACTGGCGCGCCGCAGAATGCGGCTTCCCCGCGATGAATGCTAAACCAGAAAATCCCGCTGTCGCGGCCGACGACGCGACCAACGAGGCGGCCACCCGCGCCCTGGAGGACGCCCAGTGGGCCGAGCGGGTCGGCCTGCCGGAACGGGCGGTGGCCGAGTACCGCAAGGTTGCGGCCCTGTGGCCGGCGGTCTCCGAGGTGCACAACAACCTCGCCGACCTGCTGCTTTCCCTCGATCGCCCCGGCGAGGCACTCGAGGCCGCAAACCGGGCGCTGGCCCTGAAGCCGGACGATCCGCTGGTCAACGCCAATGTTGGCCGGGCCCACCTGCACCTCGGCCAGGCCGAGGCGGCGCTGCCGTTCCTGCGCAAGGCACTCGCCGGCAGGCCGGACCTGCACCCTTTGCGCAAGCAGCTCGCCGACGTGCTGCTCGAGATGGGCCGGCGGGACGAGGCCATCGCGACGTTCGCGGAGATCGACGACCGCTACCCGAACGACGTCGAGGTGCTGAAGATGACCGCCAACCTCTATCACCGCGCGCACGCCGCGGCCGAGGCCGAGCGGGTCTACCTGCGGCTGCTGCAGCTCGCACCGCAGCGCGACGCCACCTATAACGAACTCTCGCAGCTCTACATCGAGTATGCGCACTTCAGCAAGGCAAAGGACATCGCGCTCGCAGCCCTGCGGCTGAAGCCCGACCAGCCCGCGCTGTGGAACACACTGGCGCTCGCTCAGGCAAGTCTCGGCCTGGTGAAGGACGCGCTCGCCTCCTACCGCCGGGTGCTCGAGATGGCGCCGAACCTCGCGATCAGCCATTCCAACATGCTGCTCACCATGCACTACTCGACCGATGTCGGGCCCGAGCAGATGGCCGAGGAGCACCGCCGCTGGGGGCGGGTGCATTCGCCGCCGACGATCGCAAACCGGGTGTTCCATAACACGCCCGACGCCGGCCGGCGGCTGCGCATCGGCTACGTCTCACCCGACTTCCGCCGGCACTCGGTCGCTTTCTTCTTCGAGTCGCTGCTAGACCACCGCGACCGGGAGCGCTTCGAAGTTTTCTGCTACGGCGAGGTGCGCTCGCCGGACGACGTGACGCAGCGGATCAAGGCCAAGGCCGATCGCTATCGCAACATCGCCAACATGCACGACGCGCAGGTCGCCGACATCATCAGGCAGGATGGGATCGACATCCTGATCGACCTCGCCGGTCACACCGGGACGTCGCGAGCCACGCTGCTCGGCTACAAGCCTGCGCCGGTGCAGGTGACCTACTGTGGCTACCCCGACACGACCGGCATCGAGGCGGTGGATTACCGCATCACCGACGCGCTTGCCGACCCGCCCGGTGTGGATGACCGCTACACCGAGACGCTGATTCGCCTGCCGGACTGCTTCCTCTGCTTCCGTCCGCCCGAATCCCTGCCCGACATCGGTCCCGCGCCGATGCTCTCGGGCGCGCCCGTGACCTTCGGTTCCTTCAACCGCGAATTCAAGGTATCGCAGGACACGTACGACCTGTGGTGTCGCATCCTGCGCGCGGTGCCGGACTCACGGATGATCATGAAGTCCATAGCCGGCGGCGATGCGGGTGCGCGCCGGCTGACGCTCGCCGAGTTCGAGCGCCGGGGCGTGCCCCCGGAGCGCGTCGAGCTCATCGGCTTCATCGCCGAACAGAAGAACCACCTGGCCGGCTACCGCAAAGTGGACGTCGCGCTGGATACTTATCCTTATCACGGCACGACGACCACGCTGGATTCTTTGCTGATGAGCGTCCCGGTGATCACGCTGGAAGGCTACAACCACGCGAGCCGTGTTGGCGTGAGCCTGCTGACCTCGGTCGGGCTCACCGAGTTCATCGCCTCCACTCCGGATGAGTACGTGGCGCTCGCGATCGAGCTCGCCGGGCAGCCGCAGCGTATCGCCGAGCTGCACGGCACGCTGCGGGACCGACTGCTGCAAAGCCCGCTGTGCGACGGGCCGCGTTTCACCCGCACCTTCGAGTACGCGCTGCGCGGCATGTGGTGCCGCTGGTGCCGCGAGCAGGGCGCGACATTGTCGGACGAACAGTCGGCCATGGCGGCGTTCGACTTCGCGCCGCTGCAGCGCCGTGATGACTGACGGTACCTGTCGGAGCGACTTCAGTCGCGACCGCATGACCGGTTCTCGTTGAGGTGAGCACTAAAGGTCGGTGCCCGATGACGGTCACCGTCCTCGTTAAGGTCTCCTGGGCACCGGGGCTGAAGCCCCTCCTACACGGTGATGGCTGACGGCACCTGTAGGAGCGACTTCAGTCGCGACGATTTTCTCGCCGACGCCTGGCTGCGGATCGGCGCCCGATCGCCGTCACGGTTCCTGCAATCGGTCTTGCGGGCGCCGGGTCGCGGCTGAAGTCGCTCCTGCACCTTTATGGCGCGGGGCAGGCGGCGATCAGCTGCCGCACGTAATCGCGCCCTGCCGCGTTGTCGGCGGGCACCAGTTCATCGTGCAGGCATTGCAGTATCTCGCGGGCGAGATCGGTGCGCCCCTCGCGCAGGAACTGCTGCGCGCGGGCGATGACGTCCTCGCCCAGCCGCGAGCGCAGCTTCGGCTCGTGGCTGATCTTCACCGGCCCTGCGAACGTGCGCCCGGCGCCGGTGCCGCGGAAATTCCAGCACTCCTCGATGATCTCGAGCTCCAGGCCGAGGCCGTTTACCTCGGGGCTCAGCAGCTCGACGAAGCTCGTCTGGTCCATGAACAGCAGCTCCCGGCGCAGTTCGGGATCCTCGATGTGCGCCGTCACCGCCGTGGGCGGCGGCACCTCCTGATTGCCGAGCTCGAAGTTGTGGCGGGTGAGCTCTTCCCAGCCTTTCAGCAGCGCCAGCACCTTCTCTGTTTTGCGAAACAGGATGAAGCCGACGTTGAACATCGCGCGTCCCGTGAGCTGCGCGCACTTGCTCACGTCGGGCTGGCATACCGCCATGCCGATGTCGATGCGGTCGAGCTTGTCGAAGAGCCCCAGGAACTCCGGGGTGAGGACGCGCGTGTCGGAGTCCAGGTGCAGCGTGTAATCGTACGGCGATTCGTACAGGGCCCGGATGCGGTCGAGCTGGCCCTCGGCCCACAGGCTCCGGTAGCTGCGCCGGGTCTGCAGCGGCACGACCGTGCTGAAACAGGGGCTGCGCGCGAACGGCAGCTGGTGCAGGTCCGTGCACAGCGTGATCGGCAGCGCCGGGGCGAAGTCGCGCGCGCTGCAGGCGGACAGGAACGCTTCGGCCACGTATTGCGGACGCCGCGTCGCCACGTACACCATGCCGATGTTGTTGCGGTCCATCGCGGTTACCTGGAGCCGCCGAGCCCGAGCCGCGCGAGGATGTCGCGATCGAGCAGCGCAGTGAACTCCTCGCGCCTGGCCGCGTCCACCGCGCTCGCCGCCGTTGGCTCGCGTTCCAGATCCGCGGGTGCGGGCGCGCCGAGCAGTTCGTAGACTTCGTCCATGTCGCGCGGATGAAGGTAGCGCTCGGGCAGTCGCACTCCGGGCAGCCGGTGGACGCGCAGCGCGGCGGTCATGCGCGCGAGCCACGGCTCCGGGTCCCGGCGCAGCGCGTCGGTGTCGACGATGACGCTGCGCTCGCCGAGCGCGGAGAGCCAGGCGCGGTGACTGGCGTCCCAGAAGGCGGCGGCCTGCTGCGGCTGCACGCCGTGGAGCAGGAACCCCGGATACTCGTGGCTGATCCGCACACAGCTCGCATACCACGCCCCCGGGTCGCGCACCGCCAGCGCCACGCCGAAGCTCTGCTCGCGCTGCTGCGCCTTTGCCGCGCGATAAATCGGGCTCGCTGTGACCCGCGCCCACTCCTGCGGGTGCGCGCGCACGAACTCACGGAGGTTCTCGCGATAGCGCGGGTCCACGCAGTCGTCGAGGCCGAGCTCGGCGCGGTCGCGGAAAATTGGCCCGTGCTTCCAGCCGAGTAGCATCGTCGCCGTGCCCACGTCGGCGAAATTATGCCGCAGCATCCAGGTGAGCAGGTTGGTGCCCGAACGCATCAGGCCCGCGATGCGGATAACCGTCATCGTCCCGGAGCCTGCGCTGCCCACCTCGGGGCGGGAGATTCGCTTCACCCGGGCAGGAGGTCAAAGGCGATGCACAGCCGCTCCTCGTCCGAGCTGAACGGAATCGTGCGGTGATAGAGCGAGGACGGGAAGAAAGCGACCTGCCCGACCCGCGGCTGGTGCAGCACCGTCGGTGGCGGCTTGTCCGAAAGCGGCGGGTAACCGCCGCTCTCCAGACCGAACTCGATGGCGCCCTGCCCGTCGGGCGCGGCCCTCGGCATCTGCAGGTACAGGCACCCGGTGAGCCAGCCGTCCGGATGATTGTGAAAGTACTGGTGGCCACCGGTGACGAGGCGCACGAACCAACCCTGCAGGCGCATCGTCACCGGCCAGCGAGCAACCATCGTGATACTGCCCGTGAGACCGTCGCGGTAATGGCGCATCTCCTCGCACATCTCCCGATGCAGCCGTCCGAGCGCGGGGAAGCCATGGTCGAAAATGTTGCCCCCCGTCTGGTAACCCTTCTTCGTGGTGATGCCGCGCGGCTCCCACACCGCGTTGACCTGGCTCGCCTCGCGGACCAGATCACGCAGGAATTCGGCGTCCGCGCCCGGGCCGACGTAGCGGTCGACCACCCTTACGTGCTCGAGCGGATTCGGGCAGAACGGATGCGGGTCGCGCCGGCCGAGATGATAGGACGCGTAGGCGCTGAGTGACGCGGAATGCAGGTTGGTCGCCTCCTGCTCGCGATGGCGCTCGATGTCGGCGAAGAATTCGTCGTGGCGACCGAGCCGCAGCAGGCACTGCAAGGCGTTGGCCCGCGCGAAATGGGTGCCGGCCGCATTCAGCAGCGGTATCGCCTCCTCGAAGCGCCCCTGCCCCATAAGCAGCAAGCCCAGGTTCTGGTTCGCCACCGAAGACGCCGGTGCGAGCTCCAGCGCCCGCCGGTAGCTCGCCGCCGCCTCGTCGAGCCGGCCGACGTCGCGCAAGGCATTCCCGCGATACTCGTGGGCCATGGCCGCGCCCGGTGCGAGCGCGGCGGCGCTGTTCAGAAACGCGAGGGCCTCCTCGCTCCGGCGCAGCTGGCAGAGCAGGTTGCCGAGGCTGACGTTGCCGCGTACGTGGTTCGGGTCGAGGCGCAACGCCGCGCGATAAGCTTCCTCGGCCGCATCGAGCTCGCCCTGCGCGTGGAGCGCGTTGGCGAAATTCACCCGGGCTTCGGCGTTTTCCGGCGCAAGTCCGACCGCGGTGCGAAGCGCGGCAGCCGCCTCGTAAGCGCGGCCGAGCGCGATGAGCATGGCGCCGAGGTCGTTGTGCGCAGCGCCGAGCCGCGGCTCGGCGCGCACCGCGCGCTGCAGGAGCTTGATCGCCTCCTCGCGCCGACCCGTCTGGAAACGAATCAGGCCGAGCAGGTGCAATGCCTGCGGATGCTCGGCCTGCGCGCGCGTGAGCGCCAGGCAGGCCGCCTCCGCCTCGGCGAGACGGCCCGCGGCCATCGCGCTACGCGCCGACTCCAGGGTCGATTCTGCTGCCACCATCTGCAAGACGATCTCTCTCCTCTCTCAGTTGACTGGTTGCCGGTTGCGCCGGCAATGCGTACCGCGAGAGCGCCCGGCCCTGCTCATCGCCACGCGGGCCCGCGGATCCATGCCACAAGGCTGTAGCGGCGGCCGCGCGTGACGGGCGTCACCCGGTGCAGCAGCCAGCTAGGAAACATGATGGGCGCCCCGGGCTGCTGCGGCGGCCGGCGGATCGCGCCGTTCTCGTTGAACTCCAGCACGCCGCCCTCGTAGTCCGCCGGATCGCTCAACGGCACCACGATGCTGATCTTGCGCGTCATGTCGCTCGGGATCGTGTCGGCGTGCCAGCGAAAGAAGCCCTGGTCCTCTGCGTCGTAACGGGCGACCTGGACGGTGTCGTGAAACGGCACCAGTTCGAACTCGAAAAGCTGGTTCGCCTGCAGCACCTGCGCCCAGAGGATCTCGTAGACCCAGCTGTGCTCGACGATGTTCAGCCAGCGCACCCTGGTGCGCCGCTGGTCGGGAATCCGCGAGTCGTTCCCGTCGATGCCGTACCCCTCGAGTCCCGCCTCGACGCTCTCGGCGTCCACCAGCGAGCGCAGCCGCGAGAGCTGCTCCGGCGCGAACACAGGGGTGCTGGACGTGACGAAGTAATTGTCGCGCCCCGCGGCGCGGCGCCTGGCTTCGGCCACCACCGGGTGCCACTGGCCGACCTGTAACGCTTCCTGCATTGTTGTGTTGCCCTGACGCCAGGGGCGAACCGCGGCAAGAATTACCGAAGGCGCTGCAATATAACACGGCAACTGCGGCACCGCCCGCGAAGCAGCGCAGCGGATTATGTCAGCCCCGGCGGGCGGTGCGTCCGGCAGGGGCCATGCCGACCCGGAGGGCACGGGCGCCGCTCAGGCGACATCCTCGAGTGCGGGATCCTCGCCGTAGATCCAGAACCGCCCCGCGTAATTGCCCGACGGCTGCGGCCGCCCTTCAGCATCGAGACGAAACACGATACCGGTCGACGTGTCGACGCCGCCGTCGCGCGGGAACACAGTGGGCGTCTCGTTGCGCGTGCAGTGCTCGAAGTGCACGAGGCGCCGCTCGGCAGTTTCGGTCACCGCCACGAACGGCTGCGACAGGGCCGGGATCGCCGGGTGCAGGATCACCGGCTCGACGTGCGGCCACCAGGGGCAGCGGATGTAGGCCTTTTCCAGCCACAACGTTTGCAGCGGCGCTGAATCGCTCGCGGGGTTGTTGTGGGCGAAGTTCAGACATTGGTCGTCGGCTGCGCGCGGATTCGCCGCGATGGTCTGCTGCCAGCCGGCCAGCAGGGCGCGTGCCGCGGGGCTGTTGCCGTAGAACTGCGTCGAGCCGCTGCAGTTCAGTTGCGTTGCGCTGCACCATTCGACCCGGTGCGAGAACAGGTAGAAGCTGCTTTCGGCTTCCGGGGAGGCCACCTTGTGATTGGCGGGCAGGTAAGCTTCGTTGTGCGGGTCACTGAACCAGTTGTACACCGCGAAGTCACAGCCCGACTCGCGAGCGTCGAAGAAGCGCTGCGGCTGCGCCGCGACCAGGGTGTCCACGTCGAGGTAGACGACACTCGACCCGGCAAACCGATCGAGGCAGAACCAGATGAAGCTCGGCTTGGTGAAGCGCAGGTCCGGGCTGCCGCGCCAGGAAATCGAGCAGTGCACGGCCGGCACTCGCCACAGGCTGTGCGGCAGGCCGAAGCGGCGGCAGGAGGCGGCGAGCCGCCGGGCATAGCGCTCGTAGCCGTCGCCGGGGGTGAAAAACGAGCAGACGGCGAAACCGGCGCGCTCGAGGCCTGCGAGGTCTTCCAGAAACGGCTCGGCCTCGAAGCGCGCCGACGCGGTCACTTCGCGGCGAGTTCCTCGGGGGTCGCCTCGCGCACGGCGAGCACCTTGCCCCGGAAGCGCAGCGTTTCGCCGGCGAGCGGATGGTTACCGTCCACGGTCACGGTGTCGGCATCCATGGCGCGGATCACGTAGGACGTCTTGCCGCCCGTCTCGTCCACCCGGTCCACCCGCGCGCCGACCGACAACTCGGCGGGATTCGCCCAGCGGCTGCGCGGCACCACCTCGACGAGGCGCGGCTGGCGCTCGCCGAAGCCCTGGTCCGGCGGTATGGTGACGTCGAAGGTCTCTCCGGGCGACATGCCCATCAGGGAACGCTCCAGCATCGGCAGAATGCCCGCCGAGCCGTGCAGGTATTCCAGCGGCTCATCGGCCGACGCACTGTCGAGCACCTGGCCGGAATTGCCGGTCAACTCGAACTCGATGGTGACGACGCTGTTCCTGGCGATTTTCATGGGCACGATCCGTGTCTCAATTGCTGGGGCATTGCGGCCGCGTATTCTCCGGCGGGGCGTGGGCCCGGTCAAATCCCGTGGCCGACGCCGTGCATGTGTAGGAGCGATTTCAAAAGCCTCACCGCGGTTCGGCGCCGGGTCACCGTCAGCCGGTCACGGACCGGCACCGCGGCGCCGGGTCGCGGCTGAAGCCGCTCGTACAGGGCTTCATTTGCCGCGCCGCCCGCCAGCACCTTGTAGGAGCGACTTCAGTCGCGACCAGCCGTGCGGTTCCAATTGAGGTACACGCCAAAGGTCGGTGCCCGATGACGCTCACCGTCCTTTAGCGTACCGCCCGACGAGCACGAAAGACCAAAACGATGCGAATGCTGCCGATGCCCCGTCGCGGCTGAAACCGCTCGTACAGGGCTTCGTTCGCCGACGCGGGCCGGCGCGGCCTGCGCCGCCCCTACTCCCCGAGCTTCGCGAGCGCGGCCCGCGCATCGGCGACCAGCGTCTTCTCGGCGCCGCCGAGCTGCATCGCCTGGGACAGGTGCTGCTTCGCACTGACACTATTGCCCGCTGCCGCGTAAGCCAGGCCGAGGTGGTACTGCGCGATGGCGTTACCGCCGTCGCTCGCCACCGCGCGCTCGAGCTGGCGCACCGCGTTGGGCACGTCGCCGTTGCGGTAATAGGCCCAGCCGAGCGTGTCGAGAGAGATCGCGTCGGTGGTGTTGCCAAGCCGCTTTGCGAGTTCCAGCGCGCGCGCCAGGCTCTCCTTGTCTTGGCGGTGATCGAGCAGCAGCGCGGCGAGATTGTTCACCACCGCCGGGCTGGCGCGATCCTGGCGCACGACCTCCTCGTAAACCCTGATCGCCTCCTCCGGTCTTCCCTGGCGCTCATAGGCGCTCGCCAGGAACAGCCCCAGAGTCGCGTCGCCGGCAGCCGCCTGCCAGCCGCGCTCCAGGACGGCCAGCTGTTCGGGTGAGTCCGTCGGCTCCAGCGTGGCGAGCGCAAGATATGGCCGGCCGTCCGCAGGATGCGCGGCGATTGCCTGGTCGATGACCTCGCGGGTCGCTGCCATGTCGCCCTGTTGGGTGTAGACCTTGCCGAGCAGCAGGCTCGCTGCGACATCGCCCTTGGGGTAGCGCTCCAGATAGGTGATCGCCTCGTCGGCGCGCTTCGTCGCGAGCAGGATGTCCACCAGCCCCGTGAGCGCGGCGAGCTGGTTCGGGTCCTTGTCGAGCACCGCCTTGAAGCGTGCCAGCGCCGCGTCGGTCGAGCCGCGCGCCTGTAACACGGCGCCGTACTGCTGCTCGGCGACCACACCGCCGCGCCCGCTCTCGACCATGCGCCGCGCCTCGGCCTCGGCCGCCTCGATGTCGCGCTGCGCGAGCAGGCTCTGCACCAGCGCAGCAGAAGCCTCGGCGTCGTCGGGCCGGACCGTGACGAACTGGCGCAGGATGTCGGCCGCCGTCGCGGTCTCGCCCTGGCTCGAGTGCAGCACGGCGAGTTCCTTCGCCGCGTCGGCGTTATCCGGGTAGTCGGCGAGGAGACGCCGGTAGGTGTCCTTTGCGACCACGGTGTCGCCGATGCCGACATAGGAGCGCGCCAGCAACAGCAGGGCCTCGGAGGATTTCTGCCGGCGCAGTACGGTGCGCAGATCCGCGATGGCGTCCTCGTAGCTGCGTTCCACGAACAGGAAGGTCGCCCGAGCCAGCAGCGCGTCGGCGTTGTCGGGCGCCGCCTTGAGGATGGCGGCGATCTCGGCGCGCGCCTGGTCGATGTTGCCGTCGACAGTGTGCTGCGCAGCGATACGGTTGCGCGCCAACTGCCCCTCGGGGGTCGTCACCGGCCACTTTTCAGCCACTTCGCGATACACACCCATGGCTTCCGCCGATCGCTTCATGTAACGGAAGTAGTCGCCGAGCGCGACCTGCAGCTCGGCGCTGTCCGGGAATTTGGCGATGCTGTCCCGGAGAATCTTCTCGGCGGCGGCCGCGTCGCCGCGCGTCACGAGGAAGTTCGCCAGCCTCACTTTGACCGTGTGGTTCTCCGGGTCGAGGTCCACCAGTTCGCGTAGTGCGCGCTCCTGATCGTCAACGCGCTTTTCGAGAGTATAGAAATCGAGCAACTGATAGCGGTACGGGAGCGGATCGGCGGACTCCTCGATCATCGCCTTCAGCCCCTTTTCGTACGCGTCCTTCTGGCCGGTCGCGTAGAAAAACTTGAGGCGGTAGTCGCGCATGATTTGCCGGTCGGCGCCCTGCGTGTTCGCGATGCCGGCCTCGAGCACCTCGAGCGCGGCCTCGCTCTCGCCGCGAGCGCTGAGCAGGCTGGCCTTGATGTTGATCGCGTCGATCAGAGCCGGGTTGGCAGCCAGTGCCGCGTCGATCTCGGCCTCTCCGGCCGCGTTCTCACTCTGCGCGATGAGCAGTCGCCCGGCGAGCAGGCGGGTTTCGGCGCTGTCAGCAGCGAGTTTCTGCAAGGCTTCGAGCTGCTCCTTCGCGGCTTCCAGGTCGCCCGCGGCAATGTAGAGGTCGCCGAGGCGCAGCCGCGCCTCCACGAGGTCGGGGTCGCTCTCGATGGCCATCTGCAGGTGCGGGAAGGCCTCGCGGTAATCACCGTCACGCCAGGCGAGCTTGGCGAGAATCAGGCGCGCCTCGGCGTTCTTTGGCAGGATCTGCACGGCGCTCTTCGCCTCGAGCTTGGCCTCGTCGTATTGCCCGGCCGCCATGAAATCGCGCGCCTTCTCGAGGTGCGCCGCCACCTTGTCCTCGGGCGTGCCGCAGGCGGCAAGGATCGCCGTGACGAAGGCGAGCAGGAAGCAGCGAACGACGCTCATGAAGCCTCTCCGGAAAAAAACGTCAGGCCGCGTATTCTAGCGGCGGCAAAAAAGAAAAGCCCCGCCGGTTGGCGGGGCTTTCCCGAACTGTGGCTGAGGCGAATCAGCCGAAGTTCAAGCTGGCATCGAGCTTCAGGCCTTGGCCCGACGGCGTGCAGCGCCGAGCAGACCCAGCGCGGAGCCGAACAGCCAGACCGCGGCCGGAACCGGCACGGCAGCCTGCGGACCCGCACTCAAGGTCCAGGTGTAGCCCGTGTTGAAGCCGCCCGTGGTGGCGCAGCCGGAGGCATT
>CAZFWB010000029.1:0-26040 GCA_964522655.1 uncultured Chromatiaceae bacterium | reverse complement strand
AGCCGGGCCAGGTGGTCAAGCTGGAGATCATCACCTATCCGGGTGCCACCCACGAGGCGCAGGGCAAGGTCGTGCGGATCCTCGGCAGTCCGGAAGACGACCCGGCCGTCGCGACCGACACGGCGCTGGAGATCTTCGGCCTGCCCACCGCCTGGCCGGCCGAGGCGCGCCGGGCCGCTGTCGCGTGGGGGGCCGAGGTGCGCGCGAGGGACAAGAGCGGGCGCGAAGACCTGCGTAGCATGCCGCTGGTCACCATCGACGGGGCGGACGCTCGTGATTTCGACGATGCGGTGTTTGCCGAACCGCGTGGCTCCTCCTGGCGGCTGGTGGTTGCCATAGCCGACGTCTCGTATTACGTGCGCCCGGGCGACGCCCTTGACCACGAAGCCTGCCGGCGGGGCACCTCGGCCTATTTCCCGGACCGCGTGGTGCCCATGCTTCCCGAGCATCTCTCCAACGGACTGTGTTCGCTGAACCCCGACGTGGATCGCCTCTGCATGGCCTGCGAAATGCAGGTCACGTCGCAGGGTGAGGTGAGAGACTCGAGGTTCTTTCGCGCTGTCATGCGGTCGCGACAGCGGCTCGTGTATGAGGACGTGCAGTCAGCCCGGGACGGTAATCCGGACGCCTGTCACCGGCTGCGGGGCGTGCTGACGGAAATCGATCATCTGTATGGCGTATTCAGTTGTCTCGCCCGCGCCCGGGCGCGGCGCGGCGCACTCGAGCTCGAGTTGCCGGAAGCGCGCATTGATCTCGGCACTCACGGCCGGATAGAAAAAATCGCTTTGCGCGAACGCAACGACGCGCACCGGCTGATCGAGGAGTGCATGATCGCGGCGAACGTCGAGGCCGCGAAGTTCCTGCGACGCCACCGGCTGCCGACACTGTACCGGGTGCACGCCGGGCCCGATGAGGAGAAATTCGAGAATCTTCGCCTCATGTTGCAGGCGCTCGGCGTCAAGATCAGTGGCCAGGCCCGGGCGAAGACGCGTGAGCTGAACGGCATCCTCGCCTCGCTGCGCGATCGGCCCGACTACGCGGTGCTCGCCACCGCGGTACTGCGCACCATGGCACAGGCGGTCTATGCGCCCGCCAACGTCGGACATTTCGGCCTGGCCCTGTCCTCGTATGCGCATTTCACGTCGCCGATACGCCGTTACCCGGACCTTCTCGTGCATCGCGGCATCGGGCACGTTCTCGATGAGGCAAGGCCGGCATCTTTTGACTACGACATGCCGGAGATGGAGAGACTCGGTAAATTGTGTTCCGAGCGCGAACGGCGCGCGGAGGAGGCTGCCCGTCACGTCGAAGCCCGCTACAAGTGTGCCTATATCAAGGAGCAGACCGGGGGAACATTCGACGGCGTGGTTACCGGTGTCACCCACTTCGGCCTGTTCGTGACGCTGACCGAGCTGAATGTCGACGGACTGGTACACGTCACAAGCCTGCGCAACGATTATTACCACCTGCGGCATGGAGGCCTGCAGCTCACCGGGGAACGAAGCGGCCAGAGTTTCGCCCTCGGCGATCAACTCAGGGTGCGTGTCATGCGTGTCGACGTTGACGAGGCGAGAATCGACCTTGCCCTGGAGGCCGGAGCGCAGGAGTGTGGCTCGCGCCCGACTTCGCGGCCGGGTTCCCGGCGACGCAGCCCGGCGCGTCCGCGCTAGCGCGGTTCATCACCGATGCAACCGCGAGTGACTTACGGAATACAGGCCGTGCGCAAGTCGCTTGCGCGCGGCTGTGTCGAGCGGCTGTTCCTGCAGGAGGGGCTCGGGCCGAAACGGCTCGGGCGGCTCAGCGAGGAGATCACAAGGTCGGGCGTGCCGGTCACCTATGCGATCGAGGCGGAATTGCAGCGCCTGACGGGCACCGTCAAACACCAGGGGGTTGCCGCCGTGGTTCGCGGTCGCGGGCCGCTGTCCGAGCGCGAGGCGCAGGAATTCCTCGAGGCAATCGAACTGCCGCTGGTGCTCGTTCTCGACGGCATAGCGGACCCGCGAAATTTCGGCGCTCTGCTGCGCACCGCCGATGCGGCGGGGGTGGACCTGGTGGTCACCGGCCGCAGCCGCAACGTCGGTGTCACCCCGGTGGTGAGCAAGGTCGCCTCCGGCGCGGCGGAGGCGCAGCCCCTCGCCGAGGTCGGCAACGTCGCGAGATTCATGACTCACCTCGTCGATCGCGGCGTGCGCGTCATCGGCACGGACGAGGCCGCCGGCGAGAATCTCTTCGACGTCGATCTGACCGGCCCGCTGGCGTTCGTGCTCGGGGCCGAGGGCGTGGGCATGCGGCGGCTGACCCGGGAGCGCTGCGACATCATGGTCAGGCTGCCGATGCGCGGCGTGGTGGAAAGCCTCAATGTGGCGGTGGCCGCTGGCGTCTGCCTGTATGAATGCGTCCGGCAACGCTCCCGCCTTGCAACACCCGGGACCCTCCGGTAGCATTCCGCGTCCGCGGGAAGGCGGCCCGGGCCGTCTTCGCCGACTCCTTGCCACATCGCGCTGCGGGTGGCTGCAATCCACGGGGAGACACAATGAGGCATTACGAAATCGTGTTTCTGGTCCATCCGGACCAGAGCGAGCAGGTTCCTGCCATGATCGAGCGCTACAAAGGCATCGTAGCGGCCGGCAATGGCAGTGTGCACCGCCTCGAAGACTGGGGCCGCCGCCAGCTTGCTCATACCATCGCCAAGGTTCACAAGGCGCATTACGTTCTAATGAACATCGAGTGTCCCAAAGGGACGCTCGACGAGTTGATCGACGCCTTTCGATTCAGCGACGCCGTGCTCCGGCATCTCGTGATCCGGCGTGACGAGGCTGTTACCGAGCCGTCGTTCCTCGCCAAGTCTTCCGACGAGGAGTCCCGCGATGCCGGAGGCGGACGAGGAGCGAAACGAGAGCCGGCGCGCGAGGCGGACGACGAGGCTGCCGCGGCGGAAACCACGGAACAGGCCGCTGGTTGAGCCACGCCAGCCGTTTTCTTTCAGGGGATTAACGTGAGCAGATTTTTTCGGCGACGCAAGTACTGCAGGTTTTCTGCCGAGGGAGTCAAGGAGATCGACTACAAAGATCTCGAGACGCTGCGCCAGTATGTCACCGAGACCGGCAAGATCGTGCCGAGCCGCATCACGGGTACCGGCGCCAACTACCAGCGCCAGCTCTCGGTGGCGGTGAAGCGGGCGAGGTTCCTGGCGTTGCTTCCCTACACGGACAAGCACTGACAGGCCGCGCGGCTGTCCCAAGGTCGATCCGGCCATGACCCGCCTTTCCGACTGGATCGCGGGACGCCGAGTCGCGCGTATTGCGCTGATCGCGCTGCTGTTTCCCGTTCCACTGCTGGCGGTGGTCAGCGCCGCGCTGGTGGTCTCGGCGTCCATTTCGCGGGGCTGGCGTTCGGCCGTCGAGGACTGCGCAGGGGCCTTGCTGCTGCTGCTGGCGGTCACGACGCTGGCTGGAGGCGTGTGGCTCGAGATGGGGATCGGCGCGGCGTTAACCTGGGGGGTCGCCATACTGCTCGGACACCTGTACCGCGCGGGGTCGATCAACCTTGCGCTGCAGGTGGCGGTGCTGCTCGGCCTTGCCGGGGCGCTGAGTTTTTCGTTGTGGAGCGAGGATCCCCAGGCATTCTGGGAACAGGTCCTGAGCGATCTCGCCGAGCGGGCGCGCAGCGCAGGTCTGGAGATGGCGCCGACGGACATCGCGCCGGGCGCAGCCGGGCTGATGACGGGGATGATGGCCGCCAGCGCCGTCGCGAGCTCAATGGCCGCACTGTTCATAGGGGCCTGGCTGACCACGCCGGGCAGGAAACGCAGCTTCGCAGCGGAGTTCCGCGAAGTCCGCATGGGCCGGGTCATGGGGGTTCTCGCCGCGATGCTCGCGGTGCTGTTCCTTGCCGGCGCACGGGCAACCGCGGACGATCTCCTGCTGGTTCTCGCAACGGGCTTCGTGGTGCAGGGTCTTGCGGTCATTCACTGGCATGGTGCCCGCAGGAGCTGGCCAAAAACATGGCTGCTCGCCCTGTATCTGCCGATGGCGCTGTTGCCCGCGGTGGCGGCAGTGGAACTCGTTCTGCTTGCGCTTCTCGGCCTTGCCGACAACGCCCTCAGCCTGCGGCGGATGGGTGGCAAATTGGTGTAATCTGCAGGCAGCCGCCGGGCGAATTGCGCCGGCAAGGTATGTCGGAAAAGGTGTCTTTATGGATGTGATCTTGCTCGAGAAAGTTGCCAATCTGGGCAACATCGGTGACCGTGTGCGCGTCAAGTCCGGATTCGGCAGAAACTACCTGCTGCCTCAGGGAAAAGCGACGCTGGCTACGCCGGAGAACATTGCGGCGTTCGAGGCGCGCCGCGCCGAACTCGAGCGCAGGCAGGCCGACAAGCTTGCCGCAGCTCATTCACGCAGGGAGCAGCTCGAGAAACTGTCCTTGCGTCTCACGGCGAAGGCCGGCTCCGAGGGGAAACTGTTCGGGTCGCTGGGAACCGTCGACATCTCCGAAGCCTGCACCGCCGCCGGAGTGCCGGTGGAGCGCAGCGAGGTGCGCCTGCCGGCAGGTCCGATCCGCGTCGTCGGGGAGCATATGGTCCTAGTCCACCTCCACACCGACGTGGATGTCAGCCTTCGCGTCGAGGTGCTTGCGGAGGATGCCGCGTCCGCGTAACGGAGCGGCGCGCGCCGCCATGGCCAGCACCAAACCTGTGTCCGACCCGGCGATCGCTGGCATTGACAGGCTGACGCTGCCCCCGAGCTCCGTTCAGGCCGAGCAGGCCCTGCTTGGCGGGCTGATGCTGGACAACAGCGCATGGGACAAGGTTGCCGACCTGGTAACCGAGGCGGACTTTTACCGGCCAGACCATCGGCTCATCTTCGCTGCCATCAGGGCGCTGTCGGAACGCCGTCAGCCGTTCGACGCGGTGACGATTTCCGACTACCTCGAGAGTCGCGCCGAGATCGCCGATGCGGGGGGGCTTGGCTATCTCGGCTCGCTCGTGCGCGATACGCCGAGCGCCGCCAATGTTGCCGACTACGCGCGCATCATTCGCGACCGGGCCCTGCTGCGCGAGCTGATCGAGACGGGTAACGGCATCGTCGGCAGCGCGTTCCACACCGATGGTCGTCCGGCGGCCGAACTGGTCGACGAGGCAGAGCGGCGCATACTCGAGATAGCGCAGCGCGGTCAGCGCCAGGGCCCGGGCTTCGTACATCTGCGCGATGTGCTCGGGAAGACCATCGACCGGCTCGACATGCTGCACCAGGCTGGCGGCAGCATTACCGGCGTCTCGACCGGCTTTGCAAAGTTCGACGAGTTCTCGGCCGGCCTGCAGAGGGGCGACCTCATCGTAATCGCCGGGCGTCCGTCCATGGGAAAGACCACGCTTGCGCTTAACGTGGCCGAGAACGCCGCGCTGGGTGCCAGGCTTCCAGTGGCAATCTTCAGCATGGAGATGTCGGTGGATCAGCTCGCGTTCCGGATGATCTCCTCGCTGGGACGGGTCGATCAGGCACACCTGCGCAATGGCCGGTTCGGCGACGAGGACTGGCCTCGAATCAATGGGGCGATCCGACAGATGGCCGAGGCAAAGATCTTCATCGACGACACACCCGCTCTGACGCCAACGGAGGTCCGGTCGCGTTCACGCCGACTGCAGCGCGAGCACGGCCTGGAGCTGATCGTCGTCGATTACCTCCAGCTCATGCGCGTGGCGGGGAGCACGGAGAACCGCGCAACGGAGATATCGGAGATCTCCCGGTCACTCAAGGCGCTGGCGCGAGAGCTGAGGGTCCCGGTCATTGCTTTGTCGCAGCTCAACCGCAGCGTCGAGCAGCGGCAGGACAAGAAGCCAGTCATGTCAGACCTGCGCGAATCGGGAGCCATCGAGCAGGATGCCGACATGATCGTGTTTATCTATCGCGAAGAGGTCTATAACCAGAACACACCGCGCAAGGGCATCGCGGATATCAACATTGCCAAGCAACGCAATGGCCCGACCGGAGAGTTTCCGCTGACTTTCCTCGGCAAGTACACGCGGTTCGAAAACTATGCGCCTGAGATCGAGGTCTTCTCGTGACCCCAGCCGCTCTGGCGGTGGTTCACGAGGGCGCGCTCAGGAATAACCTGCAAAGGGTCCGGGACCTCGCGCCAGGCTGTGCGGTAATGGCAGTGATCAAGGCCAACGCCTACGGGCACGGCCTGGTCGCGGTGGCGCGCATACTTGGTGACGCTGATGCGTTTGCGGTCGCCCGGCTCGAGGAGGCGGTGCAGCTGCGCGAAGCGGGCATCCCCGGGCGCATCGTGGTGTTGGGCGGCTTCGTTGCGGCCGGCGAAATCAGGGAAGCGGCGGCGCTTGGCCTGGACCTGGTCGTTCACAGTCCCTGGCAGGTAGATCTGCTGGAGGGCGTCTCTGGTACTGATGCGCTCGAGGTCTGGCTCAAGGCCGACACCGGGATGGGCCGGCTGGGCATGGAACCGGATGCCGTTTCCGAAGCGCGGCGGCGGCTGACCGCGTGGCGTGGCTGCAAAGCACTGCGGCTGATGACGCACTTCGCATCGGCAGACGAGCTCGCCGGTGGGGCGACCGCGACACAGCTCGCTGCATTTCGCCGTCTAATGCAGGATTGGGTCGGCGACGTCAGCCTAGCCAACTCGGCCGCGATACTGCAGTGGCCGGATAGCCTGCGCGCCTCGGGTGCGAGGAACTGGGTCCGTCCCGGGTTGATGCTGTACGGTGCCTCGCCGGTCGGCGGGCAGACAGCGGCGTCATTCGGGCTGCAGCCCGCGATGTCTTTCGAGTCCCGTCTCATCGCAGTCAAGAAGCTGCCGGCCGGGCACCGTGTGGGCTACGGTGGTGACTGGCGAGCCGAGCGCGAAAGCGTTGTCGGCGTGGCTGCTGCGGGATACGCGGATGGCTATCCGTGGCACATCGCCCGGACGACACCGGTGCTGGTCAACGGCTGGCGTACGAGGATCATCGGGCGGGTATCGATGGACATGGTCAGCATCGACCTGACCGATGGTCCTCCGGCGGCGCCGGGCGACCGTGTGGTGCTATGGGGTGATGGATTGCCTGTAGAAGAGGTTGCGACGCACGCCGCCAGCATCCCGTATGCGCTGCTGTCGGGCATAAGCCCGCGCGTGGCGCGTGAGCTGCGGTAGCAGGCCAGGCTGCAGGCAGTCAGTCCAGGAAAAAACCCATCTTGATGCCGACGAGTTCGATGACATCATTATCGTTCAGCCGTCGCGCCTGAGGGCCGATCGGTTGTCCGTTGACCTTGGGTGGCTCGCGATCCGGCGCGTTTTCGACCTGAACCAGATGATAGCCGTCGCCGCGGCGCGTGATCGCTATCACCTGAACGCCGGGTTGGCCCATCGTCGTCAACGCCTTGTTGAGCTGAACTTCGCGACCAGCGAATGTGCCGTTCAGCACCTGGATCTTGGCAACAGAGGGCGGCGGCGCCTGGCGCTGGGACGCCTGGGCTGAAGTATCCTGTGCCGCCGCGGCGGCGGCATGAATGCTGCCCGGCATGTCGGATTTCGACAGCACCATCGTCTGCGCGAAGTCATCCTGCTCCTCGCCATCGGCGGCGTTATCGACGAAGCGTAATTGGTGCCGGCCGATAGTGATCACGTCGCCATGCTGGAGAGCGTGCTTTTTGATCAGCTTGCCGTTGACGTAGGTGCCATTCGTGCTGTTCAGGTCCTCGAGGAACGAGTCGTTGAGGATGTTGATGATCAGGGAGTGATGACCGCTGACTGTGGGGTTGTCGATCCGCACGTCATTGTCCGGCAAGCGGCCGATGGTGTACCGCTCTTTCATCATGTTGTATTCAGCGAGAACCTGATTGTCGAGACTTAGGATGAGACGCGCCATGCTGAGTCCAGCCTAGTTGAAGATGCCCTTGATTCGCTTGATCAGGCTTGTGCGCGCTGGAAACGGCTCCAGCACCTGCGCGAGGATAACGGAAACGTTGTCTTTCCCCCCACGGTCGTTGCTCAGCTGAATCAACTGCTGCCCGACCACGTCAAGATTAGCACTAAAAGTGCTGATTGTTAAGTGAATATCTTCATCATCCACCATATCGGGCAGGCCGTCCGAGCACAGCAGGTAAACGTCACCCGGAAGCACCTGGTCTTCCTGGACGGACACCTGCACGGCCGCTTCCACGCCGAGCGCGCGGGTGACGTAGTTGCGGTTGGTGGAACGCGCTGCTTCTTCCTGCGAGTAGTAACCGCGGTCGACGAGCTCCTGGAGCAGCGAGTGATCCATGGTGAGCTGCTCGAACCGGTTGCGGCGAAAACGGTAAATGCGCGAATCCCCGACATGCGCAATGGAGACGCGATTGTCGAAGAAGAGGCAGGCGGCGATGGTAGTGCCCATGCCCTCGCACTGCGGCTGGCTCTTCGCGGTCTGGTGAATGACCTTGTTGGCGCGTGTCACGGCATCGCGCAGGATGATGCTCTGGCGCATCAGCCGGGTCTCTGGGTCGATGGCATTGCGCTGCTCGCGCTGGCAGCCGCTGGCCACCAGGTCCAGAACGGTCTTGACGGCAATGCCGCTCGCCACCTCGCCGGCATTGTACCCGCCCATGCCGTCGGCCAGCACGAGCAGCCCGGTATCGAGGTTTGTGCCGATGGCATCCTCGTTGTGTTCTCTCACCCGGCCAGTGTCGGTGAGTTGCACCGAGCGGAACTTGTTGCGCAGGGTCATGTTGGCTGGAAAGAAGCGGAAAGTCAGAAGCTACTACAACAGTCGCGCAAGGCCAATGCCATGGTGCGCCCGTTCGGGAAGCGGTTGACCGGATCCTTGGCGAGCGCGCGATCGATGATGTCGTCGATCGCGGCCGGAAGGTCGTCTCGCACCTGGGTGACGGCCTGATGCTGTTCGTGGGCGATCTTTTGCATCAGCCGGGGAATCGAATCGGCGCGGAACGGCGGTACTCCGGTCAGTAACTGGTACAGCGTGATGCCGAGCGAGAAAAGGTCCGACTGCCCGGTGACGCCGGTGCCGGCAAGTTGTTCGGGGGACATGTAGGACGGCGTGCCGAGAATGATGCCGGTCTTGGTTCTGCTGGTGTCCGTCAACCTGGCGATGCCGAAATCGGTGATCTTCAGGGTATCCGTTTCCGCATCGTAGAGAAGATTGGCCGGCTTGACGTCCCGGTGCACGACATGCTGCTGATGCGCGTAGTGGAGCGCTTCCGCGGCCCGCGCCATTATTTCCAGAACCCACTTGGGCGGCAGAAGCTGGCCCTGCTGGGCGTAGAAGCTCATGGCCTTGCCGACGCAGTATTCCATCGCCAGGTAAGCCACCCGGCCCTCTTCGCCGGCATCATAGATGCTGATGATGTGCGGATGATTCAGGCGTCCCGCCGATTCGGCTTCCCGGAGGAATTGTGTGCGGGCGTTGGCCAGATCACCATCGCTGAATTCCTCCGCCAGGGCAATGGTCTTTATGGCAACGCGCCGGTTGATTTTCGGGTCGCGCCCGAGATAAACGGTGGCCATCGCGCCCCGACCGATGATCCGCTCGATTTCGTAGCGACCGATCGTCCGGCCGCTCAGGTCCTCAGCAAGTTCGCTGGCGCGCGGCGGCCTCGCGGGGGCGGGGTCGGCTCCGCCTTCCGGTGCCCGCGCGGGTTCCGCGGCGGCCACGCGCAGACCTGCGAGCTTCTTCAGTTTCTCTCCGGCGTTGCGATAGCCCGGGTCGATCGAAGCGAGATGCCGCAGGACGCGCTCGGCCTTGGCGAGATCCCGGCGCCGGGCGTGCTCCAGAGCGACCTCGTAGAGGCGTTGTTTGACATGTTCGGTCGCCGGCTGATGGCGCAACATCGAGAAGGCGAGATCGAGTTCGTCGCCGGCGCCGATCCTGTCGTCCGGCTTCGGTTCGGCTGGCGCAGCAACCCGGGAAGGCGCCGCGCCCGTCTCTCGCACCGTGCGCACCGGGAGGAGCCTCGTCGCGCCGAGACCGAATACCGCGAATACGGCCGCAGTGGTCAGCTCCGCCCAGATTCCGACGCTGACGAGATAGGCTTCCGTCCCGAGCAGAATCGTCGCCGCGCACAGAGCCGTCATGGCGGCGAGAGTCGGCGGCAGTCGCCTGCCCCAGAGAAGCACGGCGGCGCCGATCACGAGCAGAAGCGCGGTTTCGAACCACGGCAGCCAGGCCGGCCGGACGAGATAATCGCCCGACAGCAGGTTCGCCACGCCGGTCGCAAGCAGAATCGCGGGCGCCACGTTGTCGCCGAGGGGGGTGGCGTAACCTTGTCCGCTCCCGACAGCGCTGTCTCCGACGACGGCCACCTTGCCGGCGACACGCCCGGCTGCGGCCTCGGACCGCAGCAGTTCCTCTGCGCTCACCATCTCGAAGCCGCCGACCGGTGGTTCCGAAGGATAAAAACGCAGCAGTGTCGCAGGGCCGCCGGAGGTGCGGATCCGTTGCGAATCCCAGGCGATACCGCCGTCGCCGACCGTCACCGAGTTGCCGCTCGGAAAGCTTATGGCGAGCGCTGCGCGCAACGCTGCTGACTGTACGAGATATCCTGACGCATTGACGAGCAGGTCGAGGCGGCGAACCACCCCGTCCGGATCGCTCCAGAAGCCAACGTGGCCCGCGCCCAGTGCAGCGTCGCAAAGTTCTTCCGGGGAAGGGGTGACCGCCCGGACCCGGCGGGCGCCGCTGTCGTCATCGTAACGGTCCGGCCTCGTCGCGAGCAGGTGCTTCTGGCAACCCGAGCCGGCAAATGTAGTAGCTGGCGCCGTATCGAACGTCGGTACGCCCAGGATGAGATTGCGCAGCCGCCGTACCGCCTCCACGGTGCGCGCATGCAGCTCGGAGCGCCGCCGCATCTCTGCCCATTTTTCCGCGAGTGCGTCGGGTCCCTGTTCGCGGTCGTTCTGGCGGTTGCGCCGCTCGAGGTCGGCGAGAGCGGCCAACTGCCGCGCGTCCGGCAGACCGGCCGTCAACGGCGGCGTCTCGGTTGGCAATACCAGGCGCGCACCGGCCTGGGCCAGGGTTTCGAGCAGGTCCGGAAAGCTCTCAGCCTCCCAGGCACTGCCCGAACGGCCGCGCAGGCTGCGGGTATCGATCAGGACGACGTCGCTCGTGGCGGCCGTGTTGCCGATACGCTGCAGGACGTCGAAGAAGCCGTTCTCGAGACTCTGTGAGACCGGTGCGAGCGAGAACAGCAGGCCGCCAAACAATACCGCCAGCGCAGCCGGACCCGGCCGCAGCGACCCGACCCTGGTGACGCTGTCCCAACCACGCATTTCCACATAGTATCGGGGCCGTTCGAAGGGTAGTGAGACCGGCGTTGAGTTTCTCTGCTCGGCAGGCTTTTTTGCCGATGCGAAAGCCGCCCGGATGAGAGCAAAGTCACAGAAATCATGTCCAGGTCCAATCCTGCATATGTCTGCCGCGACTGCGGAGGCAGCGCCCCTAAGTGGCAGGGGCAGTGCCCGTCCTGTGGCGCATGGAACAGCCTGGAGGCGGAAACGGGCGTCGGCGGCGCGAAGCGCTCCGGGGCCGCCGTTACGGCGAGACGCTTGGCGGAGATCCGGCCGGCCGGGGTGAAGCGCACCGCCACCGGTATCGCCGAGCTCGACCGTGTGCTCGGTGGGGGATTCGTTCCCGGGTCCGTGGTCCTGGTCGGTGGCGCCCCGGGAATCGGCAAGTCGACGCTTCTTCTGCAGGTGGCCGGTGCCAGCCGCGACGATTGGCCGACGCTGTACGTCAGCGGGGAGGAGTCCGCGGAGCAGGTGGCGCTTCGCGCCCAACGTCTGGGCCTGGATCCGGAGGCGGTCACGATACTCGCGGCCACCAACGTCGACGATGTCACCGCCGCCGCGCATCGCTCTGGTGCCGCGTGCCTCATCGTGGATTCCATTCAAACCATGTATGCCGACTCCGTGCCGTCCACGCCGGGCTCGCCGAACCAGTTGCGGGAATGCACCGCCAGGCTCATTCAACTCGCCAAGACCTCCGGCCTCGCAGTCGTTCTCGTCGGACACGTCACCAAAGAGGGCGTAATCGCCGGACCGCGCATGCTCGAGCACATGGTGGACGCGGTGCTGTATTTCGAGGACGAGACCGGCAGCCGTTACCGACTGCTGCGCGCAGTGAAGAACCGGTTCGGCGCGGCCAACGAGCTCGGCGTCTTCGCGATGAGCGACAGCGGGCTGCGGGAGGTTCGCAATCCCTCGGCCATTTTTCTCTCACGCCAGGAAGACGACGTTACGGGCAGCGTCGTCACGGTGTTGCACCAGGGTACCCGCCCGCTGCTTGTCGAGCTGCAGGCGCTCACCGACCGTGGCGCAGGCGGTCCCCCACGGCGCCTGGCAGTGGGCGTGGACCAGAATCGGGTGGCTCTGCTGCTCGCCGCACTTAACAGGCATGCCGGCGTGCGCTCCCATGAGCAGGACGTGTTCGTCAACATAGTCGGGGGCGTGCGCGTGACCGAAACGGCCGCCGATCTCGCGTTGCTGGCCGCAATCGCATCGAGTTCGGCCTGGCGCCCGGTGTCGCGCGACACCGTGGTTTTCGGGGAAGTCGGACTTGGCGGGGAAATTCGCCCGGTCTCTTTCGGGGAGGAACGGTTGCGGGAGGCGGCCAAGCTCGGCTTTTCGCGAGCGGTGGCACCGGCTGCCAATCTGCCCCGCAGAAATCCGCCGGACATGGAGTTGCGCGGGGTAACGCGGTTGCGCGAAGCGCTCGACGTGCTGGGACTGGGCCGCGACTGACCAGCAGCTGTCAGACGCTGGCGGCTATCTGCGCGAGCCGCTCGGCTGGCTCCCGGATCCGGACGGTTTCCACCGCGCTGTCGCTGGTCTGCAGGATCTCCACCGCATAGTCGTTGAGCATCAGGCCGGTGCCTTTGCCGGGGATGGCGCCGAGTTTCTCGAGAATCAGACCGTTGAGGGTTTTCGGGCCTTCCGTGGGCAGCTTCCAGTTCATCGTCCGGTTCAGCACGCGTACGTTGGTGCCCGCATCCACGATGTAGCCGCCGCCGGCTTCGTCGCGGCGTACCTCGGAACGACCCTCGGCCGGCTCACTGGTGAATTCCCCGACGATTTCCTCGAGCAGATCCTCGAGGGTGACGATACCCTGGATGTCGCCGTATTCGTCTACAACGAACCCGGTCCGCTGCCGGGTTCGCTGGAACTGCACCAGCTGCTTGTTGAGCGGCGTGCCCTCGGGTACGAAATAGGGCTCGTCGACCAGGGTTTCAATGACCGGCTTGGAAAGCTTGTCCGGCGCGGGATGCTGGATGAGCCGCTTCACATGCAGCAGGCCGACCACGTTGTCGATGGCTTCGCGATAGACGGGGAGTCGCGTATAGCCACTCTCCTGTATCGTATGGACGATGACCTGCAGATCGTCTTCGAGGTCGATTCCGACGACTTCATTCTGGGGAATCATGATGTCCTCGACCGTGATCTCCCCGAGCTCCAGGACCCGCATCATGATTTCCTGGCGCTTGCGCGGTAACAGGGCGCCCGATTCCGCGACGATGGTTCGCAGTTCCTCGATGGTGAGATGATGAGCCGCGCTGTCGTCCGGCCGGATGCCGATGGTGCGCAGAAGTCCGTTAGAGACCAGTCCAATGAGGCCAACCAGCCAGGAAATCGGTGGCAGGAAGCGGAGCAAAGCGTGGTAGACGTACGCGCCTGGAAACGCGAGTCGTTCCGGATTCACCGCGCCCAGTGTCTTCGGCGTCAGTTCGCCAAATATCAGAATCAGGATCGTGATGACCACGGTGCCTACTGCTATCCCCGCCGCGCCGCCCAGCTTGAACGCGATCAGGGTCACGATGGCGGTCGCCGAGTTCTGCACCAGATTGTTGCCGAAAAGGATCAGGCCGATGAGCCGGTCGGGTCGCTTCAGTAAGCTTTCGGCAAAACTGGCCCCGCGGTGACCGCTTTGGGCCAGGTGACGCAGCCGGTACCTGTTCAGCGACATCAGCGCCGTTTCGGTGCCGGAGAAGAACGCAGAGCAAAGGAGCAGCAGGAACAGTGCGCCCAGCAGGGCGCCTAGCGGGACGTCGTCCAAAGACGCGAAACTCCATCGATTGGGTACACTTCACATCCTTGCGAATGGGTTAACCGCATGTCAAGGCAGCCCATCGCGCTCAGTCGTGGCAAACTGCGGGAACTGGCGGCTATCTGCGCTGACCCTGCCGCGAATCTGCGGTAACGTGCAAGCGAATCAACCCATGGGAGCGGGCTAAGTTGTTCGGGAATCTCAGCGAGCGGCTCCGGCAGATTGCCGACCGGATGCGTGGTCGTGGTCGGCTTACGGAGGAGAACATTGCCGATGCCGTCCGCGACGTACGCCGTGCGTTGATCGAAGCGGATGTGGCGTTGCCCGTGGTGCGCGATCTGGTGGCGCGGGTTCAGCAGCGCGCTTTGGGCGCGGAGGTCAACCGCAGCCTGACGCCGGGCCAGGCGTTTATCGGGTTGCTGCATCAGGAACTGACGACGGAACTGGGCCGCGATCCGGCCGAACTGAACCTGCGCCGACAGCCCCCGGCGCCGATCCTGATGGTGGGTCTGCAGGGCGGCGGTAAGACGACCACGACGGGCAAGCTGGCCCTGTTGCTGAAGGAGCGGATGAAGCGTCAGGTGATGATCGTCAGCCTGGACACGCGGCGTCCAGCCGCGATGCTGCAGCTGGAGCGGCTGGCAGAGCAGGTGGGCGTGAGCTGCGCGCCGGCGGCGCCGACCGAGGCGCCACTGGATATCGCGCGCCGCGCACTCGACCTGGCCCGGCGTCAGCAGGCTGATGTGGTGATTTTCGATACCGCTGGCAGGACCCGTCTGGATCAGGAATTGCTCGCCGAATTGCGCGAGCTCCACGACCTCACGGAACCCGCCGAGACGCTTTTCGTGCTCGACAGCATGGCGGGCCAGGATGCGGTGAATGCCGCCCGGGCGTTTGCCGACGCGTTGCCGGTGACCGGCATCGTGCTCACCAAGGCGGACGGCGATGCACGTGGCGGCGCAGCGTTGTCTGCCCGCGCAGTGACGGGCCAGCCGATCAAATTCGTCGGCACCGGCGAGCGGCTTTCCGCGCTCGAGGCGTTCGTTCCCGAGCGCATGGCCTCCCGCATTTTGGGCATGGGCGACGTTGTGGGGCTGGTCGAGGAGATCAGCCAGAAGGTCGACCAGGAGCAAGCCGAAAAGCTCGTCCGCAAGGTCACCAGGGGCAAGGGTTTTGATCTCGCCGACATGCGCGATCAGCTCCAGCAGATGCTGGCGATGGGCGGCGTGGAGAGCCTGCTCGCGAAACTGCCATTACCCGGCGGGCTCGGGGCCGACAAACTGGCCGGCCAGATAGACCCGAACGGTATCCGCCGACAAGTCGCGATCATCAATTCCATGACGCCAAAAGAGCGGCGTTTTCCCAAGATTATCAATGGGTCGCGTCGTCAACGCATTGCCGCCGGAGCAGGCGTCGGTGTGCCGGACGTCAACCGCCTGCTCAGGCAGCACGAGAACATGCAAAAGATGATGAAACGGTTGTCGAAGGGCGGCCTGCAGCGGGCGCTGCGAAACCTGCCGGCCGGTGGCGGGCGCCAGTTTCCGGGCCGCTAGGCAAGGATGAGGCGCCGGGTTTTTCTGGCGTAAGGAGGGTGTGCAGCCTCCGGGTGTTCCAGTAAAATCCTCCGTTTGCGTGCGCCACCTGCCGGCCGGGCGGGTGTCCAGCGCCGAAAAACACAGAGGAAACGACCCAGAATGGTGACTATTCGACTCAGCCGTGGTGGTACCACCAAGCGGCCTTTTTACCACATCGTAGCGACCGACCACCGCAGCCGGCGCGACGGCCGTTACCTTGAGCGTCTCGGTTTCTTCAATCCGATCGCGGCGGGCAAAGAAGCGCGGCTGCAGGTTAATCGCGCGCGGCTTGACTACTGGATCAGCCAGGGCGCGCAGTTGTCGGCCCGCGTGGCGGACCTGCTGGACAGCGAGCCCGCGGGGGCAACGGAGACCACCGGAGCTGCCGCAGCCTGACCGGTCTGGCCTGCGGCTGACCGGCGCCGGTTTTGCCAATGACCGATCCCGCCGAGCGGACGGTCGTGGTTGGTCGGGTTTCGGGAGTATTCGGCGTCAAGGGCTGGCTCCGGATTTTCTCCTTTACCGATCCACCGGAGGGGATACTGAGATACAGCCCGTGGCTCCTCGGCGACGGAACGGCGAAATCGTTGCGCGTCGTGGAGGGCGCTGGGCATGGCCGCGGGGTCATCGCGCATCTCGACGGCATCGAGGATCGTGACGTCGCCCGTGCGCTGGTCGGTGCGACGATCCGCGTGCCGCGCGAGCAGTTCAGTCGACCCCGGCCGGGTGAGTATTACTGGGCCGACCTGCTCGGGCTGCAGGTAGTGAACGAACAGGGCATCGTGCTTGGGCGAGTGCATGAAATGCTGGCAACCGGAGCTAATGACGTACTGGTCGTTCAGGGCGACCGGCGCCGGCTGTTGCCTTTCGTGCCGGGACAGGTCGTCAAGGAGGTGGACCTGGCCGGTTCTGTCATACGCGTGGCCTGGGATGAGGATTTCTGAGGTGCCGGGCGGCCAGCCATGCAGATCCGGGTTGTAACGCTGTTTCCCGAAATGGTGGCAGCCGGCATCGGCTGTGGGGTCTGCGCGCGCGCGTTGACCAGAGGGCTGGCGAATGTCGGCATGGTGAATCCGCGCGATTACGCGCGAGACCCGCATCGCAGCGTCGATGACCGGCCCTATGGCGGAGGCCCCGGGATGGTGCTGCGGTACGAGCCGTTGCGGGATGCGCTGCGGGCCGCGAGGGCGACCTTACCCGCCGGCGCGCGGACCGTCTTTCTGAGTCCGCAGGGCCGGCGGTTCGACCAGGGCCTGGCGCGCGAGATGCTGCGCTGGCAGGCGATGGTGCTGGTAGCGGGCCGCTATGAGGGCTTCGATGAGCGACTGATCGAGGCGGAGGCAAACGAGGAAGTGTCGCTGGGTGATTTCGTGATGAGCGGCGGCGAGATTGCCGCGCTGGCGGTGATCGACGCGGTTGTGCGCCTGCTGCCGGGGGCGCTCGGCGACGAAGCGTCGGCGGAGGAGGAGTCGTTTACCGGCAATCTTCTCGACTGCCCGCACTACACGCGGCCGGAAAAGGTGGACGGCCGGTCGGTCCCGCGGGTCCTGCTGCAGGGTGACCATGCGGCGGTCAGGCGCTGGCGCCTGCAGCAATCGCTGGGCCGGACATTTCTGCGGCGTCGGGATCTGCTGACGCGGCGGACGATGAGCGTTGAGGAGCAGGAGTTGTTGCGCCAGTACCTGGCCGAGCGCCAGGAAGTGCCAGCAAAAGCCGAATAGTTGTCATGACGCGCCCGACCGGGCTGGCGGGCGGCTGAACGAGGGTGATGGAACATGAGCAAGATGATGAAGCAGCTGGAATCGGAGTTGACCCAGCGAAAGATCCCGGACTTCTCTCCGGGCGATACGGTCGTTGTCCAGGTGCGTGTCAAAGAGGGCAATCGCGAGCGCCTGCAGGCCTACGAGGGCGTGGTGATTGCGCGGCGTAACCGTGGCGCCAACTCCTCCTTCACGGTGCGCAAGATTTCCCATGGCGAAGGCGTCGAGAGGGTTTTTCCCACCTACAGTCCGGCCGTTGCCGAGATCAAAGTGAAGCGCCGCGGGGATGTGCGCAGGGCCAAGCTCTATTACCTGCGCGAACGCAGCGGCAAATCCGCACGCATCAAAGAAAAGGTCTGACCCTGCAGCGCCGGGGCGTGCCGCGGGGCAATTCCAGGTCATGGACCGCTGCGCAGCCTCGGCACGCCGCGTTGTCGCGGGCCGTTCCGCTGTGGCAGTGGGCGCGTTGCTTCTCACGGGTTGTGCGGCCCTGGGTGGCGCCGCGGCTGGCAGGTTTGCCGATGGGCTGACCGGGGCGATTCTCGACGCTGACGACCCGGACCTCGTCCGCGAAGGGACTCCCGCATACCTGATCCTGCTCGATGCAATGGTGAACGGCGACCCGGGCAATCCACGTTATCTCGGCGCGGCAGCCCAGTTGTATTCCGCCTATGGCATAGCCTTCGTCACCGACCAGGAGCGCGCGCAGCGTCTGACCACGCGTGCCAGGGAGTACGGAGCCCGCGCATTGTGCGCCGCGGACCGCCACGGCTGCGGTCTCGACGACCTCGATTATGCGGCATTCGTGGCCGCTGTTGACTCGATCGGCCGCCGCGATGGGGATGCGCTATACAGCTATTGCGTCGCTTCGCTGGCACACATCCGCGCACACAGCGGCGACTGGCGCGCAATCGCGGCCCTGCCGAAGATCGAGTACGCACTGCAGCGGCTGCTGGTATTCGACGATCCGGCGCGGGCGGTCAATGTCAATATGTATCTTGGCGTCCTCAATACACTGCGTCCCGAGGCGCTGGGCGGCAGGCCCGACCTCGGACGTGCCTATTTCGATAAAGCGGTTGAGTTGAGCGGAGGCCGGAATCTGTCGGTGAAAGTCGAGTACGCTCGGGGTTATGCGCGCCTCGTGTACGACCGTGATCTGCACGATCGTCTTCTGAGCGAGGTGCTGCAGGCGCCGGCGAAAGAGCCGGGATTGACGCTGTTCAATACGCTGGCACAGCAACAGGCGAAAGAGTTGCTCGCCTCTGCCGACGACTATTTCTAGGAAGACCCTGACTGCCGGGGGAGAGCGATCGATGCACCGGATGTTAACTGCTGCGATGAGTGCGCTGCTGTTGGTCTTTGTTACCGCCGTGCAGGCTGGCGCCGCGGATTTCAAGATTGCAACGGTCGCGCCCGAGGGATCGCAGTGGATGCGCGAAATCCGCGCAGCCGCATCCGCTCTGAAGGAACGCACACAGGGGCGGGTCGTCATCAAGCTTTATGGTGGCGGCGTGATGGGCAACGAAAAGCAGGTGCTGCGCAAGATCCGCATCGGGCAGCTCCAGGGCGGCGCTTTTACGGCGGGTGGCATTGCCGAGAAGTACCCGGATGTCGTCGTCTACGGGTTACCGCTGCTCTTCGAGAGTCACGACGAGGTGGATTACGTCCGCCAGCGCATGGACGAAGTCCTGACAAAAGGGCTGGAGCAGGCGGGGTTCGTCTCGTTCGGTTTTGCAGGCGGCGGTTTCGCGCGGATTTTTGCCAATCGTCCGATCACCACCACGGCGGACATGCAAGGCCAGAAGATCTGGGTACCCGAGGGCGACAGGGTCAGCATCGCGGCCATGGAGGCGCTGCGTCTTGCGCCGGTCGGGCTGCCGGTGACCGACGTGCTGACCGGGCTGCAGACCGGGCTGCTCGATGTCGTGGCGGCGCCGCCGGTCGGCGTGATCGCGTTGCAGTGGCACACGCGGGTCAAATACATGACCTCCACACCGCTGATGTACACCATGGGTCTCATGGCGATCGATTCGCGCGCATTCAACGAGCTGGGCGATGCCGACCAACTTGCGTTTCGCGAGGTGATGGGTGCCGTATATCGCCGGCTCGACCAGCAGAGCCGCGCCGACGATGAGGCGGCGCGCGCCGCCCTCGAATCAAGCGGCATCACACTGGTGGATGCGCAGCCGGCCGCGGTGGAGGCGTGGCGCGAGGCGGCCCGCGAGGCCAATGCGAAGCTCGCGCGTGAAGGCGCCTACACGCCGGCGTTGCTACGGCAGGTCGAGAGTCACCTCGAGGAATACCGGCGGCAGGCGGAAGGGACCCCTGCGGACACGGGCGGCCCGTGAACGAACGCCCACCGCAACCCGAGGCCCGTCGCACAGAGCGTTTTGGCCGTGGCGTGGAAACCGTCCTCCTGGCGCTGACGCTTGGCGGCATGATCGTGCTTGCAACGGCGCAGATCGCGCTGCGCAATCTCGGAGGCGGCGGGATCGCCTGGGCTGACGAGGCCCTGCGCATCATGGTGCTGTGGGTGACGATGCTCGGAGCCATTGCGGCCAGCGGCGAGCAGCGTCACGTGAGCATCGACGCACTTTCGCGATATCTGCCGGTCCGTGTGCGCCGTGCGACCGACGTGATAGTCAACGCTTTGACGTCGGTCGTCTGCGCGGTTCTTGCGTGGTACTCGTATTTGTTCGTCGTCGACTCCTGGAGCGCCGATGACCGGGTTCTCGGCGGCAGCGTACCGGCGTGGTCGCTGCAGGTGATCCTGCCCGTCGGTTTCGCGCTGATCGCCTGTCGATACGCCGCCGCGGCCGGCCGCGGCGTAACCGGTCGGCGCAGCAGGGCGCCGACACCGTGATCGTACCGCTGGCGTTGCTGTTGCTCACCCTGCTGGGCGCGCCGCTGTTCGCGGTGATCGCGGCCGGCGCAATATCGGGATTCCTCAACGCAGAAATTCCTCTGACGGCGATTCCGATCGAGATCTACGGCATCGCCGAAACCCCTATCCTGCTTGCCATCCCCCTGTTCACCTTCGCCGGCTACGTCATGGCGGAGAGCCGGGCGCCTGCGCGGCTGGTGCGGCTGACCACGGCGCTGGTCGGCTGGGTGCCCGGCGGGGTGGCGATCGTCTCGATTGCCGCCTGCGCAATCTTCACGGCCTTTACCGGCGGCTCGGGCGTTACCATCATCGCGCTCGGTGCGGCACTCCTGCCGGCCCTGACCAAGGCGGGCTACGGCGAGCGCTTCAGTCTCGGCCTGATCACCTCGGCCGGCTGTCTCGGCCTGCTGTTCGCACCGTCCCTGCCGCTGATCCTCTTCGGCGTGATCACAGAAACGTCAATTGACGACATGTTCATCGCCGGCGCGCTGCCGGGGTTGCTGATGATGGCCGGGCTTGCCGGGTATTGTCTTTGGGTCAATCGCCACATCCGGGTCCCGCTCAGCGACTTTTCCTGGCCCGAAGTCCGCGCGGCAATGCGCGAGTCATGGCTCGACATACCCTTGCCCATTGTCGTGCTGGGCGGTATCTACGGTGGCTACTTCGCCGTTTCCGAGGCGGCGGCGGTTACCGCAGTGTACGCGGTCGTGAGCGAGGTAGCCGTTCACCGCGACATCACGCTCTCACAGCTGCCAGGGATCATGCGAAAATCGATGATCCTCGTCGGCGCCATCCTGCTGATCCTCGGCGTCTCCCTGGCTTCGACCAACGTGCTGATCGATGCGCAGATTCCCCAGAAACTCGTCAGCATCGTCACCGAATGGGTCGGTGGCCCGATGAGTTTCCTTGTGCTGCTGTTCCTCTTTCTGCTCGCGCTCGGCGCCATCCTCGATATCTTCTCGGCGCTCGTCCTGGTCGTGCCCCTGATAGTCCCTGTCGCGCAGCAATACGACATCAATCCGGTGCACCTTGGCATATTGTTTGTGGCCAACATGGAGCTCGGCTACCTGGCCCCCCCGATGGGCAGAAATCTTGTAGTCTCCAGCTATCGATTCGATCGGCCTATCCTGCAGGTCTACCGCGCCACGCTGCCATTTCTGCTGGTGCTCCTGGTGACGGTGCTGGTGGTCACGTTCTGGCCGGGGCTTTCGCTGTGGCTGCTGAGGGGCTGACAACCGTGCTGAAAATTGGCGAGAAGGAGAGTGTTGTGGGTTACCTATCCGTTGTCTTGCTGCTTTTGACGGCGCCTCCGCTCCTCGCGCTCGACGACACGGGATCCCCGGTCGGGCACCTGCAGGTGCCGGCCGGTTTCCGCGTCGAAGTGTTGGTCGACGTGCCAGGCGCACGCTCCATGGCGCTCGGCGAGAAGGGCAATCTGTTCGTAGGCACCCAGCGTGGCGGCAAGGGCGCAGTCTACGCCGTCAGCGAACCTTTTGGCGGGTCACCGCGGGTGCGCACCGTAGCGAGTGGGCTAACCATGCCCAACGGGGTGGCGTTCCAGCGTGGTGCGCTTTACATCGGCGAGCCGCAACGCATCCTGCGCCTGGCGGGCATTGAGGATCGGCTCGACGATCCGCCGGCGCCGGAACCCGTGGTCACCGACCTGCCATACAAGAATCCGGCGCACGCTTGGAAATATCTCGGCTTCGGGCCGGACGGCAAGCTCTACGTGCCGATCGGCGCGCCCTGCAACATCTGTGATGAGCCCGGCTTCGGCGTCCTCCTGCGCATGAACCCCGATGGCTCGCAACGCGAAGTTTTCGCCCGCGGCATCCGCAACACCGTCGGCTTTACATGGCATCCCGAGACCGGGGAATTGTGGTTCACGGACAACGGCAGGGACATGCTGGGCGACGAAGTTCCGCCGTGCGAGCTCAACCATGCACCGCGTGCGGGACTCGATTTCGGCTACCCATACTGCCATGGCGGGACGATTCCCGACCCCGAGTTCGGGAAGATCGGCCGCTGCGAGGATTCCGTGCCTCCGGTGCAGGCGCTCGGACCGCATGTCGCACCGCTGGGGCTGCGTTTCTATACCGGCACGATGTTCCCCGCCGAGTATCGCAATCAGGTGTTCATCGCAGAGCATGGCTCCTGGAACCGAAGCAAGGAAGCGGGCAAGACCGGTTATCGGGTGTCGCTCGTGCGTCTGGAGGGCGGAAGGGCGGTCGGCTATGAGACCTTCATGGGCGGGTTCCTCGACGGAGATGCAGTGCTCGGCCGGCCGGTCGACATTATGGTCGCGCCCGACGGTGCCCTGCTCGTCAGCGACGACAAGGCCGGCGCAATTTATCGCGTCAGCTACCGGGCTGGTGATTAGCCGGCGTTCCGGCAGCGGCAAGAGGTAAACGCGATGAGCAAACCAAGACTGCTGGTCCGTCTCCTTGGCGGGTTGTGGCGCGGGCTCAATGTGCTGCGCCGAATTCTGCACCTGATCCTGCTGCTCGCGATCTTCGGTCTGCTGGTGGCTGGCTTGGTCGGCGCGCCGGTTCGTGTGCCTGCTTCCGCAGCGCTACTGCTCGATCCCGAGGGCGAACTCGTCGAGCAGCTCGCCGGCGACCCGCTGGACCGGGCGCTTGGCGAGATCCAGGGCGACGGCGTGCGCCAGGTGCTCGTGCAGGACCTCGTCGAGAGCCTGGAGGCGGCCGCCGATGACGACCGTATCAAGGCGGTGGTCATGCGGCTGGAAGTGCTGGAGGCGAACGGGCTGCCCAAGCTGCAGGCGGTGGCAACAGCACTCGGCAAGGTGCGCGATGCCGGCAAGAAGATCGTGGCGCTGGGTGATTCCTTCGATCAGGGGCAGTATTACCTGGCGGCGCACGCCGACGAGGTCTATCTCAACGATCTCGGCGTGGTCTACATCGACGGCTTCGGGTACTACCGGACGTTCTTCAAGAGTGCGCTCGACAAGCTGCACGTCGATCTCAACGTGTTCCGGGTTGGGGAATACAAATCCTTCGTCGAGCCTTTCATCCGCGATGACATGTCCGAGGAGGACAAGACCGCGAGCCGGCAGTGGTTGCAGTCGATGTGGTCGGTCTACCAGCGTGACGTGACACGGGCGCGTGAGCTTCCTCCATCGGGGCTCGACGATTACGCCGACCGATTCGCCGAGCGGCTGCGGCAGGCGGACGGTTCGGCGTCGCGCATGGCTCTCGACAGCCGTCTGGTCGACGGGCTGATGAGCCGCCAGGAATTTCGCGACCACATGATCGGGATCGTCGGCGAGATGGAAGGCGACGAAACTGACTTCAGCCAGATCGATTACCGCGCATATCTGCGTGCCAAGCGGGGTTCGGGCGCGCCGCACCTCGTGACGGACACGGTTGGCGTCGTCGTCGCCTCCGGCCAGATCATGGACGGCGACGCTGCGCCGGGCACCATCGGCGGGGACACGCTGGCGGACCTCGTCAGGCAGGCGGCGGCAGACGACTCGGTGCGGGCGGTGGTGCTGCGAGTCGACAGTCCGGGGGGCAGCATGTTTGCCTCCGAGGTGGTGCTCGATGAGTTGCGGGCCCTGCAGGCGGCCGGTAAGCCGCTGGTGGTTTCCATGGGCACGCTGGCCGCTTCCGGCGGTTACTACATCTCAATGTTCGCCGACGAGATCTGGGCGAGCGAGAGCACGATAACCGGTTCGATCGGCGTCGGCGCGCTGGTGCCAACCATTCAGCGCGGGCTCGACGCTCTCGGCGTTCACGTCGACGGCATCGGCACGACCCGGCTTGCCGGGCAGTTGCGCCTTGATCGCCCGCTTGGTCCGGACGCGCGACAGATTCTCGACAGCACCGTCCACGACGCCTACAGGATCTTCGTCGGCAAGGTTGCGGAAGCGCGCAAGATGGAGTTCGAGCAGGCCGACCAGATCGCCCGCGGCCGCGTCTGGATCGGCAGCGACGCCCATCAGCTCGGACTGGTGGACAAGCTCGGCGACCTTGCCGGGGCGATCGACGCCGCGGCGGGGCTTGCCGGTCTCGAGGCCGACGCCTATGAGGTGCGCTACCTCGAGCCCGAACTGACGCTCCCCGAGCGGCTGTTCCGCGACTATGCCGTGCGGCTGCTGAGCAACCTGGCCGGCGTCGGAGTGCGTCTGGACTCAGGCTCGCCGCTCAACGACCTGTTGAGCGCTGGCCGGCGCGAGTGGGTTGCATGGCGCGCCATGAACGATCCGCGCGGTCTTTACTACCTTTGCTCCTGCGCGATGCGATGAGGCCTGCGGGCGGAGCGATCGCCGGGGACGCCGCGATGATTCTGCCGCCGGAGGCGCAGCCGTGTTCAGCGACCTTCGTCACGTTGCATCGCCGGTAGGGCGCCGGATCAATCCGTCCTATCTCGCCGACGAAAGCGAGCTGCTGGTTCGCGAACTGCCCCTGGCCGGGGCCAGCACCGAGTTGCAAAAGGCCATCGGGCGCACGGCCGAGCAGCTCGTACGCGCAGTGCGACGCGATCGTCGCCGCAAGTCGGGCCTCGATGCTCTGCTGCACCAGTACGACCTGTCATCGGCCGAGGGCGTCGCGCTGATGTGTCTCGCCGAGGCACTGCTGCGGGTGCCGGATGCCGCTACTGCCGATCTGCTGATTTTGGACCGGCTGCAGGCGGGCGCATGGGCGGAATACCTCGACGACGGCGACTCGCTGTTCGTCAACGCCTCGACGTGGGCGCTGATGCTGACGGGGGAGCTGCTGCAGCCCGACCCGGCAGCGGTCAGCAATCCGGTTGGCTTTCTGCGCAGGCTGGCCGCGCGCATGGGCGAGCCCCTGGCGCGTGGTGCATTGCGCCACGCCATGCGTGTCATTGCCGGTCAGTTCGTCATGGGTCGCGACATCGAAGAGGCCATGGCCCGCTCGCGGGCGGGGGACCTCGCGCGCTTCCGCTACTCGTTCGACATGCTGGGCGAGGCCGCGCTGACGGCAGCCGATGCGGAGCGCTACTTTGCAACCTACCACGAGGCGATCGAGCGGCTGGGGGCCGGCTGGGGGCAGGAGCGGGACCCGCCATCGGTCTCCCTCAAGCTCTCGGCGCTTCACCCGCGCTTCGAATGGGCGCAGCGCGCCGCCGTGCAAAGGCAGCTCCAGCCCCGCCTTCGCCAACTGGCGCGGCTCGGCATGGCTCGCGGCGTGGCGCTCACGCTCGATGCCGAGGAGGCAGCGGTGCTCGAGCTGCAGCTCATGTTATTCGAGGCCGTGCGGCGCGAGCCGGCGTTGTCGGGCTGGCACGGCCTCGGCCTCGCGGTGCAGGCGTACCAGCGCCGCGCACCCGCGGTGCTGGACTGGCTCGGGGAGTTCGCCGCCGATTCACGGCACCGTATTCCGGTGCGTCTGGTCAAGGGCGCTTACTGGGACTCGGAGATCAAGCACGCGCAGGAGGCCGGCCTCGCGAGTTACCCGGTGTTTACGCGCAAGGTGAACACCGACGTGGCCTACCTGGCCTGCGCACGCCGCCTGCTCGACAACGCGGCGCGCCTCGAGCCGCAGTTTGCCACTCACAACGCTCACACCGTTGCCTGGATTGCCGAATCGGCCGCCGCGGTCGGGGTGGTCAGCTTCGAGTTCCAGCGCCTCCATGGGATGGGAGAGGCGCTTTACGACGAGGTCATCGAGCGCATTGGCGCGCCGTGCCGGGTCTATGCGCCGGTCGGCCGCCATGAGGAACTGCTGCCGTATCTCGTGCGACGTTTACTCGAAAACGGCGCCAATTCGTCGTTCGTCAATCGCATCGTGCAGGACGAGGTGCCGA
>CAZFWB010000028.1:3424-26443 GCA_964522655.1 uncultured Chromatiaceae bacterium | reverse complement strand
TCCCGGCCAGGATGGCGCGGCGGCCGGCGATCACGTCGAGCTGGTCGTCGCTGAGCTCGCCCCACTGCTCCCGAACTTTGCCCTTCACCTGCTTCCAGTTCCCTTCAATACGATCCCAGTTCATGTGCTTTGCTCCTGCCAAGCAGCCCGCGACATGCGGTCTTCTCAACAAACTTGAAAGCAAATCCTGTGCCATCGTAAAGTTCTCGTGTATTGGCCCTCGTCGCCCCTTCGATGGCGGTGTATCCGCCGCAAACTTCGGCTGCCGCTCGGTAACAATTACACATCAGTGCGCCGATCTCAGGATGGATGCGGTTGTCCCGCCACGCTGCAGAGCCGTGGTTTTCACACGCCATGCGGTCCGATCAGGTGCAGCCGCGCAGCAGGAACAGGATCGGCAACGGCACACCGATCAGCCACAGGAAGATCCAGCCGAGTTTCCCCCGCTGGTTACGCGGAGATTGCGGGTTGCGCGAATGCATGGTCTGACCCTCCTTGACAGGTTCCGCGACGGGTCATGCACAGCTCACGCCAGCTCGCACTGTCCTCGTGCCGTAGGCGTTGCCTGACAGCTGTTTCCTATCCCGGCCGATTGGCCGGGACGCCGTTGCCCCGCGAACAATACGCATCATGGTCAGGCCGTCACGGACATTCCGCGAGCTCCGGATTCCGGCCGGCCGCTGCATGAGGAGTGAGCGCCATGATGGGACAAGTTCTGGTCGCGCTCGGATTGATCGCAGCCGGTGCCTGCGCCCAATACTGGAGTACAGCACGGCGTAACGCACGCACCGAAAAGGTCGATCTGCCGCGCTGGGGGGATGACGGCGGCACGCCGGCCCCACCGGCCGCCGGAGCGCCGGCAGCGGGTATCAAGGCCAATGGCGAGCGTTGAACTGGACGCAAGCCTCCTCGTCGGCGCGGCGAGCAGCCTGATCCTCCTCCTCAGTCTGAGTAGCCAGGTCTGGTGGCAGTATCGAGATCGCATCACCAGGGGTGTTTCGCGCGGCTTTTTCATTGGCCAGGTGATGTCGTCCGCCGGCTTCATCCTCTATAGCGCCTCGATCGGCAGCTGGCTGTTCGTTCTCACCAATACCCTGATCCTCACCAGCGCCGTCGCCGGCTGTCTGGTCGTGCGCTTCAATCGCCGTCGGGTGGCCCCGGCGTCTAGCGCTCCGCGCTTACACCTCGGCGAAAAACCAAGACGCAGCTGCGCCGCACGGATCGCACTTCCCGACCCACATTGACCACGCGGCAACCGATCTGCCCAGACGGCCAGCCCGTCTCACATGGGTGTCAATGCCGCATGCCGAGTCTGACGGTGAATGAATATTCGCTTCTTTTTTTCCCCTTTGCCCGCCGCGGATTGCAACCACCGAGATCGATGGCGACCAGACTCTTTGTGTTCGTCGTCAACGGCGACTGGACCGCTTTCGATTTCGCAGGCATAGTCCGTGGGCCGCGCTGCGCCGGGAGAAGCTTACCGTGATCCTGGGATTTGAAAAGCGCTATGTCTTTATACCCGTCGTTATTTCGATCAGCCTGGTGCTCGGTGCATATCTGGTCGCCCAAGCGGGTCAGAGCCGTCTGCAGAAAGCCACCGAACAGGCCAACGAGGTGCAGGCCCGTCTCAGTGCACTAGGCGCCGTTATTCGCCTGGTTACCGATTCAGAAACTGCCGTCTACGGTTATCTCCTGACCGAGGATAAGGAATACCTGCCGCAGTTCGAAGCGGCCGAGGCGGAGATTGAAACTGCGCTGCAGGAGGTCAGGAATCAGTACCCGGCAACGCTGACACCCGACCGCGAGAAATGGATGCAAGACCTAAATACCCTCGTCAACAGGAAAATGACCCGAATGCGACAGACCATTGCAGTTCAGCAGCAGCAAGGCAGGGCAGAGGCACTTCGCCTCGTGCAAGGGTCGATCGTTGTCGACACGATGAGCGCGATTCGCGATATTGTCCGGGCGCAACAACGGACAGAAGCCGAACGTCTACACGATCTCAGTGTCGATGCCCGTAGTGATTTTCTCCTCGCACGCACCATCACGGCAGCCGGCATGGTCTTAAACATCATTCTCGTGATTGTCGCTGGCCTGCTGCTGACCCGTGAGATCAAAAGGCGCCGGGCGTATACGGCGGACCTCGCAGCCCAGAAAACCGAACTCGAGCGGGAGGTGGCGCAGCGAACTGAGGAGCTCTCCGAGCTGTCGAGCTACCTTCAGAAGATCTCCGAGCAGGAGAAGGCTGCATTGGCTCGGGAACTGCACGACGAACTGGGCGGGCTGTTGGTGGCCGTGAAGATGGACCTGGCGGCGCTTGCTGAGCGTATGACCGGCGCGGACACCGACCTACAGAAGCGATGGGAACGAATCATGCAAGCCCTCGACGATGGGGTGAATCTGAAAAGGAGAGTCGTCGACCAGCTCCATCCGAGTCTGCTCGACACCATGGGACTGTATGCGGCCCTGCGCTGGCAGGTGGAACAGAGTTGCGGTCGTGCCGACCTCGCTTGCGACGTGTCACTGCCGGACAACGAGCTGCCGCTGTCGAAAGAAGCCTCCATCGCCCTGTTCCGTGTGGCCCAGGAATCTTTGACAAACATTCTCAAACACGCGAATGCGACTGCCGCAATGCTCAGCATCGTGATCGAGGACGATGAGCTGGTGCTTAGAGTCACCGACAATGGTGGTGGGCTCAGGAAAGGCCAAGCCCGTCGCGGCACTGGTGTGGCCAGCATGCGACATCGTATCGTCGGCCTCGGGGGAACCTTCGCCATGCGGGCAAATCGATCCGGGCCCGGCACCGAGATCGAAGCGCGCGTGCCGCTGAGCAAAATTCAGATAGCGCCGGCCTGATCACCCCGCAATTGCGCAACCTCAAGCCGATGCGGGTTTGAGTCCACCCAGGATCGCCACCAGCCGGCCGTAGTCGCGGGCCTTGTCGAGAAAAAAGCTGGCGCCGAGGCGCTCGGCTTCACGCCGGTACTCCGGCAGGTCGTAGTTGGTGTAGACGATCACCGTCGGCTTCGGCTGGCGCGTCATACGCGCGAGTCGTCGCAGAACGCCCAGGCCACTGCCGTTCCGCAGATGCAGATCGAGGATGACCGCATCGACGTTCTCGCGGTCAAGCACTTCAACCGCCTCGTCCTCGCTGGCGACACTCGCCACCAGCTGGACGGTCGGCACAGCACCGACGAGTTCCGCGATTCTTTGACCGATCAGCGCGGAGTCCTCGACCAACAGCACCTTATTCTGAGGCACATCCATGTCAGACTCGCGCACTGACTCAACGCGGCGGCCGTGGGTTGCATGACGACTTCATGATGCCATTTCTGGCTTTCATGGTTTATCAGTCATTTCCTACAAGAATCAATTGATGATCCCGTTTCGCAGCGCATATGCGGTCAGATCGGCGTTGGTCTTGAAGCCCATCTTGTCGAGTATTCGGCTGCGATAGGTGCTGATCGTCTTGACGCTCAGCCGCAACTCCTTGCCAATTTCGGAAACGGACTTGCCGGTCGCCAGTTTGCAGAGTATCTGGAATTCGCGCGCCGAGAGCCTGGCATGCAAGGGCTGCTCGAAGTCTCCGCCGATATCGGAGGCGAGCAGCTCGGCCAGCGTCGGGCTGACATAACGTCGGCCGGCCAATACGGTATGAATTGCCCGCAGCATTTCCTCAGGCGGCGCATCCTTCGGCAGGTAGCCGCTGGCGCCCGCCCGCAGCACGTGCACCGCATACTGGCGTTCAGGGAATCCGCTCAGGATTAGAACCCCCGTATCCGGGTGGCTGGCGCGCACGTGGCGCAGGATATCGATGCCCGAACGGTCGGGCATGTTGATGTCGAGAATCAGCAGGTTCCAGTTTCCCGCGCGCAGCTTGTCGAGCGTTTCCGCACTCGAGCACGCGTCACCGATCTCCTGGAACGACCGGTCGCTTTCCAGGAGCTGCCGCAATCCGGCCCGCACCAGTGCGTGGTCATCTGCGATCAGAACACTCGCCATTGGCGACCACCCCATCTCGCGCATGCGCGACTCCGTGCCGGAGCGGCGCGACCCCAACCGCCATGTTAACAGGGTTGGCAGCGCCTCGGCATGGTCAGGCGGGCACCCAGCCGAGAGTCCGAGTCGATCACCAGATGCTTACCGGCGAAGCGGCATTTTTTTCCGATGAATCGAGTAGCCGTTGCGTCCGTCGTCCACCAGTCTAGGCCGCGCGCTGTAAGCATACTCCTACAACGCTGAGCCACCGGCGTGCCTGGCCATTCCCAGGCACGGGCGTCGACCGCGGCGCGTGCCTCTGGCCCACCCTCGCGTCGACCGTGGCACGTGACTTGCATCGCTAGCATCGGACCGTCCGGCACGTGCCGCGACGATTTTATTTTCGTCAGATAAGGGGGTTTCAAGCCATGAAACGACTGATTCAGATCCTGTGCTGGGGTGTGGCACTCGCGGCTCTCGGGGGTTGCAATCAGGCCGAGTCGCCCCGCGAAGTGCGTGAAGACGTAGCCGACGCCCAGCGCGAAGGCGCGAGCGATATCCGCGAGGCGCAACGTGAAGCGGTCGAGGAACGTGCGGATGCCAGAGCTGATTACGCCGATGAATTGCGCGAGCGCAATCCCGAACTGGACGAGGCGCGCCAGGAGCTGGCAAACCGCGACGCCGAGGCCGCCTACGACGAGGCAATCGCCAAGGCCGAAGCCGCCCACAAGGTCGCTACGGAACGCTGCGAAGCGATGAGCGGGGCAAGTCAGAGGGCTTGCAAGGAACAGGCCGATGCCGAGCTGGAGCAGGCGAAACAACGCGCCAGCACGATGCGTGACACGACCAGGCGATGAGTTATACGACCGGGTTAGTAACCGGAGCAGAGACATGAAAACCAGGATTTCCTTTCAATGGCAAGCACTGACCGCTCTTGCACTGTTGATGCTGGTCGCCGCCTGCGCGCCGACCACGACCCGGCAGTCGGCCGGGGAGTACGTCGACGACGCCACGGTGACCACGCGGGTGAAGGCCGCCCTGGCACAGAGCGACGACGTCAAGGCCCGACAGGTCGATGTCGAGACATTTCGCGGCATCGTGCAGCTCAATGGTTTTGTCGATTCTGCGGAGGCGAAAGACGCCGCTACGGACGTGGCACGTGAAGTGGCCGGCGTTCGCGAAGTGCGCAACAACCTAGTGGTCGATACGCAACCGGACACCGTTGGGCAGGCGGTTGACGACGGCATGATCACGGCTCGCATAAAGACGGCACTGATCGGCGAGGACCGCACCAAGGCCGGCCAGATCAACGTTACGACCGACAACGGCGTTGTTCACTTGTCCGGATTCGTCGATAACAACCAGGAAAAAGCCGCGGCCAGCGAGGTCGCGCGCTCCGTTGCCGGCGTCCGCGAAGTAAGGAACGAACTCGATGTCAAGCACGATCGGTGATATCGCCGGTAGCGCCGTCACCGGCCGGACGATGGAGCGCAGTGAGCGCACGCCGATTCACTGGGTGCGGTCCCGGCCCGCTTCGGAGGGATGCAGGTGACCGAGCGCCCGTCCGATAGGGAGATCGACCATGCCAACGCTTTACGACCGTACAAGAAACTGCGGCTCATTGGCTGCATGCGCCACGCTGGCGGTTCTCGCCGCGGGTTCGACATCCGCGGCCTCGATATGGTCGCCGCAGCCGAGAATGAACCTGTGGTCAACGACCGGTGACCTGTCGCAGCCGTCACTTGCCGCGGGCCCGTGGAGCCCCACGGACGAGCCAACCCCGCCTAGCATGAGCATGCCATTCGGACTGAGAATCCAGCATGAGCTCATCGCGCACCGTCTCGCCCATGAGATCCTGAGTGAGATTCTCAAGGGTGAGCCCTGGCCGTGGCGGAGCGTTCTGCGCCACCCGTTGCGAACGCTTGCGGGGCCCTGGGCCAGGCCAGTCGCGATAATCCGTGACTCAGTGCCACCGCCCGCCGCTCCTTCCGCCGTGCCCTTGCCCGCCACGGTGTGGTTGTTCGGCTCGGCAACGCTGCTGCCTTGGCTGTTTCGGCTGCTACGTGGGGCCCGGTGACGATCAGACGTCGGGCATCGCCCGCAGTGGAATCGGGCCCCTCAGAGCCAATATTGCAGGAGCCAGCCGAGCTTCTCCTTGATCCGATCGAGGAGCGGGCGATTCTCCCATGCTTCGCGGGTAATGGCGGTGCTCCGCTCCACGTCGGAACGGAACAAGGCGTCCATCGCCTTGCCGAAGTCTCTGCCCACCACGACCGCGTTGACCTCGTGGTTGTGTATGAAGCTTCGATAATCGAGGTTGCTCGATCCCACCGTGGACCAGACTCCGTCAATGACCGCGGTCTTGGCGTGAAGCATGGTGTCGCTGCTCTCGTAAATACGCACCCCGGCTTCCAGCAGTTCGCCGTAGCCGGATCGTGACACATGCAGCAGCAACGGCGCATCCGAGACGCCCGTTACTATGATGCGGACATCCACGCCGCGTCGGGCCGCCGCTTGCATCGTCTCGAGGAACTCGGGATCCGGGCCGAAATAGGATTGCGTGATCCAGATCCGGTCCGAGGCAGCTTCCATCGCTGCGCCATAGGCGATTCGAATCGGCGAAATCTTGTCGTCGCCGCCAACCGCAGACAGCACGCGCACCAGCTGCGTGCCCTCGCTGCGCGGTTCGGGGAAATACCGCTGCTCGTCGACGACGCCCTCGCCTTTGCCCTCGGCCCAGTTCTTCAAAAAGAGCTTCTGAAAGCCGGCCACCGCGGGTCCGCGCACCTGTATGTGAGTGTCGCGCCACCCGGCACCGGCCTTCTCCCGTCGTGTTCTGCGCCGTATACCCGAGCTGCTGGAGTAGCTGCGATCAATATTGATTCCGCCCGTAAACGCAACGCGACCGTCCACCACCAGGATCTTGCGATGGTCGCGGATGTTGATCGCCAGCGGATTCCCCCCATCGAGCGGATTGACGGGATTGAACTCCACCAGTCCGATTCCCGCTTCTTTCATACGCTCAAAGAATGCGGAGTCGCTGGCCCGGCTGCCGAGGCTGTCGAAAATCACCCGGACCTTGACCCCCTCACGGCTCTTCGCAATCAACGCCTCCGCGAAACGCTGGCCAGCCTCGTCGTCGTTGAAAATGTAGGTCTCGAGATTTATATGGTCCTGCGCGGCGGCGATGGCGCCCAGCATTGCCGCGTAGGTATCCGGTCCGTCGATCAGCAGGCGGACGTCGTTGTCCCGGTACAGTGGTTCTTTACTGATGTTCTGCATCAGCCGCTCGAGCTGCCCGATCGCTGCTGGATCACGGGCGCCCGCCAGCGCCCGGGCGAGCGTCTTCTCCGCCGTGGGCCCTGCTTCGCGGCCGTTGGCCCCCACGACTTCCACTCGTTCGGGCTCAGGATCCGGCCGTTCGGGAGCCACGCACGAACCTATGCTGCCCGTCGCCGCAAGGGCCGCGATCAGCCCGGTTCGAATTGCCCGCAGCAGCCTGGACGGGGCCTCAGCGGCGCGACTGAATGAAGCGATCGTGACCCGGTTGCGCATAGCGACCTACAACGTCCACGGCGCTGTGGGGATGGACGGGCGTCGCCTCCCATCGCGCCAGCTTGACCTGATCCGGCAACTCAATGTGGATTGCATTGGCCTGCAGGAATTCGTCGACGACCCGACGCCGACTGGCGGCTCGCTGCTTGGGCACTGGTGTGAAAGCCTCGGCATGACGGGGCAATTCGCCCCATGCTTTACGCGCGCCGGTCGCCTGTTCGGCAACGCACTGTTGTCGCGTTTGCCCATACTCAGCCACGAGGAACACGACATGTCCGGCGCAGGCGCATACCGCCGGGTCGCGCTGGAGGTTGTCGTGCAAGCCGACGCGGTAAAGATCCATCTGATCGCCGTTCATTGCGCGGTGCGATCCCGACCCCGTGGTGTCCAGCGCCCGCGTCTGCTCAAACTCACGCGCCGACGCCAGGGCGAGGTCGTGATACTGCTCGGCGACTTCAATGAGTGGCAGAGTGCGAACCCATTGTTCATAGCCCTGCGCGAGGAATTTGCATCGAGCCCTGCCGTTGCAACTTTTCCCGCACTCGCGCCATTCCTCCCGCTTGACCGCATCTGGGTACACCCGCAGCCGTGCCTGTACACCGCCGAGATTGTGGGGCGCGCACCGGCGTTGATTGCTTCCGACCATCTGCCCGTAGTCGCGACCGTGGATATCGGTTCGGCGGCAAAAGACTTGCAGCACACCGTTCATGACGGATCGACACCGGGGCCCACCGATTCGAGGGGTTCGGTAGCCGGCCCGGTCAATACGGCGCCGAAGGCCGAGAAGCGCGAGCCATGACACGGGCAATCCCACGTCTGCTCGGAGGCGTTCCAGCGGACGATACACTTCATGTGCGGACACACCGCCGAGAGCAGCACCGGCCCCTCTGATGACATGTAGACCGCAACAGCCCGGCCGGTCTGGCGCGTCACGCGACCTTGCCCCGGGCCGACTCGTTCCACACTCTTCTCGCGCAGCAACTCCAACCAGCCCTCCGCGAAGTGGATCGGGTAATTCAGGTTGTCCTTCAGGTAGGTAAACGGCGCGTGGAGGAACGCGCTCCGCCGAATGTCGAAGACCTTCCGCCAGTCGTTGCTGATGCCGAGAATCTCATCGCGCACCATCATCGCCGCCAGCGTGCCGAAGGTCATACCGTTGCCGGCGAACCCGGTCGCAATGAACTGCCGTTGTGCCGTCTCGCCGATCAGCGGCATGCCGTCATGGCTCTCGATGACCTGACCTGACCAGCGGTCGTCGATCGCTATGTCCGCAGCGACCTGTCGCGTGAATTCGGTTAGCCGCTGGAAGCGAACGTCCGCGTCGTCAATCTGGCCAGTGCGATGATCTTCACCGCCAACCAGCAAGCGGCCCTGGTCGACGCGAAGGTAGCGATAAGGACGAGCGTTGTCCCAGTAACAGCCCTCAGGCAGGAGCCCTGGCGGAATCCTGCCGGCCAATACATAACTGGTCCGCGAGACCAGTCGGGCACGGAGCATTGCGGCAGCGAGCGTACCGCTGACACCCGGCCAGGGATAGTGCGTCGCGATCACGAGATGCTTCGCGTGGACCCGATACCCGCGGGCCACCACGGTGAACGAGCCGCCCTGCGATCGGACATTTTCCGCTTCCGTTCTGTCATAAATTCGCCCGCCGCTGCGGACGATCTCGGCCAGCAGACCCTGGAGATAACTCAATGGATGAAACTGCGCCTGGCCCGGAAACAACAGCGCAGGGCGGTCCAGGACAGGCCCGCGGTCGAGAAAGGTCGCCGGCAGCGACAACGCCGCGATGGCCGCCTGTTCGGCCCGCAGGGCCTGAACCGACGCGTCGCCGCCGTCGTGCGCCGCGTAGAGGAATCCGGGAACGCGGCGGAAAGCGCAGGCAAGTCCCAGAGTAGAGATATTCGATTCGATCTGGGCAATTGCCGCCTCGCCGGCCTCCCATACCTGTCGCGCTGCCGTCGCCCCGAAGCGGCGCCAGAGCTCCCCCGGCAGGCAGTCCGTAACGCTCGTCAGGTGGGCGGTCGTGGCCGAGGTATCGAGCCCGCCGCAGAGCGTCCGTTCAAGGAGCGTCACGCGCAAGCCGGCCTGACCGAGGAGATAGGCGGTCGTGACCCCTGTAATACCGCCGCCGACGATCAGTACGTCGGTGCTCAGGTCGTGGTCGAGAACCGGATACGCTGGCCGAACGCCGCCATGTAACCAATAGCGGTGGGTCATGGTCGGAGCGAAATCACGCGTGTCCGCGCAATCGGCCTCGCGGCAGTCGACTGCGGATAATTCGGGCTCAGACCACTGCAGCTCCATTGATTGCATGCCTCGCGCCGCATGGAATCCTTACTTCACACACAAGCCGAGCAAACTCCGTGCCAGCGTCCTCGGCGCCACCAACGGCAACTAACGCCGGCCCGCCCGGGGAGTTTTTTACGACGCAGGCTTCTAAAAACTACCCCCCGCCCGCTCCGTCGCCCGGGCGCCGCCGGCCCGTAAACGGTGCCCATCGCCATCGCAGCGGCTGTCGCAGGTCTGGCATAGGAGTTGCAGTTCCCCCCGCAGAAAGACGTCGGGGTCCAGGCCGGGCGCCGGCCGTCGACCACACAATGAGGGCTCGTGCCATGGAACTCGGTTCACTCGCTGTGCTCGACCAGGCAGGTGAATACCTTGGGTCGGTCGCCGATCTGATTCTCGACATCCGCTCAGGCCGCGTGCTCGCCGTGTCTGTGTCTCGCATCGACGATGGCGCATCGGGCGACGCCCGCAATGCAATGACCATCTCGTGGGAGTCGGTGCGATTCGACCATGAGCACGCATGCCTGCGCCTGGTGGAACAAACGCCGCGGCCGTGGGTACTTGCCGAATGCATGCTTCACTGAGTATCGGCGAGCGGACGACGGTCTACGGTCATATCTGCTCGGAGATCGGCAAATTCTTCATGCGCAGGGCGAGCTGACAGTGCGCCCTGGCGCGACGATGGCGCCCTGCGCCAGGCCCAGGGTGCCGCGGCTCTGTGGCACGCACTTTGCTTGGCGGAGAAACCAGCCGTTTGCGCCGATCATCCCTTTGCCCGACTCGTCGGCACCGGCCGGCTCGTGAAAGGAGCTGGCGTGCCGGGACATCGAAAACAGCCACAAACATGCCGAAAGAGGAGATTGCCGTGTCGAGCCTGACTCTCATGCCGACGACCGGGAGCATCGAACCTAATGCCGCGATCCGTGGACAGAGTCCCGACCAAAAATACAGGCGAGCGGCGATCACGACCTCGCACAGGCTACGGCCGCTGTTGCGCTACTTCGACCCGGACGTTGCAGCAAGAAGCGAGATCCTTCGTGGGTTGCGCATGCAACCGAAGAGGGTCTCGTCCAAGTATCTCTACGATGGTCGCGGTTCGGAGCTTTTCGAGCAGATCTGCGAACTGCCGGAGTATTACGTCGCCCGTTGCGATTTCGAGCTGCTGCGTCGTCATGCCACAGACCTCGCGGCGCTGCTGGGCCAGGGCATCACCCTCATCGAGCCGGGGGCCGGTTCCGCCTGCAAGGTTCAGCTGTTGATGGCTTTTCCTGGCCTTGTTGCCGCGTACGTGCCGATCGACGTGTCACGCCCGGCTCTCGTCAAAACCAGGCTGAAGCTTCGCAATGCTTATCCCGACATCGATCATTGGGCTATCTGCGCGGATTTCACGCGCCGGATGGACACTCTGCCGATGCCCGGTCGCGGCCGCAGGGTGATCTTCTTTCCCGGATCGACTCTCGGTAACTTCACGCCGGCGGAAGCGGCCAGCCTGCTCACCACGTTTGGCGACACCGTCGGTTCGGGCGGCGTGGTGATCGTCGGTATGGACCATTACAAAAGCGGCTCCATCATCAGACCGGCTTATGACGACGCTGCCGGGGTCACCGCCGCATTCAACCGGAACCTGCTCGAACATCTCAACCGGGATTTCGGCACCGATTTTCGCCCGGATCATTTCCGGCACGAGGCGCGTTGGGACGACGCGCGGCACCTTGTAGAGATGCGCCTCGCAAGCCGATGCCGCCAACGCGTGCACGTCGGCCCGCACGCGGTGGACTTTGACAAGGGCGAACCGCTCATTACCGAGCATTCCTGCAAGCCTACCCCGGAGGAGTTTCGAGACACCGTCACCGCCGCAGGCCTGGAGATCGAAGCATGCTGGCTCGATGAGCCCTTCATGTACGGACTCTATTGTCTGCGCGCGCCGTGAGCAGATCGCATCACGTGACGCGGCCCTGGTCTGGCCTGCCACCACGGGCGCGGCGGCTGCCGGCCTGGCTGGATTGAGCCATGGCATGCCGCCTTCGATCAGGTCAATGCGGCTCTGGCAGGCTGCTGACGACTCGAAACCTGATATTGATGCAACTTGTTGTACAACGTCTTGACGCTGCAGCCGAGGACTTCTGCGGCGCGGCGTTTATTGCCGCCAAGCTGCTCGAGTGTGGCAACGATCAGCCGGCGTTCAACATCGGCCAGGCAGGAGCCGACGCGCACCGCGATGCAGAGATCCTCGTCGTCGGCATCGAGATCGAGCGGCAGTACGAGGCTCGGGTCGAGGGATATCTCCCGATCCGCGAGGATGAAACCGCGCTCAATGCAGTTGCGCAATTCCCTGACGTTTCCCGGCCACTGGTAACTCGTCAGGAACTCGCCGGCCTTCGGACCGAAAACCTTACTGGTACCGTTGGCTGCATTAAGCTCCGCCAGGAACGTATCCGCGAGGAGCCGGATATCGTCGCCGCACCGGCGCAGAGGCGGCGTCTGGATCGGGAAAACCGCCAGCCGGTAGAGAAGGTCGGCGCGGAAAGTCCTGGCGCGAACCGCCGCTGCCAGATCGCAGTTGGTCGCCGCAATGACGCGAACGTCGGTGAAAATTTCCGCCACGCCGCCGACGCGGAAGAACGCAAAGCTCTGCAACACCCGCAACAAACGGCTTTGCACCGCAAGGGACATTTCGCTCACTTCATCCAGGAACAAAGTACCGCCGCGGGCGCGTTCGAAAACACCCTGACGCGACCTGACCGCGCCGGTGAAGCTGCCTTTCTCGTGGCCGAAGAGCTCGGCCTCGATCAGGCTCTCCGGTATGGCAGCACAATTGACGGCGATGAAGGGAGCCTTGGCTCGGGTGCTCTCTTGATGAATGGTGCGGGCGACCAGCTCCTTGCCGGACCCGCTCTCCCCGGTGATGAGGACCGTGGCATCGGTGGTCGCCACTCGTCCGATCAGGGTCCGCAGCTGCTGCATGGGTGGCGAGTCGCCCAGGAGTCGGGGCGCCGCCACGTGCTGCGCCGTGTCCTCAGCTGGTCGATCAAGCCACGTTATTTCGGTGGTGGTCATCGTCGCCCTCCTGTGTTTCCCGCCTGCTTCTGCATAATCTGAGGCATTTCCGGCCGCCTCTGCGAGCGAGCATGGGCGCGAAATGTCGTCGGCGGATGACTCGTAGGACTGTGGGGGAATATCCGACGTGGCAACTCGCCTCCCCCTCACCACAGGCTGCCGCACTGCGCCGCCGGTGCTATTGCTCAGGACGGCTTTCCTCGTCGATACACTCGCAACCGGCGTGATCACAGCCAAACCCTTCTGCGCAACCGCGAGAGCAGAACATCCGGCCTCGCTCGATAACGGCGTTCGACCCTGGCACAGTGCACGAACAGGCGGGGTGTGCGCACTTGTCGGGGGTCGCTGCTGCCTTGTCCGTCATTGCCGGTGGTTCCTTGCTTGCTCCACGTGGGCGGTTACGGGATCGCGCCACTGACGAGGAGTCGAAGATCCGCCACGTGTCTTTCCTCGGCGGCTATCAGGTCCGACAGGAGCCGGGATGTTTCCGCATCCGAGTCGCCGAGATCGGCGATCATGTCGCGGTAGGCATCAGCGGCGATCTGTTCGGCTATGAGATCGTCGTCGAGGAGCGTCGGGAGGTAGTTTTCGGGATCACCGCGGACGGCACCCGTCAAAGGTACATAGCTGCGCCTGGCGGTGGTCTGCAAGCGCAGGTCCGGGGTCCCGCCGAGGGCGGCGATGCGTCCCGCAATGCGTTCCGCGTGAGTGGCCTCCTCCTCCGCCTGCCGCTGCAAGTGCTGCAACGCCCGCGATGAATAGACGTCCTTCGCCATACAATAGTGCTGCCGATAGCGAAACATGCATACCAGTTCAGTGGCGAGTGCCCGTTCGAGCAACGCGATCGATCGCTGCTGCTGGCTGTTTTCGGCAAATTCACCGGCTGTCATCGCATGTCCTTTCGTGTTCCTGGGTGGCAATCGCCGGGGTCGTTACCAATGTGCCGAGCGGCAGGTGTAATCCGTATCGTCTTTTGCCCGCATCTCGTGTAGGACGATAACCTGCGTCGCTTTTCGCGAGCGTCTCGGAGCGAGCGCAGCGCCCGGTTGCAGCGCGCTGAGTCAATGCCGCGGGAAATCGCTGCGGTAGGAATTCGGCACGGTATCTGTCAGATCCTGCCGACCCCGTCGATGCAATCCAGGGGGCAGTGGCCGTGTAAGAACTGCCGGCTGATCGCTTCCCGCGCAGCCGCGCCGGCTACCCTGGAATCCACCAAAAAGCCCGTCAAAAGTCAGGCCCACCCCTGGCGGCGCGGTTCCCGGGCACAGTTTTTGAATACAGCCTGAAGGCAAGGGGGCGTAGCTGACAGGAGATCAAAATGATGAAATCCGTGATACTCGCGCTGACCACTATGCTTCTGGCCGTGCCGCTCACCGGTATTGCCGCAAGACCCAGTAAGGACCTTAAGTACACCTATCTGGAGCTTGACTATGTCAATCTTGACGTCGACGCTTTCGATGATGACGAGGGCCTCATCGAAGATTTCGACGACGGTGATGGCTTTGGCGTAGGGGCTTCCTTCGCGTTTACGCCGACGTTTTTCGGCTTCGCTGGCTATTCAGAAACCGACTCCGATGTGACCTTCATCGGGGACGACAACTTTCCGATCACCTCAGATGAAGAAGTGAAGCGATTCGACATCGGACTCGGGGTGAATCTGCCAGTCATGATCGGCACGCTGGATACCGACTTCGTCGGCCGCGCCGCCTATGTCGACGTCGATTATGGCGATTTCGACTTCGGCGCCACCGACGACAGCGACCTCGGTGACCTTGACGACGACGACTCTGACGGCTGGGCGGTGGACGGCCGGTTCCGCGGCCAGATGACAGACCTCATTGAGGCAAGCCTCGGCGTTGGCTATCTGGACATCGAAGACGCCGATGGGTTCAGCGTACTGGGAAATGTGCTGTTTGAGATTACGCAGAACTGGGGCGTCAACGTCGAGGCGAACGTGGGCGACGACGTTGCCACCTATCTGCTCGGGGTGCGCTACTCGTTCGATCGTTTCTGAAGAAGTGGCAGGGCGCCGGCCCATGCCGGTGCCCTGCCCCGCTGCCGATCCCCCTTGGGGTGATCGCCTGCGCTTTGGCGCGCTGGCCAGCGCCAACCCGATCGCGCTCGTCGGAGGGGCTCCTCACGGTCGATCGCCGCTGCGCTGACGACGGCGGGCGACACGGCCCGTTGCCGCCCAGCGCAGCCACAGATAACCGGCTACGGCTGCCGTCAATGACGACACCAGTACGCCTTGCTTTGCCATGGCGAGTAACGCCGGGTCGTTGAAGAAACTCAAGTTGGCAAAATGCAAAGACATGGTAAAACCAACGCCCCCCAGCATGCCGAGACCGATGAGGTGCCTCCAGGAGAGCCCGACGGGAAGATCCGCCACACCGATACGACGCCCTAACCAGATGGCGCACCCGATGCCGAGCGGTTTGCCGAGCAGAAGTGCGGCGCCGATCGCCAACACCAGCGGGCTTGGCCAGGCATCAGCCATGATCCCGCGCGTCAATGGAATCCCGGAATTGAGGAACGCGAATAATGGCAATACCACGAAGCTGATCGGCTTCTCCAGCCGGCTTTCCCAGCGCCATAACGGTACAACCGCCCGGGCCGCCGTCTGTGACAGGTCATCGGCGATGGCCTGTGCGTCCATGGTCCCGATGTCGACGCTCGACGTCTTCGCTGATCTTTTCTCCAGTTTGCGCAGATTCTGCTTCAATCGGCTGATTACCTCGCGGAGCGAGACACCGCTCCCGACCGGAGCGCAGGATGCGATAACGACACCTGCAAGCGTGCCGTGTATCCCCGCACGCATGAACAGCACCCACAGCACGGCGCCGGTAAGAAAATACAGGAGCCCACTGCGCACGCCGGAGACGTTCATGGCGATCAGCACCAGAACCACGAACGCCGCCGGAATCATTCCTCCTGCCGTAAAATCGGCTGAATAGCCCAGTGCGATCACCAGGATCGCCCCGAGGTCATCGACGATGGCGACACCCACCAGGAACGCCCGAGCGGACCGCGGGATGCGTTCGCGCAGCAATACCAGCAGAGTAAGCGCGAATGCAGTATCGGTAGCCAGCGGGATTGCCCACCCGACGCGGATGTCTTCGGCGCGGGCAATCTGCAGGTAAACCAGGGCCGGTACGATCATGCCGCCTATGGCAGCTAGTATTATCGAAGCGGCGCGGCGCCGGTCGCGCAGCTGTCCGGCGAGAAGTTCGCGCTTGAGCTCAAGACCAATGAGGAGAAAGAAAAGCGCCATGAGTCCGTCATTTACCCACCGCTGCAACGACATGGAGAGTTGCTCATCTTCAACCTCAAGAGTGATGTCCAGCTCGAGCAGGGAGTAATAGCGCTCGGACCATGGCGAGTTCGCCGTCACCAAAGCCAGCACCAACGCCACAATCAGCGCCCAGCCTCCACCGCTTTGTGCCCGCACGAAGCTGCGGAACGGTTCGATGAATGCCCGCGCAGATTGCTGCAACGGCGAGTGATCAGGCGCGCTGGTAACGTTGGCTTTCGTCAAACGAACCGCGTCTCCTGTTCATTCTGGACCGTGCGCCAACCGTGCGGCCCCGCGGTACACCCACCAGGACCCGGGCTTGAAGCCCCACAAGCACTGCTGCTCCCGGAGTGCCCCCGCCCTGAACCAAGATTCAGTCGCTGTGTGCCGGCTGGCCGGGACCCAGGCCAGCGAAAGGCAATACCTGGATCAGGGCGAGGCGATCCGCAGATTGATTTTTTGCAGCGGCGATATCGGCTTGTGGTCGTTGCCGACGAGAATAACCTTGACGAGATGATTCCCCTCGTCCAGCCCATGGAAGCCGAGCTTATTGGCGGTGGTTGCAATCACCGGGCCATCGTCGAGCTGGTAGTGCAGATGGCCCTCGCCACTCACCGGTTTGCCGGTCGTCTCATCCGGATTTACGAGGCGTACATCTCTCGTGATGTCCACCTTAATGACTGCGGCGCCCTGTCTTGAGTTGCGCTCCGCGTCCACGAGAGACGCCGTAAAGGCTGCCGGGCTGAAACGCAGGTCATCGGCCAGCCGCTCCGCAGGAGTTTCGACCGGTGGCGCCGCGGGTCCTGCTGCCCCCGCCTGTGGCACCACGGGCGAAAAAAGACCGAGCATCCCGCCCGAGACGATGGCAAACAGACAAATCACCATACCGCACAGTCTGTCGAGGTTCATTTCGAGCACCTCCGATTAGGCCATCCCGCACAGCGTTGCGGCTGCAAGGTGCGTGCCATGCTTGCGATCACGTCTGCCACCCGCCGTGTGGCAGAAGGCCGGATGACCAGGTCGTTTTGGCTGCTGCTGAGGGTAAGAATGCGCCGCATGAATCGGTAAATTTTCTACGACAGGCATCCGCGGGGCATGAGCCGGATCTGACTCGTACGTATACTTCTGTTTGCCGGGCCCGCTGATCATCTCGATGCGCTGGTTGTGGCAATACCTGACCTTTAGTCGCGGCGCACGGCTGATCACCGGATTCGAGCACATAGACTGACAACGAAGGGGGAGCGACCTATGGCCAACGACGTAGCGGTAGTAGTCGGGGTTGGGCCGGGACTCGGTTCGGCGCTCGTGCGCTGCTTTGCGGACGAGGGATTCACGGTTTATGCGGCAGCCCGCAGCGCTTCGCGGCTTGATGGGCTTGCACGCGAAGCACGTGGCCGCGTCGTACTCGTGGACTGCGACGCCAGCATTCCTGAGCAGGTGAGCGACCTGTTCAGGCGCATCGAGTCGGAGTCTGGGCCGCCGACGCTGGCGGTTTTCAACGCCGGAGCCTCGCAGCGCGGTCCGGTGGTGGAACTGGACCCGACAGAGTTCGAGCGCTGCTGGCGCGTCGGTTGTCTCGGTGGTTTCCTCGTGGGCCAGGCGGCGGCCCGCTCCATGCTGAAAGCCGGGTGTGGAACCATCCTTTTCACCGGTGCCACCGCTTCGCTGCGTGGCCGCGCCCGGTTCGCCGCGCTCGCCTCCCCGAAGGCCGCCCTGCGCGCCGTGGCGCAAAGCATGGCGCGTGAACTCGGGCCGCAGAACATTCACGTCGCCCACGTGATCATCGACGGCGGCATCCGGTCCGAGCGCTACGCAGCGCTGGCCGCGGACCTTGGTCCCGATGCGCTGCTCGAACCCGAGGCGATCGCGCGCAACTACCTCATGCTCCACCGCCAGCATCGCAGCACCTGGACCCAGGAACTCGACCTGCGCCCGTGGGTGGAAAAATTCTGAATCGGGTATCGTCAGAGGCTCCGGCCCACTGACCGACACTTGATCAGGACCATATGCCTGAACTAATTGCCGTCCTGTGGCCGCTGCTGCGCCAGGCCTCCACGACGCATCAGCGTGCGTGCAGTATTGACCAGTCCCACGTGTGAGAATGCCTGTGGAAAATTGCCAAGCAGTCGACCCTCTCGCGGATCGTACTGTTCCGCAAGAAGGCCCAGATCATTGCGGATCGCGAGCAGACGGCGGAAAAGTTCGCGGGCTTCTTCGTGACGGCCCGCAAGCGCATAGTTGTCCGCGAGCCAGAAGGTGCACAGCAGGAATGTCCCCTCCCCCGGCGGCAGCGCATCGATATCCGGCGCGTGCTCAGGAAGGTATCGACGCACGAAGCCGTCGAGCACGAGCTCTTTCTCGATCGCCGCGAGCGTGCCGCGCACGCGGTGGTCATCGGGTGGCAGAAAGCCGACCAGGGGCAGCATCAGCAGGCTGGCGTCGAGCCGCTCCGAGCCGTAGTCCTGTACGAACGAGTTGCGGCTGCGGTTGAATCCCTGCGCGCAGATTTCCGCATGTATGTGCTTGCGCAGGTCTCTCCAGCGCTGCAGGGGACCCTCGAGCCTGAAGCGCTCTACCGCCTTCACGGCCCGATCGAAGGCGACCCACGCCATCACCTTGGAATGCGTAAACTGGCGCCGCTCTCCCCTGATCTCCCAGATGCCCTCATCGGGGCGGGACCACGCTGATTCGAGGAAGTCGAGGATCGCCCGCTGCAGGTCCCACACGTGGGGCTCAGGCTCTATGCCGGCGCAGCGTGCGCCATGCATCGCGTCCATGAGCTCGCCATATACGTCGAGCTGCAGCTGAGTGTGAGCGGCATTGCCGATGCGCACGGGCCGTGAGCCCTCGTAACCGGGCAGCCACTCAAGCGCCGTTTCCGCGAGACGCCGCTCGCCGCCTATTCCATACATGGTTTGCAGCCGGGACGGATCACCCGCGACTGCGCGCAGGAGCCAGTCGCGCCATGCGCAGGCCTCTTCGCGGTAACCCGCGTCGAGCAGGGCATAGAGAGTGAAGGTCGCATCGCGCAGCCAGCAGTAGCGGTAGTCCCAGTTACGGACGCCGCCAGGCTGCTCGGGAAGGGACGTGGTCGGAGCCGCGACGATTCCGCCGCTAGGCGCGAACGTCAGCGCCTTGAGGGTAACCAGTGACCGCTGGACGGCCTCGCCCCATTGCCCGTCATAGTCGGAACGACTGCTCCACATGCGCCACCAGCGGTCTGTTTCCTCGACTTCCCGCAGTGGCTCGATCCGCTCTTTCGTGGACCGCTGGTGCGACGGATGCCAGAGAAGCAGAAAAGGCACGCGCTCACCTTCGCCGACCTCGAACTCGGCCACCGTGGAGAGGCCTTCGCCGCGCGTCCTGACGCGCGACCAGAGGCTCAGTGCATCCGGCCCCGCGATCGCTTCGAGATGGTCTCCGACGCGCCGGACCCATGGAACGATGGACCCGTAATCGAAACGTATGACCAGCTCCATGCGCATCGCCACACGCCCGCGTACGCCCTGCACGACGCGCACCACGTCGGGATCGTGTTTGCGCGGCGGCATGCAATCGACCAGCCGCACACAGTTCCCGCCGCGGGTCGTAAAGTCGGTTTCCAATACGAGAGTACCGTCGCGATAGCGGCGCTGGGTGTCGGTCACCTCCTCCGCCGGCGAAATTCGCCAGTAACCGTGCTCCTGGTTGCCGAGAAGTGCCGCGAAACAGGCCCCTGAATCGAAATGCGGCAGGCAGAGCCAGTCGATCGAGCCGTTGCGCCCGACCAGGGCGGCCGTTTGCGTATCACCGATGATGCCGTAGTCTTCTATCTTCAAATCGCTCGCCGTCCCGTTCCTCAATTTGCATGGCTCAGTGTCGTGCAGCCCGCCGGCTCTTACTTTGCCGATTCGGCCGATGCCTGTCGACACCATCCTGCAATCGTCACCGGTCAGCATTTGCGCGAGTCGTCGTTCGTGCGCATGGGCGGGAAACGTATTTCCTCAGGCTCCAGGGCTGACGTACTTCGCTGACCCGATCGCCGTATCGACACCGACGCTTATCGACGGCGGCCCGGCACCACGTTTTGCTCGGCGCCACCCTGCACATTACCGCGCAATGTCAGCGATCCAATATCGGCGTCACGCCCGGATCACCGCCACATATGGAAATGATTCGGCAAGCTGGCCTTCACCCCAGGGGAGTATTCAATACGCGCAGATCGCTCTGGGATCATGCCCATCCGCGGGTCCCCTGCCGCCGTTGGTAGCCCTGCAGATCGGGCGGCGTCCCGCGGCCGCGGGCATGACCTGGCGCCATCCTGCGCCGCGGCAACCGAGCGCACGCGACAAACTGGCGCTAGTTGGACCGCGACACTGCGGGTACGCTAGCCGCGGCCAGGCAAAAAAAGAAGAATCCAGTGACGCACGAACGGGATGAGGTCATAGACCGCACGCAACGCCGGCTCGGCCCGATCTGGCTGTCACCGGGTGTGACACCCGGCAACGCCGTCACGATGTTCTACTCCGGCATGATGACGATCGTGTTCATCACCGCGATCGGCATCCTGTTTCCCTATCTGCTGCACGAGCACCTGCAGATGCCCGCCGAGGTGCAGGGCAACTTCACCGGCAACCTCGTCGTGATCGCCGAACTCGTCGTCATCGCGCTCATAGTGCCGCTTGGCATCCTCTCCGACCGCTGGGGTCGCCGGCCACTTTACACAGCGGGCTTCCTGCTGGTCGCCCTCAGTCTCGCGCTGATGCCGCTCGCGCGCAGCGAAGGCCCGATCATCGCGTATCGCATCCTCACGGCCGTCGGCCTGGGGATCGGCACCACGATGCTCGCAACCACGATCGCCGACTACCCGCAGAACCCCTCGCGCGGCAAGTTCATCAGCGTCAACGGCATCATCACCAATCTCGGCGTCATCCTGCTCTCAGCCCTCGTGTTCGCCCAGCTGCCGACGTTCTTCGTCGCGCGCGGCGCCGATGCCTATCAGGCGGGCAGCTACACCTTCTGGACCATGGCAGCGATCGCGGCGCTGACCGCGGTCGTGACCCTGGCGGGGCTGCAGGGCGGGCGCGCGGTGACGCACGGCTCGCGCGACCTGCGAAGCCTCCTGCGTAACGGCTTTGCCGAAGTACGCAGTCGTCCGCGACTTCGGCTCGCCTGCGTCGCCTATTTCGTCTCGCGCGGCGATCTCACGGTATTCATCATGTTCTTCTCGTTGTGGCTCGTGGCCGTGGGCAAGGATGCCGGCATGTCGACCGCGGAGGCGCAGGCGGCCGCGGGACGCCTGTTCGGCATCGCCCAGCTCGCGATGCTGCTCTTCACCCCGGTGATGGGCTGGCTCGTCGACCGGGTCGACCGCGTGGTCGGGCTGGCGATTTCCATGGGCATCGCCTGCGTCGGCTACTTCGCGCTCGGCATCGTGCCCGATCCGCTCAATTCCCCGTGGATGTACCTCGCCGCGGTCCTCGGCGGCGCCGGCGAGGCCGCCGTGGTGGTCTCGGGCCCGGCCCTCGTCGGCCAGGAGGCCAATCCGCGGGTGCGCGGTTCGATCATCGGTTTCGTGCTGCTGTTCGGCGCGTTCGGCGTCCTCGTCAACTCGAAGGTCGCCGGCGTGTTGTTCGACGGCTGGATGTACCAGGGGCCCTTTGTCTTCATGGCCGTCATGAACCTGCTCGTTCTGGTGGCGGCGGTCGGCACGCGGCTGTGGGAAACACGGCGCGTGACTGCCGGCGCATCGGTCACCCGCTGACCCCGCGAGCCAGGCGATGCGGGGAAAAGGTGCCGGAATTATTTTTTCCTGGAGAATTCAGGAAAAGAGATCCGGCACCTTTTCCTGAGACAGCCGTTGACCGACCGCGAAAACCGGCGTAACAAGGGCAATGCCCCGTTTGACTGGCACGGGGAACAAGCCATGGCTCGCAGAGCCCCGACAAGCGATCAGATCGTCGACGCCGCGCTGGAAATCGCTGCGCGAAGTTCCTGGGAAGCGGTGCGCCTGCACGAGGTCGCCGCCGCGCTGGGCATCACCCTGGACGAGGTTCGCCAGCATTTCAGCGAGAAAGAGGACGTGGTCGAGGCCTGGTTCGACCGCGCCGATGCCGCCATGCTCCAGGCGGCGGACAGCGAGGGTTTTGCCGAACTCCCGCCGCGGCAGCGCCTCCACCGGCTGGTCATGGCCTGGCTCGGCGCGTTGGAGCCCCACCGCCGGACCACGCGCCAGATGATCTGCGGCAAGCTCGAGCCGGGGCATCTGCACATCCAGCTGCCGGGCCTGCTGCGGGTGAGCCGCACGGTGCAGTGGATTCGCGAGGCCGCCCGGCGTGACGCGACCTACCTGCGCCGCGCCCTGGAGGAGACCGGGCTGACCTCGATCTACCTCGCGACCTTCTTCTTCTGGATGCGCGACGACAGTCCGGACTCGGCGGCGACCTCCCGCGTGCTGGACCGGCTGCTCGGCTGCGCCGAATCCCTCGACCGGGCGGTTTACCCGCGCCCGCACCGGGCCGGCGCCTCGCCGGAAGCCGAGCGCCGATGAATGGGCAGGGCCGGCGCGAAGCCCGCCAGGCCGCAGAAACCGGCCAGTAAGCCCGGACCGCGGCGACCACGCCGGTACGGCGGTTCAGGCTGCGCCGATACGGGTGCCCGATGGACACACTCACCCACGCCCTGACCGGTGCCCTGCTGGCCGGGGCGGTGGCGCGCCCGACTCCCGGCGAGCCGCCGCTGCGGGCGCAGATGGCAGCGGCCTCTGTCGCCGCCGCCTTTCCCGATGCCGACTTCGTGCTGCGTGCCTTCGGCACCCTCGTCTATCTCAACGCTCACCAGGGGATCACGCACTCGCTCCTGTTGCTGCC
>CAZFWB010000028.1:0-3324 GCA_964522655.1 uncultured Chromatiaceae bacterium | reverse complement strand
GTGGCCGCCGCAGCGCTGGCCGCCGTCGCCGGCTACGCCGCGCTCCTCGGCACGCTGCAAGGGCAGGCGATGGGTCTCGGCAGGGCCCATGCCACCGCGTCCGGCTGGCCGGAGGCTGCGGTACATGCCTTGCCACAACCCTTGAGCCCGTTCCACTGGAAGATCGTGCTGCGCGAGGGGGACCGCTACCGGGTCACGGACGTGGAACTGCGTGGGGCGCCGGCACGCGCGATTGTCGATCCCGAGGCCGGTTGGCTGGACCGCCTGGCCGCCGGGTATCGACCGCCCTCGGCCGCCAACTGGCGGGCGCAGGCCCTGACCGGTGACGATGCGGCGGAGGCAGCGCTCGCCCGCGCCGCATGGCATGACCCTGCCCTCGCCGGCTTCCGTCGCTTCGCGATGTTTCCCGCCCTCGAGGCGGTGCGTACCGAAGGCGCTCGCCACTGCGTCCGCTTCCTGGACTTGCGCTTCGCCCTGCCGGGGCTGCCCGCCGCGTTCCGCTACGAAGCCTGCCGCCAGGCACGCGGCGGCAGCTGGGAGCTGCGGCGGGTGCGCGGCGCGTTCGGGATCGACTGAATTACCGGTCGCACCTCTAGCGCATTGCGATACCCAGGCCGATGGCCAGCAGCAGCAGCACCAGCGCCGTGGCCGCAGCGAAGGCGGTGACCTCAGTGCGTTTTGTCTCGGCCTCAAACTGCGTCGTCAAAGCTTCGTAGGCGCCCCTGAGGTCCGCCTCCGTCTGGGCGTTGAAGTACTTGCCGCCGGTGATCTCGGCGATCGCCTTCAGGGTCGCCTCGTCAAGCGCCGTGCGCATCCATCCGCCGCCGAAGTCGACGTAGCCGCCCTCGGCCGTGCCGAAACCGACGGTGAACACACGAACGCCGCGATCCGCCGCCAGCCGCGCGGCGTCCAGTGGTTCAACGCCGACGTTGGTCCGCCCGTCGCTGAGCAAGACGATGACCGCGGATGTGTGGCTTCCGGGCGGCACGGGTTGGAAGTCGGGCTCATCCTTCACCTGCGGCGCGCCGAGGGGCGCCGGCTGCAGATCGCTGCGCGCCGCGGACAGCCGCGAGAGATCGAGTGGGTCATCAGGAAAGATCGCCTGCAACGCGGCGACCAGGCCGCTGCCCGCGGCGGTGAAGCGCTGCGGGCGCAGGTTGTCGATGGCTGCGAGTACGTCCTCGCGCGCGATGGTGGGTTCTGCGGCGATCATGGCCGAGGTGGAGAACGCCACCAGGCCCACGCGCGTGCTGCGCGGCTGTTCGGCGACGAAAGCCCGCGCGGCCTCCTTGGCCACGGTCATGCGGTCCGGCGGCACGTCGGCGGCGCGCATGCTGCCGGAAACGTCGATCGCCAGTACCACCACGGCGCGCTCGGAGGGCAGCGTGAGGACGGCCGAGGGCCGTGCGACCGCCAGGAACATGACGATGAGCGCCAGGAACAACAGAGCGGGGGGCAGGTGACGGCGCCAGGCCTTGCCGCCGGCGGCGGCCTGCCTGATGAGATCCATATCGGGAAAGCGCAGGGCGTCGGGTTTTCGCCGGCGCAGCGCCAGCACGTAGAGCGCCGGCAACAGCGGCAGCAAGGCGAGGAGCCACAGCAGTTCGGCGGAGAGGAACCTCATGAGTCAAATGGTGCCGGGTGAGCTGACCAGTCTTTCACGGACACACGGTTAACCGCGCCTCGGCACGCTCGAACTGGATGGGGCTGGGCCCAGCCAGATGAGAGTGCTGACGCACGGGGTTGTAGAACAGCTCCATGAACCCAAAGATCGCGGCACGCGCTTCGGCTCGTGTGCGATAACGCTCGTGCAGCGTCTGCTCGTTCTTCAGCGTGGAAAATAAGCTTTCCGCCACGGCATTGTCGCGGCAGTTGGCAATACGGCTCATGCTGCAACGAACGCCGTGCGCCGTCAGGAGCGCCTGGTCAGCTCACCCGGCACCTGATCCCTTTAGCCGCGCGCGCCCTCGACCTGCTTGTTGATCCAGACCTGGAAGTCCGGGTGTTCGATCAGACCGCGGTTCGCGAACTCGTAGTCGAGACCTTCGAGATCCTTCTGCAGCCGCGCATGGAAGCCGCCACGGGTCAGGATCATCGGCACGATCACGACCTCGCGGCCTTTGTCGGTGGCCTCCTTGATCATCTCGCGGAGCCTCGCCTTGTTGGCGGCGCGCACTTCGGGTACCGCGTCGTCCTGCAACGACAGCACTTCGACATCCTCGAAGGGGCTGCTCTCGCGGATCTGCTCGGCGTGTGTCTTCAGCAGCGCGATCTCCCGCGGATTGTCCTCCACCGTCTCGGGGCCGTGCGACACGATGATCAGGCGCGCGCTGGCCGGGTTCTTCGCGACCTCCAGCGCGTGGTCGCGCATGATCTCCGCCATCAGCGGATCGGGGGCCGGCGACGTGGTGAACACCACCTCCGCATCCGTCTGAACGCGCGGAGCCGACAGGTAGGGCGCCTCCTCGCGCATGCCGAACAGGTACTTCCACTGGTGGTTAAGCGAACTCTCGTCGCCTGGCTCCATCGGCACCACGACGATCTTCTCCACGCCATGTTCGTTGACCAGCGCGTCAACGGCCTTCTGGATGTGCGAGCCGGACATCATCGCCATGCCGGGGGCCACCGCGGTCGGGTACTTTTTGGCGATCGGCGACACCATTTCCTTGAACTGCTCGTTACCGCCCATGCTGTAGCCGTGGCCGAGCGCCAGCACGCCGACCTTGCCCTGCATGTCGTCCGTACTGAGCACTTCCCACCAGTCCTGCGGCATGCGGCCCATGTTTTCCATGATCTGCTCGTCGGTGAGCACGGCGTAGAGCGGAATCTTCTGGCGCAGTTCCGCGAACTGCTCCGGCGTCATCTCGTGGTCGCCGTGGCCCATCGCGGCATGGTCCATCTGCGACTGATCCATGCCTTCCGTTCCGCCGGCTGGCTGCGCGGCTGGCGCATCGCTCCCCGCGCTCGCCGAAGCGGCCTGCTGTTCCTGGCCCTGCTGCCCGCAAGCCGCGAGGCCGAGCACGCCGAGCGGGACCAGCAAGGCTAACAATGCGCAACGAGCAACGCGCAGCCAGATTTCGCTCAGTGTCGTCATTGATGTTCTCCCCCGGGTGTTCGTATGCGACGTCAGGACTGCGGTCATTTTAACAAGAAGTTCCGGTGGTCGGCCGCGACGCCCGGGTCCGGTAACCGGCGCCTACAAAATCCGGTTGAACCACAGGACTGACAACGCTGCCGCCTGCAACGCCAGCAGGGCGGCGACCGCGACGAAGGCCGCACTGACCTCCGTCTCGCGGCTCTCGGTCACCAGGCGCGTGCTGACGT
>CAZFWB010000027.1:0-26461 GCA_964522655.1 uncultured Chromatiaceae bacterium | reverse complement strand
TGTCCTTGTTGATGCGCGTGAACTGCTTCGCCATGCGGTTCCAGCGCGCGAACATCGTGTGTTTTCTGACTTCGAAAATGCGTCCCATCGTTACCTGCTCGCCTTGACTGACGTTTTTCGGCGCCGCTCAGGCGCCGTCGCCGGACCGCGGGTTGCCGACGGATGGAGCAATCCGCGAGGCGCGCCGCAGGGCCGTGGCGCGCGCTTTTGTGCGCTCCGTCCGACTTTGTAATTATCTGCCGATCTATGCTCAGCTACCAACACGAGTACCATGCCGGCAATCATGCCGACGTGCTCAAGCACGCGGTGCTTACGCTGGTGATCCGCGCCCTGCAGCGCAAGCCGGGCGCGATCCGCGTGCTCGACGGGCACGCCGGGTCCGGCGCCTATGACCTCGGCAGCCGCGAGGCGCGGCGCAACGCTGAGCACCAGCAGGGGATAGCCCGGCTGCTCGATACGGCGGCCCCGCCTGGGGAACTAAACGATTACCTCGGTGTGGTACGGGCGATGAACCGCGGCGGTGCGCTGCGGTTCTATCCGGGCTCGCCGGCGCTGGCGCGCGCGCTGCTGCGCCCGGGCGATCACCTCGAGTTGCTGGAGCTGCATCCGCGCGCGGTGGCCGCCCTGCGCCGGCGCTTCGGCGGCGACCGGCAGGTGCACATCCACGAGCGCGACTGCTTCGAGGGGCTGCCGGCACTCTGCCCGCCGCCGGAGCGGCGCGGCGTGGTGCTGATCGACCCGTCCTACGAGGTGAAGGACGACCTTCGCCGGGTGGCCGGGCTGCTGGCGGCCTGCCACCATCGCTGGCCGGCCGGGGTCTACATGGTCTGGTACCCGTTGCTCGCCGAGCGAGCGGCGCAGCGCTTCCCGGAAAAGATCGCGGCAACCGGCATCCGCCGCATCTATCGCGCCGAGCTCCGGGTGCAGGCGGATGGCTTCGCCGGGTTGCGCGGTTCCGGCATGCTGGTGGTGAACCTGCCGTTCGGGCTCGAGACGAGCATCGCCTCGCTCCTGCCGTGGCTCGCGGAGCGGCTTGCGATCGCGGGCCCCGGACGGAGCCTCGCGCACTGGCTGGTGCCGGAGTAGGAGCGGCGCAAGGCGCGACGCCGCGGCGTGTGAACTCGCGTCCGTCGCGACTGAAGTCTCTCCGACACGTGCGGATCATGAACCCTGCAGGATGACTTGGTCGGGACTAAAGTCCCTCCTACAGTCCCTCCTGCAGTCGCTCCTACAGGCGGGATTTATCCGCCTTGCCACGCACCCGGTCGGCCGGGTAACGGCGCTCGTTCGCTTCGATCTTGCGCTGGGCCGCCTCGGCGAGGTCGATATCGAGTCGGTCGGCGAGCATGAGCAGGTACAGCAGCACGTCGGCGAGTTCCGCCGCGACGGCCGCGCGCTCGTCCGCAGGCAGCGTCGCGCTTTGCTCTGCGGTAAGCCACTGAAAGTGCTCGACCAGCTCGCCGGCCTCGGCGACGAGCGCCATCGAGAGATTCTTCGGCGTGTGGAACTGCTCCCAGTCGCGTTCGGCGGCGAATTGGCGCAGGCGCCGGCGCAGGTCGTCGAGTTCGCTCATGACTGCATGTTAGCGGGGAAAATGGGGACATTCCTGATTTCGCGCGAAATCAGGAATGTCCCCATTTTCCGCTACCGCGCGGCTACAATGGCGCCCCCATGAAAACGATAACCCTCCCGCTGATATCCCTGCTGGTCGGGGTCACGATGCTGCCCGGTTGTGGTGGCGATACGCCGGCGTCTCGAAGCGGCCGTGTGGCCGGCGGCGAGACGGTGCAACTGGTCGCCTCGGCGCAGAGCGCCGCGGAGTGGACGGCCGCGCGGCCGGGCGCGGGCGACCTGCGCCCGCGTGTGCGTGGCACCGGCGAATGACCGACCAGCTGCCCGTCACCCCCTCGGCGCTCGAGCGCTGGATCGAGACGCTGCTCTTTGCCTGCCGCTGGCTGCTCGCGCCGTTGTACATCGGGTTGTCGCTGGCGCTGATTGCGCTCGGCATGAAGTTCTTCCAGGAGGCATTCCACGTCCTCACGCACGCCTTCAGCGCCACCGAGGCTGACCTCGTGCTGACGGTGCTCGCGATGATCGACATCGTGCTGGTCGGCAGCCTGATCGTGATGGTGATGTTCTCGGGCTACGAGAATTTCGTCTCGCGGATCGACGCCGCCGCGACCGACACGCTCGGCTGGCTCGGCAAGCTCGACGCCGGCACGCTCAAGCTCAAGGTCGCCGCGTCCATCGTCGCGATCTCCTCGATCCATCTGTTGCGTGTGTTCATGGATGCGCAACAGGTCGCGAACGACAAGATCATGTGGTACGTGATCCTGCACATGACCTTCGTCGTTTCCGCCGTGCTGCTCGGCGTGCTCGACCGCATCGCCTTCGCCTCCCACCGGGAACACAAGTAGTGACCGAGTTCGGCGTCGTGATGGAGCCCTCGCCGGGTTACACGGCGCGGCTCGCGGCGGAACTCGAATCGATGGGCTTCGACGCGCTCGCCTGCCCGGATACGCAGTGCCTGAGCCCCGACCCTTACGGGCAGCTGAGCCTGGCCGCGGCGCGCACCACGCGCCTGAAGCTCGGCACAGGCGTCACCAACCCCTTCACGCGCGATGCCTCGGTCACCGCGGGCGCGCTCGCCACGCTGCAGATCGAGTCCGGCGGGCGGGCCCGCTGCGGCATCGGCCGCGGCGATTCCTCGGCGGCCCACATTGGCCGGCGCAATGCCAGGACCGCGGAACTGCGCCTGTATGTCGAGCAGGTGCGCGCCTACCTGCTAGGCGAGGAGGTGATGCGCGGGGAAACGGTCTCGCGGATGCGCTGGCTCGCGCCGGGCGCGCTCACGAGGGTGCCGATCGACATCGCCTGCACGGGGCCTGCGACCATACGCATGGCCGCCGACGTTGCCGATCGCGTGTCCTTCGCAGTCGGCGCGGCGCCCGAGCGTCTGCGCTGGGCGCTCGACACCCTGAACGCGCGCCTCGCCGAAACCGGCCGCCAGCGCTCGACGCTCAGCGTCGGCGCCTACGTCAACCTGGTGTGCGACGCGGACGAACAGCGCGCAATAGACCTCGGCAGGATGATCGCCGGCATGGTGGCGCATTTTGCGGGCATGAAGGACTCGCCGGTCGAGCACCTGCCGCCGCAGCTGAAGTCGCTGGCGGTGCGCATGAAGTCCGCCTACGACATGGCGCGCCACGCGCAGAATGAGGGCGAGCATCTCGCGATGGTGGACGATGCGTTCGTCGACTGGTTTTCCATCTGCGGCCCGCCATCGAAGTGTCTCGAGCGTCTCGGCGCGCTGCTCTCGATGGGGCTCGACCACGTGTATCTGCTCGGCGGCTCGCCGGTGCCGAGTCCGCACGGCGCGCGCCAGGAAGCGATGGTCCGCCAGACGCGCCTGTTCGCCGAGCAGGTGATGCCGAAGCTGCGTTGAGCGCGGCGCGGTGGCGCAGCGCGCCAGGCCACGGCACAACCGTGCGCGAGGTCGCGCGCCGGCCGTTTCATATGGAGACGATCTTCCCCGACTCGATCGACGTTCGGCGCGAACACCGCGACGCCCGGCGCCGATCGTGATCAGGGCCCGCGCAACAGCCTCTTCAGCGCGCGCGCAGTGGCGTCGGCGAGCGGGGCGTCCTCCGCCGATAACCCGCGCACCGACAGGTACACCCGGCTCGTGATCGGGATCTCGGTCCACTGCTCGGCGGCGCCGGGTAAGAGCCGGCGGCCGGACATGGCCGGGCGGATCTCGAGCTCGCGCAGCAGGCTGCCGAGGTCGGTGTCGCCCGCGTCGGCCGGCGAACGGGCAGGGACGGGCGTCGATGGCGACGGCGCCGCGGCGCGGGGTGGAGCAACGGGCGCCGGTGGAGGGCTCAGATCGGCGGGTGATGCTTCCGGCGCAGCCGGCCGCGGGCCACCCGGGGCGAACCGCTGCCGGACGTTGGCATCGGCCAGTCCGAAGGCGCGGCGTTCCCGCGGGGGCGGGTCGGCGGGTTTTGCGCCCGGCGCGGTCTCGCCATTGGCAGGCGCCGGCTCTGGCGGAGGGCTGGCCGGCGGCGGGGCCGTCGCCACCGCGCTGGCCGAAGCGGCCGGTACCAGGGCGACGGCGAGCAACGGTTCGACCTCCGCCACGGGCAGATCGCGGTCGAGAAGGCCCTGCAAACCGGCCGCATCCTGCGCCAGGATGGCGCGGCGCATGTCGGCCAGGGTCACGTTCATCAGCTCGCCCCGCTGCTGTAACTCCTTGACTCCACGGATAAATTGCAGCCGCGCCAGGGTTTCGGCCGGGTAGCGGGTGTTCGGCCCCCGCCGTCCCGGGCGCTCGATCAGGCCCTGCTGGATGTAATAGACGATGGTGCGCCGGTCGAATCCGGTGTGACGGGAAAGCTCCGCGACGGAGTAGCTGCGGCCGGATAACATGTTGAGAGACTAGGAGAGTGTATAAACACTGTCAACAAATGATGACTCGCGATGATCGAGGGTAAGCCGAGCGTGATGGCGGAGTGGGCCGCGATGATCCGCGCGCTCCATCCGCTGCTCGACGAGCCACCGCTGGTATTCGAGGACCCGCTTGCCGGGCGGCTGATCGGCCCGGATACGCGCGCACAGATGTCGGCGGAAGCCGCGACGTTCCGCGCCGAGGGCATGCTGCTCATCCGCTCGATGATGATGATGCGCAGCCGCTTCGCCGAGGACGCGCTCGATCGCGCGCTCGCCGCGGGCACCCGCCAGTACGTGATCCTCGGCGCCGGCCTCGATAGTTTCGCCTGGCGCCAGCCGGCGGCGGCCGCGGCTGCGACCATCTACGAGGTCGATCATCCCGACACGCAGCGCTGGAAACGCGCGCGGCTGGCCGAGGCCGCGCTGACGATTCCACGGAACCTGCGCTTCGTGCCGGTCGATTTCACGCGGCAGGACCCGGGCGCGGGACTCGCGGCCGCCGGCTTCGACCGCAGGGCGCCGGCCTTCTTCACCTGGGTGGGGGTGAGCTATTACCTGCCGCGCGCGAGCTTTGGCGAGACGCTCGGGTTCGTCGCGACGCAGGCGCCGCCGAGCGAGGTCGTGTTCGATTTCGCCCTGCTTGGCGCGGTGCTGCCGCAACGCTTCGCCGCGTTGAACGAGGAGGTGTTCGGGTTCATGCGCGACGCGGGCGAGCCCTGGCAGCTGCGGTTCACGCCGGAGGAACTGATGGCCGAGATGCGTTCGCTCGGTTTCAGCGAGATCGAGTATCTCAGCCCGCAAGCCGCGAACGAGCGGTATCTGCGCGGCCGGCGTGACGGGCTGCGGGCGGGGCCGCTGGTGGGACTGATGCGGGCGTCGACCTGACGCCGCGTGCCGCGTCCGTCAACTCAGCGGATAGGTGTGAATGCCGTACAGGAATGCCAGGTAGTCGACGAACCAGGTGAGTTGCGTGAGCATGATCAGCGCGTGAAACACCCGCCGGCGCCCGCGCCACCACGTGATCAATGCCGCCACGACGAGCAACCACACGACTACACCGAGGATCGCGCCGAGCTCGATCGCAAAATTGCTGCCCGCGATGCCGAAGCTGAACATCTCCGGCCCGAAACTGACCAGCCCGGTAAGGCCGAAATCCATGGCGGCGCCGAGCGCGAGCAGCGCCACCGCGGCGGGCCGGCCGTCGGAACGAAACGACCAGCCCGCCCCGATCATGAAGGTGCAGAACGCGATCCCGTAAAGGACCTCCGACAGCGACACGGCTGCCGCCGGCTAGCGGAACCAGCGCGATCCGGGGTATTTGCGGGCCAGCGGGCCGTCGAGCCCGAGCCACTGCCCGGACGGCCAGATGATGAATATTAGGGCGAGGGTGAAGAAGGGGATCAGCGAGGCATCGTAGTAGCCGCCTAGCGACATGTTCACCAGGATGAAGAAGCTCACCGCACCGGCCCAGCGCGTTGTCAGCCCGAGCAGCAGCCCGATGCCGACGTAGAGCTCGCCGAAGGTGATCACCCAGGCGACCGCCTTGTAGAGCGGGATCGCGAAGGCCTGCAGATAGGCGACCTGGAAACTGTCGGGGTGCATTTCGGTCAGACGGTCCTCGAAGATGCGCTTCACGATGTCGGTCGTGAGCCAGCCCTTGTTGAGCTTGTTGATTCCGGCTGCGAGCCAGAACAGGCCGAACAGCAACCGGAAGACGATGTTCAGCACGACGCCCGCCATCCGCACCGGATGCTGGCGGATGAAGGCGCCGGACCAGACGCTGGTCCGAACGACGGCGGCGTTACTCATTGCGGTTTCCCTCCTGCGTGTGGGCTTTTATGGCGGCGATCGAATCCCATAACGGCAACCGCTCGCAGTAGCCGCGGGCCGCGCCGTCCGCAGACTGCCGCCAGCGGCGGCTCTGGCGGTCGATCTCGTATCCATCGCTGATGGTCAGCAGCGCGGGTTCCAGCGCGACCCGCATCTGTGCTTCGAGTGGCGGCTGCCACGCGCCGTTCTCGACGGCATGCACCGTGACCGGACGTTCGTGGCCGGCGGCCAGCAGACCGGAGTTGAAGTTGCTGATGAACCATTCCCAGATCGTGGCTACCTGGGACCAGAAGGTGCGCGTGTGCAGGTGATAGAGGGTGAAGCTGCCGCCTTCCGGTACCGCGGTCGAGCTTATGGGGGCTGGCGCCTCCTCACACAGGACCACCGCTTCGCACATCGTGCAGATCTCGCCGAATTGCCCGACGAGGAAATAACCCTCGTATTTCTTCTGGTTCACCTGGCCGAACGCCGGGAGCGCCATGCCGGCGAGTAACAGGATGGCCAGACCGTACCGGTATAACGCGTGGCGGGGATGCATATCGGACTACCTTTTCGCTGATCGGGAGCGGGTTCGTGGTTTCTTCGCCGGGACGCGCACGGCTTCGGTGCGAGGCTCGGCCACCAGCTGCGCCATCTCGCGGACCATGGCGAGGGCGTCGCGCCATCCTTCCGCCGTGTCGAGGCGCAGCCCCATGAAGTGCGGGGACCGTCGCGAGCGCATCGCGAGATAGACGAGTGCCGCGTAGAGGACGACGATGACCCGGTGGTTGTCCCGGCGCAGGTAGCGCTCGTCTTTCAGCATGGCTCTCATGAACGGCCGGCGGTGCGTGTCGCGCGCCTCGGCAAAGGCTTCCGACACGTTCGACCGGGCGGTGAGTTCCTCGGCCAGGAACTCGAGATTGACGGGATGGGCATGGAGATACTCGGCGGCGCCGATCAGCTCCTCGGTGATCCGGTCGCGAAACTGCCGGTCACTGTGGCCGCCGTCGTCGCGGGGCGCCGCCTCTTCGCGCAGTTCCGCCCAGAATCCGCGCCGCTGGCTCCAGGCGCGGACCAGGCCCGGCAGATCACCGAAATAGCGATACAGCAGCGGCTTGCCGACGCCGGCTGCGTCCACCACGGCGTTGACCGTGAGATTGCGCAGCCCGTCGCGCAGCAGCACGGTTTCGAGCGCATCGAGCAGCGCCGTCTCCGTCGTCTCGCGGCTGCTCGGGGTCGGGGCGGTTCGCGCGCTCTCGGTCATCGGCGGCGATGTTACTGTTCAGTAACACCAGCGGCAAGAGGGGCGCTCAGCGCCAGCGGTCCTTTTCGTCGAGGTAACGCTTGGCGTCGCGCAGATCCGTCGGCTGGTAAGCGGTGAACAGCCCCGGGGCGTGCCGCGGCCGGTACCGGCGGAAGGCCGCCTCATAGAGCGGCATGTGCACCTCGGGTATGCGGCGGCCGGCGCGGAACGGTGCCATCGGGATGCGCGCCTCGACGTCCTGCTCGAACTTCGAGCCGGCTTTGGCGACCACCTCGCCGCGCGGGCCGTAGATCGCGGTGCCGCCGGAGCGTCCGCCCGGGTCGTCGAGGAAGCCGGGATTGCCCGGCGAGACCGCGTTGTTGACGATCACCGAGTACACGCGGTTGTAGCGCGACACCATGCGGATGTCCTCCGCCTCGAAGCCGCCGGAGGCGGTGCGCAGCAGGATCTCTGCGCCCTTCATCGCCATCACGCGGAAGAGTTCCGGCTCGAGCTGCGTGGAGGAGGTGGCGAGGTTGCCAATGTCGGTCTGGTGCACCGGCACGACCGCGTCCTCGCCGTACATTTCCACATAGCGGTCGAGCACGTTGTAGACGGTGGTGGTCACCAGCTCGAAGTCGGGGAACACGCCGACGATGTTGCGCGCCTTCCAGTCGCGGGCCACCAGTTCGCCCTTCGGGCCGATGATCGAGGTGATGCTCAGCACGTGCCCCGGCCAGTCGGCGTCGCGCGCGTAGGCGCCGAACTGGATGTAGCAGCCGTATTGCTTCGCTTTCGCGGCGATCGCCTCGGTCTCGGGCCCGGGGATGTCGATCGAGAGCCGCTCGAGCTCGCGACGGTCCCAGGGATTCCAGCCCTGCAGCGGGAACTCGTGAAAGCAGAGCAGATCCTTGGTGCCGCCGTAGAACTGCATCTTGTCGATGAGCTCCAGCATATGGGCGAGGTTCTCGCGCATGCCCTTCGCGGGTGCCTTGCCGTCGACCGCGCGCACCCGCGACTGCACCGCGCCGATCACGACCGTGTCCCGGCGCAGCGGCACGCGCGGGTATTCGCGGCCGTTGGCGGGCACCGAGACCGCCGCTGGGGCCTCGGCAGCGGCGGCCCGCGCGGCGTTGCCTGTCCCGGCGAGTGCGGCGGCGCCGGCGACGAACAGACGGCGGGAGAATGATGGTTCGCGGTTCATGGCAGCTCCTTCCCCTGCAGGGCAATGACTATACTGCGGCGCACGGGTCAGCGGAGGCAACGACCATGCGCCTGTCATTTCCGCTCATCGGGGTCCTCGCCATGCTGCTCGGTGCCCCGGAGTTCGTCGGCGCCGCGCCGGTGGCCGAGACGGAGCGCATCCCGATTGACCTGCGGCGCACCACGCTCATCGTGCGCGACATGGAGGCGACGCTGCGGTTCTACCGCGACGCGCTCGGTCTGCGCGTCGTTTACGACCAGGTGATCCGCACGCCGCGGGACGCTGCCGACGACGCCTCCGCCGAACGTTCCCTGCGGCTCGTCTTCCTGCGCGCCAACGACGATTTCGTCGGCATGATCGGCCTCATCCAGTACTACAAGCCGCGGAAACCCATCGCCGCCGCGCCGGAACCGTTCAGCATCGGCAGCATGGTGTTCGTGTTCAACACCAGAGATGTCGCGCGCCGGTTCGAGGCCGCGCGCCAGCTACCCGGCGTGCGTGTGATAGAAGAGCCCGAGCGAACCACCTATCCGGCTTACGACGGCAAGGGCGTGATCCCGGTGATGGTCAGCACGCTCACCGATCCGGACGGCTACACCGTGGAGCTCAATGAGCTGCTGAAACAGGGGTCAGACTGATCGTCGGCCAAGGGGTCTGAACTTCCGGTTCTTCGCCGGTACGCTCGCTGCGCGCGTCCCTGTTCCGCGCTCCGTCGGCTTCCGCTGCGCTCGGCCCCGTCGCTCACGCCACGCCGACACCACACGCAACGCCGACCAGCGTCCTGTAGGAGCGACTTCAGTCGCGACCCTTGGTCTTACCAGACGGGTTTGGCGACGCCGAGGTAGCCGATCGCGGCGAGCAGCGCCCAGAGAAGCCAGAGCACGTAGGTGCCGCGCCACATGGCGGCGCGGATGCGCTGCTCGAACGCCGGCGTGGAGCCGGTCTGCAGGAAGCCCGGCCAGGCCCGCGTAATCTCGCCGATGTAGTGACGTATCCCGAGACCGCAGGCCATGACCGCTGCGAAGAGCAGCAGCTTGACGGCCAGCCACGGCGCTGCGACGGCCCGACCGGTGAGAAGCGCAAACGCGCCGAGGCCGGAAAAAAGCGCGATCAGCGCGTAGCGCAGGCGCCAGTCCCAGGTGCGCAACGCCGTGCCGTGCGCGCCGTTGCGGCCGAGATGAACCCACCACATGAAGCCAAACCAGAACGCGCTCGCGAGCCAGATGGCCCACAGGCCCGCGCGATCGATCGCCACCAGGCCGAGGCTGCCGGCCAGCGTGAAGCCGAGCGGCACCGAGAGGACCATGGCATTGCGCGGGTGCTGGTCGATATGCAGCAGGAACTGCCACAGGCGCTCGCGCTCGTCGGGTGCGAGCCGCTCGGCGTGCGTGAAGTAGTGTGTGACCGCGTTGACGACGATGTCGCTGCCGAGCCAGTAGCCCATCACCAGCACGTGCAGCCAGCGGCACAGTTCGTAGCCGTCGATCACGCCGGAGGACGCCAGGCGTTGATGATTTCCCTGAACGGGTGAATCCGTACCTCCTCCCAGAGGCCGGCGCGGTAGTACGGGTCCGCTTCGACCATGCGGCGTACCTCGGCCACGTCGGCCGCCTCGACCAGCAGCATGCCGCCCTCCGGCTGCCCGGTCGGCTCGCGCAGCAGCGGCCCGCCGAGGCGGATCGCCGCGAGGTGAGCGCCGACGTGGTCCATGTGCGCCTGCAGGAGCCGGGCGCGGATTCCGGCGTTGTCCTCGCGGTCGCGCAGGTAGACGAGAAACAGCGGCATCAGGCCCTAGCGCATTTCCTGCCGGCGCCGCACGTAGTCGCGCGCCTGCGCTTCGAACTCCGGACTCACCAGCCCGATGGTCCGTGCTTCCGCCACCGCGGCCTCGAGCGGGACGCCGCGGTCGAGCACGCGCCAGGGAATCCACACCGCGCCGACCCGGTTGCCGGACCCGCAGTGCAGCAGCAGGGGCTCCGCGGTGGCGTTGAGCAGCCGGCGTACCTCGTCGAATACGCCGTCGGCCTGTTCCGCCGAGCCGTTCCACGGCACGTTGTGGTAGGCGAGGCCGAGTCGCATCGCGGCGGCGCGCCCGTCGAAGGCCGCCGGCTCGCCGGCCAGGCGCAGGCTGATGACGGTGCGGATGCCACGCTCCCTCGCGAGCGCGAGATCCTGCGCGCCGGGCTGGCTGGTGAGCAGCGCGTTGCCGGACTGGTGCACGCGGGCGGTGGTGCCGAGCGACGCCGCGAGCAGCGCCGGTGCCTGGTTGCCCTGCGTATCGGGCAGGGCGGGGGTGGCACAAAGCAGCAGAACGAGCGACGCTGCGGCGAACTTCGAGCGCATGGCGGGTCTCCCCGACAAGTCGGTCGCTGATTTATAACCCAGAGCCGGGCGCGACGGTTAAGCTGTCGGGCGCATGGAGTTCACTGCGGCAAGCCTCACCCCCGCCTGGCTGGGACTCGGCGCCGTGTGCACTGTCGCGACCCTCGCGGCCGCGGCCCGCACGGCGCCCTGGGCGCGCCTGCGCGCGGCTGAAATGCAGCACGCCTTCGGCGCGGGCTGCGTGGCGGTGATGCTGCTGTGGACCATTCGCACGGGCCTCGAAGTGGCGCCGGGTTATCACTTCTTCGGCGTCACGACGCTCACGCTGATGTTCGGCTGGCAGCTCGCCTGCCTGGCCTCCGTGCCGGTGCTCATTGCCGCCTGCCTGCTCGGTCACGGCGACTGGAGCGCGCTCGGGGCCAACGCGCTGGTGCTCTTTCTGCTGCCGGCGGGCGTCACCTGGGGCCTGTTGCGCCTGGTGCGGCGTTTCCTGCCGCGCAACTTCTTCGTCTACATCTACCTCAACGCGTACCTGGCGGCGGCCTGCTCCATGGCAGTGGCCGCGCTCGCCGCCGCGGCGATCCTCGCGGCGGCCGGCGCGGGTGGATCCGCTGTGCCCTCCGGCGATCACCTGCTGTTTCTGCCGTTGCTCGCGCTGGCCGAGGGGTTCATCAACGGGATCGTGCTCACCGTGCTGGTGGCGATGCGCCCGCGCTGGGTGTGGACCTTCGACGAGGCGAGCTATTTCGCCTGACTCACTCGCGCAGCGGCGGCAGCGGCTGCCCACGCGGCACGAACAGCAGCGCCAGCCCGTTGTTGCAGTAGCGCTTGCCGGTGGGCTCGGGCCCGTCGTTGAACACGTGACCCTGGTGGCCGCCGCAGCGCGCGCAGTGGTACTCGGTGCGCGGCACGAGCAGCCGGAAATCGCGCCGGGTGGCGATGCGGGCCGGATCGATGGGCCTGAAGAAACTCGGCCAGCCGGTGCCGCTGTCGAACTTGCCGCTGGTTTCGAACAGCGGCAGGTGGCAGGCCGCGCAGATGAACGTGCCTTCCTGCTTGACGTCGTTCAGCGGGCTGGTCCACGGCCGCTCCGTGTCCTCCTCGAACAGGACGCCGAAGCGCTCGGGCTCGAGCAGCCGCCGCCAGTCCTCCTCGGGCTTGTCGAGGGCCGGGTAAGTTTTGGTTTCGTCGCTCATGGGGCCGAATCCGCCTGCCGCTGCCGGGTGCGGCCTGGTTGGACTGCCGCTATTCTGGGGCGGACGGACCGGTAAGCCAACGCAGCGGGAGCCCGCGCCGGGGGAACTTCTTCCAGAGGGTCAGCGCTTGGACCGACTGCGGCGCACAACGGATGCCCTGCATCGCCGCGCGACGGTGCCGGCGTTGCTGCTCGCCACCGCGGCCTACGCGCTGTTTCTCGCCACAGTGATGCCGCAGCAAAGCGCGGCCAGCCGGGCCTACGCAGGCGACTGGGGTGCCCCGGACCGGCAGTTCTTCTACACGCCTGACGAGCTCTACGAGCAGTTGCCGCGCTGGGGCGAGGCCGGCCGGCGCGACTACATCGAGTTTCGCCTGGGTCTCGATATCGCGTGGGCGCTGGTCTACACGGGCTTCCTGGTGACCGCGATCGGCTGCGCCTCGCGGCGCGCATTTGCCGCGGGCGACCGGCGCCGGCTGCTGATCTTCGCGCCGTTGCCGGCGATGCTCTGCGACTACGCCGAGAACGCGCTGGGCATCTTCCTCGTGGCATCGTTCCCGCAGCGTCACGACGCGCTCGCCATGTTGGCCGCACTCGTGACGACCGCAAAGTGGCTTACGCTCGTGGCGGCTCACGCCGTGCTGCTCTACACGCTGGCAGCCGCGCTCGGCGCGCGACTGCGCGGCGCTCAGTGAGCCGCCCGCATGCCGGCGTCGCCGGTGATCTCGTCCAGCAGCCGGGTGAACGCCTCGGGCGGCTGCGCGCCGGACAGGCCGTGCCGGCCGTCGATGATGAAGAAGGGCACGCCTGACACGCCGGCCTGGCGGGCCTGCTCGATGAGCGAGCGGACCGTGTCCTCGTCGGTGCCCTCCTGCAGGCCCTTGAGCACTTCGGCAGCGTTCATGCCGACTTCACTCGCGATGCCGGCGAGCACGTAGTGGCTGCCGATGTCCTCGCCGCGCTCGTGATGAGCGGCGAAGAGCTTCTCGACGAGCGCGTTCTGGTCGACGCCGGCCGAGCGCGAGGCCCAGTACAGCAGCACGTGCGCGGACAGCGTGTTCGGCGAGCGCGCGCCGGGCGGCGCGTCGAAGGCGATGCCGTCGGCCACGCCCGTCTCCTTCATGCGGTCCATGATCTGGCGGGCGCGCTCCTCGCCGAAGATGCTCGCGTAATGCTCGCGACGGTCCTTGCCTTCGCGCGGCAGGTCGGGGCTGAGCTGATAGGGAAACCAGGTCACCTCGACCGCGACGTCCGGCCGCTCGGCGAGCGCCTTCTCCAGGCGGCGCTTGCCGATGTAGCACCAGGGACAGACGATGTCAGAGATGATCTGGATGGAAATCGGCGTGCTCATCGGCGGTCTCCCGGGCGAGCGTCCTTGGCAGATGCTAACCGATCGGCACGCGGCTGCGGGCAGTCGCATAATGAGCCCTTGAAACGGAGGACTGCGATGCGGCGAATATCCGCTTTGCTGATGGTGTCATTCTGCGGGAGCGTGGCGATGGCGGGGAATGCGAACGAGGAACTCGGGGCGGAGCTGCAGGCTTGGCTCGACGGCTACGCCGAGGTCTACAACCGCCAGGACTACGCGGCGCTGCTGGAGCTCTGGGACCGGGACGACCCGGACGTGATCTACCTCGCCGAAGAGATCGACCCGCCGATGCACGGCTGGGCGCGTCTGAACGCCTACTTCAACCCGAAGCCGGGCGTGAAGGTGCTCGACGGCATCCGCAATCGCTACTCGCAGGTGCGGGCGCGTTACCTCGCGCCGGATCTCGCGATGGCCACCTACCGGCTCGACTTCGACATCAAAGTGAAGGGCATGCCGGCGATGACGAGCTGGGACCGCGTCATGGCGGTGTTTCGCCGCAAGGACGGCGCCTGGAAGATGGTCGCCTACGGGGAGGCGCCGATGGCGCCGCTCACCATGGTGCGGCGCATGTTGCAGCAGGCGGTGCCGGGGGATTTCAACGAGTTCCTCAAGGAGCAGCAGTAATGGCGAAGACTGCATCCAAGATGGCGGCGCTCGGTTCGGCCGCCCCCGATTTCGCGCTGCCCGACACCGACGGGCGCACGGTGCGTCGCGACGATTTCAGCGAGGCCCCCGCGCTGCTGGTGGCGTTCTGGTGCAACCACTGCCCGTTCGTGCAGCACATCCGGGAGGCCTTCGTGCGCTTCGCGCGCGAGTACCAGCCGAAGGGGTTGGCGGTCGTCGCGATCAGCGCCAACGATCCGCTCGCGTACCCGGACGACGCGCCGGAGAGGATGCGCGAGGTGGCGAAGAAGTTCGGCTTCGGCTTCCCCTTTCTCTTCGACGAGACCCAGGCGGTGGCGCGCGCCTACCAGGCCGCCTGCACGCCGGATTTCTTCCTCTACGACGCCGCGCTCCGGCTCGCCTACCGCGGCCAGTTCGACGCCAGCCGTCCGGGCAATGCCGTGCCGGTGACCGGCGCGGATCTCCGCGCGGCGGCGGATGCGGTGCTCGCCGGGCGCCCGGCGTCCGCGGAGCAGAAGCCGAGCATCGGCTGCAACATCAAGTGGAAATCCGATTAAGGACGTCTGTCGGGCGGAGGCGCGCCGTCGTCGCCCGGCTTTACGGCAAAACCTTCAACGACCGCCTCGACATCTGAACCCACGATCAGCGTGATCGCAGCGCGGCCCGAAGCATCGAGGTTGGAGAAGGGACCGGTGTTCGAACGGGTGAGATTTGACGTAAGGTGCCGGACTTGGCTTGTTTGGCTTTCCTCGCTTCCTGGCCGTAAAGCTGCCTCGCCGACGCTAACTAACGTTGCCGCGAAAACACCCCGCGCCTGACCGACCGCCATGGCGCCGACGGCTTGCCCTTGACGGATTCCCTCACCCGCGGGCTCGCCGCACCGAAAACGTACCGGTAACGCGCGGGCGACTATCTGTGCAATGATATTGAACGCCCGGTTTCATCCAGGCGTATATAAAGATGAACAAGAAACCTACGCTGATTGCTGCAGCACTGGCCTCGGCATTGAGCGCCACCGATGCTGGCGCAGCGCCGTTCGCCGCAGTACTCACGAGCTTCACAACCTACTCTGGTGGCGGGTCTACCGCCGGCAATATTTCCTCATCGACGGCGAGCTGGAGCTATGACCATGCAACCGGCCTGCTATCCCAGACCGGCGGCACTTTTGATGTCCGCTTCAGCATCGCGCCCACCACCACCCTGTTCCGGCACTCCATCACCGGCCTGGTGCTAAGTAATGGCGGGAATGCTTCGGCCGCGTCCTACGTCTGCAGCGAAGGTAACTTCGGTGCCAATGTGGGAGCGAGCCTGTGCGGCAACTACAACTTTGGCGCCAACTTTCTCGACGAGTCCACGGTTTCATGGGGGCCCGGCACTTCCACCACCCGCGTGATCGGCGGCGACGACATGGCGCTCGGCCCGCAGCAATCATTGAGCGCGTTCAACAACACCAAGTTCGTGAGCTGGACGGGTACGACGCTCATGCTCTCCAATGCTTCCTGCAATCCCTTTGCACCCGGTAATGCCAACGGCTGCGCGACATCGGGGGGAAGCAACACCGGCTATACGTGGACGTTTGCCGCGGGACCTTGCTATATCGACAACGGCGAAATCCTGGAGCTATGTGACCTGCCGCCGCCGCTCGCAACAGTGCCGCTCCCCGCCGCTGCCTGGCTGTTCGGCGGCGCGCTCGTCGCCCTCGGGTCGGCTCGCCGCAGACGCACGGGAACCCCTGAACGTCACCGGTAACCAGCGCAGCTCGAGGTCGGGCACCGGGCCAAAGTACATCTCCTCTCACTCACCACCCAGCACTGCGCGCAGGCGCGGAATATCCCGCCGGCATCGGCCGGCGACCCGCGCCCTCAGGGACGTGCCACGCCCGGCACGGGCACGGCCACCACCGGTGACTACACGGGGTTTGAATTTCCTGTCCGCCCTCACCGCAGCCGACGATAGTCGCCCAGGCGAAACCACTTCCGCGACAGGATGAACCGGGTCACCGGCTCCGGAGAGAGGCTGGTGACCTCCCCAGTCATGTTCTTCCGGTAGAAGGCGGTGCAGGTCGCGTTCTGCCAGACCGTCTTCTGCATCTTTCTCCTCATGTCGGCGACGTAGGCCGCCTGAAGCTCGGACCTGGCATCGATGGCCCTGATGGTCCCGTCGCGCTTCACGGCGGAGATGGCCTGGACGATGTAATCGGTGGCCACCTCCATGTAGGAGATCTGCGAGCTGTGGCCGGAACCGGTGTTCGGCCCGTTTACCTTGAAGTAGTTGGGGTATCCGGACACCGTGATGCCCTTGTAGGAGACTGCCTCCTGCTCCCACTCGCGGTTGAGATGGCGACCACCCAGGCCATGCACGTCGAACGTCAATGCCTTTCGCATGTCCGAGTAGGCGAAATAGCCCGTGGCAAAGACGATGACGTCCAGCGGAATGTCCCTGCCATCCTTCGTCCGGATGCCCTGGGGCGTGATGCACTCGATGCCGCTGATATCGACGTCCACGTTGTCCCGGGCCAGCGCGGGGAGGTAGTCATTGGTCGGTATGACCCGCCGGCAGCCCAGCTCGTAGTCCGGCAGCATGTGGCGGCGCAGCTGCTCATTCTGGATGTAACGGTCAAGGTCCCTTTGCAGCCGCCGCCGGTAGTGACCCTTGATGAGGCGCCTGAGGCCCGCTGTACCCGGATAGCGGCGAAAGGCCACGAAGCGGAGATCGTAGAACGCGAAGACGAGCCCGCGGATGAGCTGTCGGATGCCTGGCAGCGTTCGGACTGTGCGCTCGAAGGCGCCGTAGCGGCGGTCGGCGCGCGGGAGGATCCACTGGGCCTTGCCCATGAACAGGGTCAGGCGGGCCACCTTGCCGGCGATGGCCGGCACGATCTGGGCCCCCGAGCAGCCCGAGCCGATCACCCCGACCCGCTTGCCCTCGTACTGGACGGAGTGGTCCCAGTGCCCCGAGTGGAACATCGCTCCCTGGAAGGCCTCCGCGCCCCTGATGTGCGGCGTGTGGGGGTTGGCCAGCACCCCGCTGGTGTCGATCACGAAGCGGGCGGCGTACCTCTCCCCCGACGCGGTCTCCACGTGCCACAGGCACCCCCGTTCGTCGAAGTTGAGCCGGGTCACCGTCTGGTTCACCCGCGCCTTCCGGCGCAGGCCGTACCGGTCGAGGATGTGGTTCGTGTAAGCCAGCAGCTCGCTCTGGGGAGCAAAGGTCTTGCTGAACGGGTACGGGATGAAGGAGATGCAGTACAGGCTGGTGGGGACATCCACCTCGGCGCCGGGATAGGAGTTCACCTGCCAGGTACCGCCCAGCTCGGGGCTACGCTCCAGCATGATGAAGTCGTTGCCGCCCTTCATCTGCAGGCGGATGGCCGCCAGGAGCCCCGAGAAACCGCTGCCGATGATGACGGTCTCTACACGTTGCGGCTGACCCGGGTTCACGACGCGCGCTCCATGACCTCTCACGGAAATCGATGCAGAGTTAGACGCCTGGGGAAACACCTTTCAATCGGTGAACTGGAACCTTCACGCAGCGGATAGGAAACTTCGGAGCTGCCAGCACGTTCTCCAGCATCTTTTGCGCATCCCCGACCAGCATGCGATTGTTCTCCTTATAGAAAAGCGGGTTGTCGACGACGAAGGCCGAAGTCGCCGAGTCGCGCCAGGACATGGAGATCCTTTCCGGCCGCATCGACAACAGGATGGATATGTTGTCCACCACGATGACCGTCCGGTTGGGCTCGATGCTGATGGTGGGCCTGGGGCTGCTGTTTGTCGCGCTGAAGGTGACTTGACGTCGCCGGGTTTCGCCTGATTTCGCAAACGAGTTCGGAAGGTCGTCCCCGTCAGCCGGATCAGGCCGCGGGCTAACTGGCAGAGGAGCGGGTCGCAATGCGCGGAGACGCCGGCACCAGCGGCACGGTGTCGAACACCCAGTTGCGCGAGTCGCGCCGCCCGGGGCTGGGAATCACGTGCAGGCGAGAGGCGGGATGCTCGCGGTGGATCGCTTCGCTGTCGATGCGCCAGCCGCGCGATTCCCAGTCGGCGAGATAGCGGCGGTAGACGAGCTGCACGGCGTCGGCTTTCACCGAGAAGTCCGCGGTCGTGCCGCGCGGCGGGGCCACCGGCTCGATCTTCTCGATGACGGCCCTGTCTTCGTTGATGATCACCCAGCTGCGCCGGTCCACCATTCGGTCGAATATCCGCGCGGTGAAGAAATTGCGCGCGTTGACGAGAAAGGAGCGGGTCTCGAACTCGTCGACGGGTGTGTCGAACGCGTACTGGAACGACGACATACGATCCGTGATGCGGATGCGCGTGACGAACTGCGACGGACCGTGAAAGGTCGTGCCGGCCACCGTGACGTTCTCGCCCTTGCGCAGGTGCTTGAACAGTCCCCCGGCCTGGGTCCTGAACCTCAGTTCCATGCCGGCGCCCCATGGCTCCTCGCTGACCTCGTAATCCGGCAGGTGATAGTCCGGGTCGCGGCCCTTGTTGCCGACCACGTGGACGTACTCGGCGTGACCCGGGTCGAGGGCGTTTTCCACGACCCGCGCGTAATTTGCCTGAAGTGAGAAAGTGAGCGTCGTGCAGCGCCAGCCGGGTTGCTGCCACTCGGGAAGCGGCATGATCGGCGGCCGCTCGTCGTCCGGAAGATCGCCGAGGAAGACGAATACGATGCCGTACTTTTCCTGCACCGGGTAGGAGTCCACCCGCACCCGGGCCGGCATCGGCGGCTGTCCCGGGCCGAGCGAGGGGATGCGTTCGCACCGGCCGGCGCCATTGAACTCCCAGCCGTGATAGGGGCAGACGACACGGCCGGCGCTGACCCAGCCGTCGGCGAGCGAGCCGCAGCGGTGCACGCAGACGTTGCTGAGGCAATGCGCGGCTCCGCTGGTGTCGCGGAACAGTACGAAGTGCTGGCCGAGCATGCGCACCTTGACCGGCCTGGTGGTGAGGTTGCCGCTGAGCGCCGCCGCGTACCAGAAATTGATGAACATGGCGCATACCTCGCGGGCATCAGGGCCCGGCGAACTCCGCGATGCCGGCGAGGCTGCGGCGCTGGCCGCCGTGATCGGTCTGCACGTGCGCGATGATCTCGCCGCTTTCGAGGTCGAATTTGCAGGCGATGCCATTGAAGATATTGGCCGCCAGCGCGTGGCGCTGGTCGTGGCACACGGTGATCTGGGCGAAGCCGTAGCCGAACTGCTTCAGGCTGTAGGTGCGGATGATTTCGCCGCCCTCGGCATACATTTCCACGCTGTCGCCGCGGGTGACCAGCAGCCGGCCGTCGCGCAGGTACGCGACCGCGATGAACCAGTTGCGGTCGTAGAGATCGCTGCCCTCGATCCGCGCGAGATCCGGCATCTGCTGCCGGTTGACGACGTCGTAGCGCATCAGGCGCTTGCCGGTTTCCGTGGTGTAGGTGACGTATTGCTCCGAGGGGTGCAGCGCGATGTGCGTCACGCCCTTGAAGCCTGACAGTTCCTTTGCGGTCTCGGTCGGGTACTCGGCCACCAGCTTCAGTTCCCGGTCGAACTTGAACAGGTGCCCGTCGCCGATGCGGTTGGTGCCCGGGATGAACTGCATGAGCGAGCCCCAGTAGGGCTTCGTGCCCTTCAGCGTTTCGCCGAGGTAGATGCTGCCATCGGCAGCGAAGGCGGCCGAGCCAAAGGCGCGCCCTTCGAGATGCAGTACGGGCAGCTGGCGGCCGTAGCGGTCCACGCGGATGACCGCCTGCGTGTGGATGTCAAAGCCCCAGAGCAGGCCGTCGCGATCGAAGTTCAGGCCCATGACCAGGTGACGGTGACCCTCGGTCCAGAGCACGCCCTTGGGCTTGAAGCTGGCGTCGTACTGCAGGATGCGCCCCAGTCCCGCGTGGTCGTCGGTGGGGTCGTTGAGGTAGGTGCAGCCGAGGAATATGTCGCCCGCCTCGAAGGGCTTGATGGTGTTCTCCAGTATGTAGCGGTAGTCGCGCGCGACCAGGCGCGTGAAATCACGGGGTGGTTGCACGTCGACGAGCTGGGCGGTGGGACGGGCGGGAGCGGGCTTAGCGGACATGGCGACTCCTCAGAGAAAAAAGCCGTAGTAGTACATCGGCACCGCGGTGCCCCCGGAGCCGAGCATGGCGAGCATGCCGAGGCGGCCGAAGTAGCGGTGCGTGGGGAAAGCCGACGGGAGCGGGGGGTTCGGGAACTTGATCAGGCTCGCGATGACCAGCAGCAGCCAGATCACGGTCGAGCTGATGGCAAAGGCGGTGTGCGTCCAGATCCAGAAGTTCAACAGGGCGGTGCCGGCGAAGGGGCTGGTGGCAGTGATGGCGAACACGCCGCCCGACATGCTGAGGTCGACCTCGAACATCAGCACGACGATGCCGAGGACGACGGCGGTGGTGAGCTGCACGCGCTTGTGCATGACCCACTGCTTTGCCCGCGCCAGCGCCCACGACCAGATCAGGATCGGCACCACCGCGACGATCGACAGCATGCCGACGTCGATCAGCGCGTCGCCGCGCTGGCCGAGAAAACTTTCGCCGAACATTCGCACGGACTCCCTGTAGAGATGCAATTCCTGCCAGCCCGCCGACAGGGCGCTATTTTGCCGACAGCGCGTCTATAAAACAAATGGTCCGTCATGCGACTGGGAGGCGCAATGCGGCAGCGCACCGCAGGTAGCTGCGCTCGCTACAATGCCGCCATGTTCCCAATACGCGACGACAACCCGCATTTCCTCACCCCGTACGTGACTTACGCGATCGTCGGCCTGAACGTCGCCGCCTGGCTGCTGGTGCAGGGACTCGGCACAGAGCCTGCGCTGTCGCGCTCGGTGTGCACGCTGGGACTGGTTCCCGGCGAGCTGCTGCAGTCGGTGGCGGCCGGCACGCGGGTGCAGATCGGGCCGGACACCTACTGCGTGGTGACCGGCACGCCGAGCTGGGCGTCGGTGCTTACCCACATGTTCCTGCACGGCAGCTGGATGCACATCATCGGCAACATGTGGTTCATGTGGATCTTCGGCAACAACGTCGAGGACTCGATGGGTCATGCGCGCTTCGTCGTCTTCTATCTGCTATGCGGTTTCGCGGCCGCGGGCCTGCAGATGCTCTCCAATCCCGAGTCGGCGGTGCCGATGGTGGGCGCCTCGGGCGCGATCGGCGGGGTGATGGGGGCCTACGTGCTGCTGTATCCGCGGGTGAACGTGCACATGCTGTTCATCTTCGGGTTCTACGTGAGCACCTTCGCGATCCCGGCGATCTGGATGCTCGGTTACTGGTTCCTGGTGCAGCTCGTCGGGGGCCTCGGCTCGCTCGGCGGCGCGCAGGGTGGCGGTGTGGCCTTCTGGGCGCACGTCGGCGGCTTCGTCGCCGGCGCCTTGCTGGTGCTGGTGTTCCGCGATCCGCAGCTGCTCGCCCGCCATCCCTACCACGGCTGGCAGCAGCGCTCCAGTTCGGCGTATCGGCGGATCAGGTGAAAGACTCTTAAAAGTGCCGGACTTATTTTTTTGATCGGCACCTTTACTCGTTACTCGGCGGGCGAGCGCGGGTAGACCGCGATGAAGCCGCCGCGATTCGGCATCACCACCCGCGGCAGACTCCTCGCGTCCATGACGGCGTTGCCGTCCACGATCCCGTTGAGCGAGAGGATGTAAGCGGTCAGGGCATAGACCTCGTCGTTGCCGAGCGACTGCGGTTGCAGCAGCGGCATCGCGCGGCGGATGTAGTCGAAGAGCGTGGTGGCGTAGGGCCAGTAGCTGCCGACCGTCCTCACCGGCGCATCGCTCGCAAGCGTGCCCCGGCCGCCGGCGAGCGCGTCGTTCGGCTCGCCGCGACCTGCTTCGCCGTGACAGGACTGGCATTTCGCCGCGTAGACCCGCTCGCCCTCGGCCACGTTGCCCAAGCCTGCCGGCAGACCGGAGCCGTCCGGCGGGATGCTGATGTCCCAGGCCGCGATCTGCTCCGCCGTGGCAGCGACGCCGAGACGCGGGCCGTCGTCCGCCGCAGTCGCGGCCGCGCTCACCAGCAGTACGGCCAGCCACAACGCGGCGAGGCGCTCAGGCGTACACATTGGTCACCTCGCCGGCTTGCGAGACCGCCCAGCTCTGGATGGAGTTGTGGTGGTAGAGCACCTGCGCGCCGCGCGCGGCGAGGAAGGCCGCGCGAGTCGGTTGCACGGCGCCGGTGTCGTCGATAGCCCTGCTCTGCAGGGTGGCGGGACCGCCATCCCAGCGCCAGCCCATGCGGAACCGCGTCATCGCCATGGGGAGGACCGGCTCGGTCAGCGCCGCCTCGCCCCAGCTCCGCCCGCCGTCTGCGGATACCTCGACACGGGCGATCCGGCCGTTGCCGGACCAGGCGAGCCCCGAGATCTGGTAGAGGCCGGGCCCGTGCATCGTCATCAGGCCGGAGGGCGAGGTGATCACCGACTTCACTTCCATCGGATAGGTGAACAAGAGCGAGCGGCCGTCACGCTGCAGGTCCGAGTACTTCGAGGTCTCGTCCTTGGTCATCGCCGGCGCGTTCGTGACCTTCAGCCGTCGCAGCCACTTCACGCTCATGTTGCCCTCGTAGCCCGGCAGCAGCAGGCGCACGGGATAGCCGTTCTCGGGCCGCAGGCGCTCGCCGTTCTGGTAGAGGGCGAGCAACGCATCATCGAGTGCCTTGCGCATCGGCACGCTGCGGCTCATGGCGGCGGCGTCGGCGCCCTCGGCGAGCAGCCACCCGGCGCCGGGGTCGTAGCCCGCCTCGTGCAGCAGGATCGACAGCGGCACGCCGGTCCATTCGCTGCAGGAGATCAGCCCGTGCAGGGCGCCGCAGGTGCCGCGCTCCGGTTCAGGAGTCAGGCTGTTGCCGCTGTTGCCCGAGCACTCGATGAACAGGGTGCGCGTCACCAGCGGATAGCGCAGCAGCGCGTCCATGGTGAACGTCAGGGGACGGCGCACCAGGCCGTGGATCAGCAATTGGTGGCGCTCCGGGTCGATGGCGGGCACGCCGTTGTGATGGCGCTCGAAATGCAGCGCGTTCGGTGTGATGACGCCTTCCAGCCGCTCGAGCGGCGTGCGCGATGAGCCGGTCCCGGGCGCGCCCGGTGCCGTGCGGACGATCCGCTGTGCTCCGGACTCGTGCGGCGAGCGGCTCCCGTACGGGCTCATGCCCGCGCCCGGCGTCGTGGTCCAGGCCGGCAGCGCCGCCGCCGCGGGCGTGGCCCGCAGCAGGGTGAAACTCGCGCTGAGCGCGGCACCGCCGGCAAGAAACAGTCGCCGGTGGAGCAGGCCGTTGCCCGCTACCGGTTCCGGAATCTCGGGTGTGGTCCGCATGCCCACGATCCGCGTGAGCATACCGCCTTCGGCGGCGGCGTTCACTACCAGCCTCGCAGGCCCGTCAGGGAATTGCCGTTTCGGCGGCCCGGCACCTTATTACACTAGTCGGCGCCAGACCTTTCAGGGGAGCACGTTCATGTCCGCACTCGATCGACGCGCGCTCATTGCCGGTTCGCTGGGTCTCGGTGTCGCGGCGACGTCGGCCCTTGCCGCCACCGGCGTAGGCGGCCGCTATAACCGCAAGGTCCGCGGTCGTCCGCCCCCCGCCACCGCGCCGGGCTGGCAGTACGGACCCTTCGATTCGCTGCGCGACTACGTGACCGAACTCGACCGGCGGGGGCTCGTCATCCGCATTCCACGGATCGACCAGGATAACTACGAAGCGACGGCCCTGATGTACCGGCTCATCGACCGCTTCGGGCTCTACGAGACGCCGGCTTTGATGTTCGACTCCGTAAAGATCGAGGGCGACTGGGTAAAGGGTCCCGTCATCGTCAACCAGTACGGTCACTACCACACGGAAGCCGTTGCGCTCGGCATCGAGCCGGTCGCGGGCGACGGTCGGGCGAGCTACCGCGCAGCGTTGAAGCGTGCCGAGGCGTTTCTCGTGGAAGGCAGTTTCCCGAGCGTGCCGTGCCGCGAGCTTTCCCGGGAAGCTGCGCCGTGCAAGGAGGTAATCCTCGCGGGCGATGACGTCGACATCACGCGTTTCGCGTATATACGCTCTAATCCCGCCGACTCGGGCCGTTACGTGAACACGGGGTCGGTGTTCACCTGGGACCGGGCATTCGGCCGTAACTTCGGCACCTACCGCTGCGAGATCAAAGGGCCGCGCCAGCTTGGCGTGAACCCCGAGCCCGGCCAGAGTGGCTGGCAGATGCTCATGAAGATGAAGGAACGCGGCGACAATGTGGCGCCGGTTTCGATCGCGCTGGGCCAGGATCCGCTCACCTGGGTGCTCTCCACGTCCAAGATCGGCATGGGCAGCGCCGACGAGCTCGAACTCGTCGGCGGGCTGCGCGGACGGCCTCTCGACGTGGTCAGGTCCGAAACGAACGATATCCTCGTACCCGCACATTCAGAAATGGTGATCGAGGGTGAAATCCCGCTCGATCAGCCCATGCTGCCCGAGGGACCTTTCGGGGAGATGCGCGGCTACATGGGCCGGCGCAAGGCCGAAAATTTCTGGATGAACATCACCCGCATCACGCACCGGCGTGAGCCCTGGATCGTCAACCAATTCACGGGGGTCAACCGTGGCGCGCCTTCGGCGACGGCCAACATGAATTCCATTCGTGGGCTCAAAGCGGCTGCGCCGGCGGTGACCATGTCGCATACGCCATCCGAGCTGCCGGGATTCGGCTTCGTGAGCATCCGCAAGACCCGTGCCGGAGAGGCCCTGCCCGTCGGTCGGTTAATGGCTGAGCGTGTCAGGATGGCGAAAATCGTCGTCGTGGTGGATGACGACATCGACGTGCTCGATACACTCGACGTCATGCATGCGGTCGGCGCACGATGGCAGCCGGAGAAAGCCCACGAACTGCTGACCGGGTTGCGGGGCCACCAGCTCGACCCGAGTCTTGCCAGGCCGCCTTTTACCAGCAAGTTCGTCATCGATGCGACCAGGCAACTACCCGGGGAGGGCGGGCCCGAGGTCTATCAGGTGCTCAATCGTGAGCTGCTCGAGCAGCAGGCGCCGCAGGCCATGGCCGGCGTGGACGCGCGGTGGGCGGAACTGGTGGGGGACTGGCGCCCCTGATGCCGGCCCGGCATCAGGGTCCGCCGGACCCTCTGTTCAGTGCTTGCCGGGCGCCAGATCGACACCGCGCCGCTCCCAGGTGGCGTAGGCCTGCAGGGCGATCATCTTGGGATCATCGGCGGCCAGCGCCTCGCCTTCCAGCGGGTTGCGCAGGCACCAGTTGATCATCTCCCAGAAGGCGACCACGCGGCCGACCTGCTTCTGGAATTTCGGGTAGGTCTCGGGGTGCGAATTGGCGCCGTTCGGGTGGCACTGCGCGCAGGCTACCCCGTTGGTGCCGAGCTTGCCGTCGGTCCACAGCGCGCGGCCCTGGGCTACGACGCCGGCGAACTGCTCCTCCCAGCGCCTGAGGTCCTCGGCGGTGAACTCGTCGGCCGCCGCCGGCTGGGCCACAAAGCCGGCTACGAGCGCCACCGCGGCGAGCAGCGAGGTGCGTTGGATGATCTTCTTGTTGTGCGACATGATCGGATTCTCCCCGGGGATCAGTAATGCGTCTGCGGCGGAATGCGCGACGACTCGGCCTGGTAGGCAGTGTCCTCGGGCTGCCCGGTCGTCGGGTTCCAGGCCACCGTGCGCACCTTGTTGTTGTACAGGTTGTAGTTCAAGGCCGTCCTGCCCGTGGCGACGTCGATGAACTGCCAGCCCGTGGCGTCGCGCTCAAAGAAGGGGTCGGCGCGGTTCATCGGCACCGTGAGTTTCGGCAGGTACTGCTCGGCCTGGTGGTAGCTCTGTGGATACGGCCAGGGCCAGGCGGTCGCCATCACCGCGTTGAAGGCGATGTTGCCGATCTGGTTGTACTGGATCTGGTGCACGTGGCCGTAGACCACATTGACCTTGTCGAAAGGCCGAAGCAGCGCCTGAATCTCGTCCGCGTCCTCGGTCCAGAAGTTCCAGCCCTTGTAGATTTTCTGCAGCGGTGAGTGCGAGAAGACCACGATCGGCGTGTCCGTCTTGACCTTCTTCAGGTCCTTCGCCAGCCATTCGCGTTGCTTCGCGCCGACCATGAACGGCGAGCCGTTCGGGTTGTCGAGCCCGGCCATCTCCAGCATGCGCTGCTCGGCGGTCGGCCAGCGGTTGAAGGTCCACTCATCGTAGGTGAGGACGCTGTTCAGCACGATGAAGTGCACGCCCTTGTGGTCGAAGCTGTACCACTGCGGGCCGAACAGCTTCGAC
>CAZFWB010000026.1:0-26519 GCA_964522655.1 uncultured Chromatiaceae bacterium | reverse complement strand
CCTTTTCGCATCAGGACAGCATTCCAGCCCGGTACACCTGCGAGGGGGCGGATGTGTCGCCGCCGCTGTCGTGGAGCGGGGTGCCCGCGGCCGCGAAGAGCCTGGTGCTGATCGTGGACGACCCGGACGCGCCGGATCCGGCTGCACCGCGTATGACCTGGGTGCACTGGGTGCTCTACAACATCCCTCCGACGGCGGCCGGTCTCCCCGAGGCGGTTTCTGCCGAGGGCCTTCCGGCGGGTACGCTGGCCGGAACGAACGATTTCAAGAGGACTTCCTACGGCGGGCCTTGTCCGCCGATCGGCCGCCACCGGTATTTTCACAAGCTCTATGCTCTCGACACGGTACTCACCGGGCTGAAGAACCCGCGCAAGGCCGACATCGAGAAAGCGATGCGCGGGCATGTCATCGCCGAGGCTGAGCTCGTCGGGACCTACAAGAAAAGGTAGGAGCGGCGCCAGCCGCGATTCCCGCCCGATCATCGCGGTTCGGGTCAGTTCTCGTGACAGCAGGCACTGGAGTTCGGTGCCCGGTTGTGGCTGCGGTTCTCGTTGATGTCAGCGGGGCACCGGGAGCGACTTCAGTCGCGACGGGCGTGGCACCGCATTCGATGCGTACGGGTGTCGCAGTTCTTGTTCCGGGGCATGCTAAAGGTCGGTGCGCAATGGTGGTCAGCGTTTTCGTTGACGATCTCTGCGCACCGGGTCGGTGCCCTGTCGGGGTCAGCGTTCCAATGGCGGTTAGCTGGGCAATGGGTCGGCACTGAAGTGCCTCCTGCAGTCGCGATCCGGGTGCGCTGGGGCAGCCCGCTCCGCGATTCCAGCGGTTGCTGACCGTCTGTCGGCCTCCCTCCGGAGCAGGGTGGCAATAAAGTATCGGTTCGACAGGTCCGGAGGCCGATTCCAATGATCACATCCAGCCGCCACACCGTTTTCCCGTTCGTGCTGCTCAACGTGGTACTCATGGCCAGCGCCGGAGCGGCCGACCAGCCGCCGCGCCACCCCAAGGCGCCACCACCGCCGGAGGATTTCTACACGCACAGCGGCTTCGTCGGCCGCGAGGCGGCGCTCGGCGCCGCCGTGATGGACGCGATCCGCAAGGTCGGTCCGGACAAGGGCGTCGCGCTCGCGTTCAGCCCGGCCCAGCAGGAGACGCTCGGTCTCGCCGTGGCGCGCGCGATCCAGGTGGTCAGCGTCACCGATCCCTACCAGCACGAGCTGAACGACGCGGTGGTGAAGGCGCAGCTGACGGCGCTGCAGTTCGCCAAGGACCACAACATGACCGCCGCGATGGTGGATCACGAGGTGAAGACGCAGACGCCGATGCTCGTGCGCGTCGGCAAGCTGCTCGGCATGGGCGGGAACCCGGAGCTCGGCCTGATCGCGATCACCGAGCGAACCGCCTGCTTCTACCAGCTGGTGCTCGACTACCAGCGCGACGGCATGACCATCCGCTGGAAGTCACCCTACGCCCCGGTGCTCGCGGCCGGCACGGCGATCGGCCAGTTCAACATGAGCGAGAGAGAAGTCCACGAGAACTACACGGTGCCGGCCATGCAGAAGCGCGCGGCGATCATGGGCATGCAGGTCAGCTTTTCGCCCTGGCAGGACGACGGCTGGATCACCATGTCCGCCAGCATGGTGAAGGCGGTTGCCGCGAACTGAGGATGGCGGCGCAGGCAGGCGCCTTTGCCTGCGTCGCGGCTGGCGAGCGGACTGAGCGGTCCCTCAGGAGTCAACCGTGCAACGTTTTCTCGTCACGCTCGGGCTGGTGATCCTGCTGGCCGGCCTCGCCTGGCCCTGGCTCACGCGGCTCGGCCTCGGCCGACTGCCGGGCGACATCCGCATCGAGCGCGACGGCTTCGGTTTCTATTTTCCGCTGACGACGAGCATCGTCATCTCGCTGCTGGTTACGCTGCTGTTCTGGCTGCTGAGAAAGTAGCCGCGCCGGGGGAAATGGGGACATTCCTGATTTTCGCGAAAATCAGGAATGTCCCCAGCGGGCGGCGCATCAGCCGCCAACCAGCGAGCGCGACCCGCAGAGCGACGAAGGACCAATTCATTCCGACCCGTTTTCGATGAGGGAACGAGTATGACAACGAGATACGTTGGTAAGGTGGTGCTATGGCTGTTCGCGACCATCGCGCTCAGCGTCAGCATGGCGGATGCCGCGCAAGAACCGCCAACCGTGCTGGTCACCGGGGCCAATCGCGGCATCGGTCTCGAACTCGCCCGCCAGTACGCCGAACGGGGCTGGAAGGTCATTGCCACCGCGCGCGACCCCGCGGGCGCGCAGGCGCTGGCCGGGATATCCGCCGCGCACCCTGACCTGATGATCGAGACGCTCGACGTCACCGACCACGGCGAGATCGACGCGCTGGCCGCGAAGTACAGGGGTCGCCCGATCGACATCCTCATCAACAACGCGGGGATCTCCGGCGGCCACGAGAACGCGAAGTTCGGCCAGATGAACTACGACGCCTACTACCGCGTGCACGCAGTGAACGTGGTCGGGCCGGTGAAGATGGCCGAGGCGTTCCTGCCCAGTGTCGCGGCCAGCCGGCAGAAGAAGATCATCAACATCACGAGCGCGCAGGGCTCCATCGGCAGGACCTGGGGGTGCTGCTATTTCTACCGTTCCAGCAAGGCTGCGTTGAACATGATGATGCGCAACATCGCGCTGGAGCTGAAGCCGAAGGGCATCACGGTCGGGCTGATCTCGCCCGGCTTCGTGAAAACTGGCATGACCCCGGGGCTGAACCTGCCGATGATGATCACGCCGCAGGAGAGCGCCGCGGCGGTCATCGACGTGATCGACGGCTATGACCTGTCGAAGACCGGAACCTTCATCGAGCACGACGGCAAGGAAATACCCTGGTAGCGAGACAGTGCTCAGCGCGGCCGCACGCGCCGTGTCGGTTGCGCCTGGTAGGGGTCGTCTGGCCAGTAGTGCTTCGGGTAGCGGCCCTTCAGCTCTTTTTTCACCTCGTGGTAGCCCTTATCCCAGAAGCTCTTCAGGTCCTGGGTGACCTGCACCGGGCGCCGCGCGGGTGAAAGCAGCTTCATCATGACGGCCACGCGACCGGCGGCGATCCGCGGCGTGTCCTGCAGCCCGAACAGCTCCTGCAGCCGCACCGCGAGGCTCGGTGTATCGCCGTCGAGGTAGTCGAGCGTGACGCGCGAGCCGCTTGGCACGGACAGGTGGGTGGGCGCGAGTTCGTCGAGTCTGCGCTGCTGCCGGTAGCTGAGGTGGGCCCGCAGCGCCTCGGCGAGTCTGACGCGTGCCAGATGTTCGCGGCGCGAGATCCCGTCGAGCCAGGGCGCGAGCCAGGTCTCGAGCGAGGCGAGCAGGGCGGCGTCGCTCACGTCGGGCCAGGGCGCCGCGGGGTCCGGGTCGGCGCGACGCAACAGCAGTACCCGCGCCTGCCAGGTGCGCAGCTCCTTCGTCCACGGCAGCGCGTCGATGCCGAGCTCGCGCACCCCGGCGAGCATCGCCGCCAGGACCGCGCCCACATCCGGGCTGCGCAGTGACTCTTCGGCCAGCACCAGTGCGCCTAGCCTGCGCTGCCGGCGGGCGAGTACCGCCTGCTCGCGGCTGTCCCACCAGACGCTGTCCTCGGCGCGGATGTCTGCCGCGAAGTGCTCCTCGATCCCGGCCAGGGTGAGCGGCGCGGCGAGGAAGATGCGCGCCTCGCGCTCGCCCGCGTCGAGCTCCGCCGCTACGAGGAACTCCGCAGAGGCGAGTGCCTGCGGCTCGCCGAAGGCGGCGCCGCGCCCGCTGGTGAGCTGGTAACGGCCTGAGTTCGGGGCCCGGGCGCGGCCGATGCGCTCCGGGTAGGCGCAGGCGAGCAGCCACCCGGCCTCGTCCGGTTCGATACGCCCGGCCCCGCCGGGCAGCCCGAGTTGCCGGCGGAATAGCTGAGCGGCGCGCCGGACGAGCCTCGCAGAGGCAGAGTCGCCGTCGGCGGCGTCGCCTGCGGCGAGCAGTTCCAGTCGGCTGCGGATGTCAGCGTCACGCCCCGGCCCGCGCAACAGGTCGCGCTCGCCGAGCAGCGCGGCGAGCGCACAGCCGGTCGCCGCCGCGCCGGCTTCGCGCGATCTCAGCAGCAGGTGCGCCAGTCGCGGGTGTGCGCCGAGGCGCTCCATCGCACGCCCGTGCTCGGTGATGCGCCCGTCGTCGGCGATTGCGCCGAGCGTGCGCAGGAGTTCCCGCGCCCGGGCGAGCGCGGCGGCGGGCGGCGGGTCGAGCCAGGCCAGTGAATCGGCCGGGGCGCCCCAGGCGGCAAGTTCCAGCGCAAGCGGCGCCAGGTCCGCCTCGGTGATTTCGGCCGGCGTGTGCGGCGCAAGCGCCCGCTCGGCCGCCTCGGTCCACAGCCGATAGCAGACCCCGGGCCCGAGCCGTCCCGCCCGTCCGCGGCGCTGGTCGGCGGAGGCGCGCGAGATGCGTACGGTTTCGAGCCGGCTCATGCCGCTGCCGGAATCGAAGCGCGAGCGCCGCTCCAGCCCTGAGTCGATCACGACGCGCACGCCCTCGATGGTGAGGCTGGTCTCGGCGATGTTGGTGGCGAGCACGATCTTGCGTTCGCCCCGTGCGGCGGGCTGGATCGCCCGCTCCTGCGCGTCCTGCGGCAGGTCGCCGTAGAGGGGGAATACGCGCGTGCCGGCGGGCAGCGCGCAGCCGGCGAGGGCCCGCTCGACGCGCCGGATTTCGCCCGCGCCGGGCAGGAATACCAGGAGGTCACCGCTCTGTTCCGCGAGCGCGCGCAACACCGCCGCGGTCGCCTGCCGGTCTATGAAGTCCTCCGAGCGACGCTGCAGGTGACGCGTTTCGACCGGGTGGCTCAGCCCCGGCGCGCTCACCACGGCGTCGGTGCCGAGCAGACGGGCCACCGCGGCGCTGTCGAGCGTCGCCGACATCACCAGCACCCGCAGGTCGCCGCGCAGATGCCGCTGCGTGTCGAGCGTGAGCGCAAGTCCGAGGTCAGCCTGCAGGCTGCGCTCGTGGAACTCGTCGAAGATCACGCAGCCGGCGCCTTCCAGGGCTGGATCCTGCTGCAACTGCCGGGTGAGGACGCCCTCGGTGACGATCTCGATGCGCGTGCGCGGACCGACCCTGGTGTCCATGCGCATGCGGTAGCCGGCGGTTTCTCCAACGCGTTCGCCGAGCATCCAGGCGATGCGCGCGGCGACCGCGCGTGCGGCCAGCCGGCGCGGTTCCAGCATCAGGATGCGCCGGCCGCCGAGCCAGTCCTCCTCGAGCAGCGCCGGCGGCACGCCGGTGCTCTTGCCGGCGCCGGGCGGGGCATGCAGCACCGCGTTCGGCGCGCGCGAGAGCGCCGCGCGCAGCGCCGGCAGCGCATCAGTGATCGGCAGATCGGGATGGGTGCGGGGCGCGATGGCTAGGCCTTTTTCGCTCCCGACAGGCCCAGCGCGTCGAGCACCTGGCGCGGATAACGGTAGGCCATCCGCACGGCGAGCGCGGTTGCAGGGTCAAAATCCTCCGGGTTGCAGAACCGTCGCACGTCGAGCTGGCGGGCCCGGAATGCGCCCTCGACGAGCGCCAGCAGGTCGTTCGTCGACTGCCGCTGTCGCGCCTCGTCGCGGCCGCCACCGATCTCGGCCGCGATCTCGGGATAGCCTGAATCCCGGATCACTTCGGGGCCGAGCAGGTCGAAAAGCATGTTCTTCTCCTCGCTGCTGAGTCTCTCCCGCCATGCGCCGGTCCTGCTGTCGTCGACCGCCTCCGTCTGCACGAGCCGTCTGTCGCCCAGGCGCGAGCTGGCATACGCGGCGATATTTCCCGCGTCGATGCGGGGATCGATCGTGAACGGCGGGACACCGAGGAACTCGAATATTCTTCCGGTCTCACGAACGGGGTCGCCGACCAGGTTTTCGTAGCTCACGATCAGCAGATGCCGCGGCGCCCGGGCGGCGAACTCGATCAGGCGGCGGGAACCGAGTGCGAGATCGAACACGTGAAAATGATCACCGCCGCCTGCAAGTTGCCTGACGAGGTCGAACCCCCAGGATGTCTTCATCGACGAGAGCACGGCGAACGGGTTGCGGCGCAGCCAGACATAGCGTGCCTCCGGGAACATCTCGTGAATCGGATCGAGCTTGAGCCAGTACCGCGGCGTCTTGTCGACGAACACGCGCTTGCCCGAGCTGCAGAGGTGCTGCTGGTACAGGTGCAGCGCGAAGGTCCGCTTCGCCGCCCGCAGATCGCATCCGGCCGTGAACTCCCTGAACGCCTGGCCGAGGTAGACGCTATCGGCGGGGTTTTGGGGCGAAGCCTCTCCCAGCGCTTCCAGCGCCAGCAGCAGCCACGGTTCCGGCGGTACCGCGACTTCCGGGTGCGTGTTCAGCAGGTATGACAGCAGGGTGGTGCCGGACCGCGGCAGTCCCAGGATGATCGCAGGCTCGCTGGCGGGCGTCTGGCTCAAGGCAACTCGGCTCCGGTGGTCTCAGAACCGGTAACCATACCGGGCGATTTCCCACGCGAAAACCTGCGCGACGAACTCGCGCTGGGCGGGCGTGTAGACCTGCTGGTATGGCCTTCGGTCGTTGCGATATCCGGACTTTGCGTGCACGCCCAGATCGCCGGAGAAAGGGATGCCGAGCTCGCCGAAAACTTCGCCCAGCTCCCTGGCGAGGTTCTCGTAACGCAGGACACGGTCGACGAGCACGTTCTCACCGGAGGCGTCGGTATAAAGCGGCCGTCCGAGCGGCAGTTCGCCGGCGGCCAGGAACTGGTCGAAGGTCGCACCGCCACCCGCGCGGTAATTCCACAGGTGGTAATGCGAAAGCGTCTTGTCCCACGGGTTTCGTTCGACGCAGAACTTGAAATAGCCGTTCCAGACGTCCTGTGGCAGCAGTTGCCGAACGACCCGGGCCGGGATGTGATTGAAGAACCCCTGGTAATTCCTCGGCGCGTGCCCTTCTTCCGGGGGAATGACCGGGGTGAAGACATCGTCGGGGCCACAGCGCGACGACAGGAAGACCTCGATGCTCGTGCCGGCGGTCTTCTGGGTCTTGAAGAAGATGAAACGATACTTGTGGGATATGACCATTTTCTGCGATTCACCCGGCCGGCGAGGGTCTTCCAGGGCAACTTCCCCGGTGCATTAAGCCATATCACGGGCCGGACCGGGCAGCTAAGTGACGACAGGTTACCGGTCCGCGCCGCTGCCGCTCGATGACTTCATTGACACTCTTGCGGCGATGCCGTGATATTCGGCTCCTGGATCGGAGTCGGGATTTCGGGACAATGAGCCGCGGTGGCGCGAGATGCTGATGCAAGAACGTCACGACGTTTCCCCGGATTCCTGGCCGTCGATCGCGATCGTCACGCCGTCATTCAATCGCGGAACCTTCCTCGGCGCCTGTCTGACATCAGTGCTGGAGCAGCATTATCCGCGCCTGCAGTACGTGGTCATGGACGGTGGTTCGTCGGACGGCTCGCTCGAGACGATCGAGGCGAGCGCGCAGCAACTGCATTACTGGCAGTCGCAGCCCGACGCCGGCGCTTACCAGGCGGTTGCCGACGGCTTCGGCAGGACGGAGGCGGAGATCCTCGGCTGGATCAACGCCGACGACATGCACCTGCCGTGGACGCTGCACGTCGTCGGCGGAATCTTTCGCGACTGCCCGGAGGTCGACTGGGTCACGACCGAGACGCCGATGGAGGTCGCGGCAGACGGGCTGCCGTACACGTGCTGGCGCTTCCCAGGTTTCTCGCAGCGTGGGTTTCGCGCCGGTGAGAACCTGCCGGGCCCGGGCTCGCCCCCGGGCGCGGGCTTCATCCAGCAGGAAAGCACCTTCTGGCGCCGCACGCTATGGAACAAGGCGGGCGGGCGGTTCGACAGCCGGTGCAGCCTCGCCCGCGACTTCGAACTGTGGGACCGGTTCTTCGATCATGCGCGGCTCTACTGCATCAATTTCCCGCTTGCCGTCTTCCGCCGACATGGCCTCGGGCAGGCGAGCGTGGGGGCGCGTCAGCAGTACCTCGCCGAGTGCGCATCCGTGCTTTCCCGCCACGGGAAGGTGGCGCACGATACGCAGGCATTCGTCGCGCGCACCGCGCGCATGGCAGGGCTGGCGATCCCGGAACTCGAGCGCATCCGCGAGCCGATACACGTCGTGCGCCGCAGACCCGATACCGGGCGGTTCTTCACCAAGGTGATCTGATCGGACCTCGCCTTCCGGCCCGGGGGCACCAACCCACTCGCTCAAGGCTTCTTCTGGGCGTCGGACCAGACCTGTCGGTGCCCCGGCAGCAGCTGGAAATCCTTCGACGAGACCGGGGTTCCGGTCCAGTGCAACCGGTCCATGCCGACGACGTGAATCGAACCGTCGAAACCCTGAAAAATCCGGCCATCCTGGACCGGCCGATACATGAAGCCGATGAAATTGTTCTCGATGCCGAGCGCGCCGAACCGCTCCTTTCTTACGAAGATGGCATTGAAGGATGTGCACGCCGCAAGCTCGTAGCCTTTCTCCCTGCCGAGCATGATCATGGCCAGGAGAGAGCTGCCGTGGTTCACGTCGAAGGATTTCTCCTGGACGAAGCAGACGTCATTCGGGATCGTCGGATTGAACTCGATGACGACTATCTCCGGCGCGAAACGTCGCAACGACTCCCAGATATGAAAGTCGTTGCCGTCGATGTCTATTGATAGAAGCCCGAACCGCGGTGGCACTTCGCACTCGGCAAGGATGCTATCCAGCGAGTCCACACCCTCAAAGTCGACAAAGCGGTTTATCGTCAGTACCGCCTGGTTGGCGGCGTAGGTGCTGTGCAGCTCCGCAAATTTCTTGGGATCAGCCTCGATCATGACGGCGGCCCACCCCCAATTGACGATCAGGTTCCGGCAATTCGAGTAGTGGCAGCCGTCCCAAGCGCCGAATTCGACGCAGATCCGCTGCTCGACGGATATCAGCTCCAGAATGCGCTGGATGATGCCGTCCTCGCCCTCCTGCGAGGCGAAATTTGCCTTGTGCCTCAGCAAGGGCGAATTTATTGAGAAGAAATGATAAAGCTCAGATTTCACGATCGGTAGCTATGCGGATTGCCAATGGCTCAGGTATTGCGTTTCCATTATGGCTGCATTGCGCAGATCGCAAGGGAGGCTGTGAGACAAGGCGGTAAGACCTTCCGGCGACCCATAATACGGTGAGACAGCCTTGCGCAGCACGGCGCGGCGGTTTACCAGCACCGGTCGGGCGGCGTAGTCTCTTGCGGGCTGATCTTTCTGGGGAGGGGAGCCATGAGAGATTCGCTTCGCGCGTGGTGGACGCTTGATCCAGCCGCCGAAGAGGGCAGCGCCGATAATCCGCTGACGCCGCTCCGCGCCGATCAGCGTCGCAGCACGGGGCCGATGCTGCTGCTCGCCTTCGGCTGGGGGTTCCTGATCACCGGGCTACTCGTCGGCGGCGGACTCGGCGCCGGCCAGGTCTTCTGGCCGGACCTCGTGCGCAATTCCCTGCTCGGCAACCTGGTGAATTTTGCCGTCGGCGCGCTGGTCGGCTACATGGGCTACCAGACCGCCTGCAACTCGGCGCTGCTCTATCGCATGGTGTACGGCAACGTCGGCGCCTGGTTGCCGGTGTTGTTCCTGACCGTTCTCCTGGTGTTCTGGCAGGGCATCGTGGTCGGTGCGTTCAGTTTCGCCTGGGTGCAGACGTTCGATTCGCCCTGGTTCTACGTCGTAGCCGTGTTCGCGGGGCTGCTCTACACGGTGACCACCTATTTCGGCGTGCGCGGACTCGAGAACGTGGCGCTGCCCGCGTCGCTGATCCTCACGGCGGTGTTGCTCTATGCGGGCTGGTTCAACGTGGAGCGGGCCGGTGGCTGGGCGGCCTTTCTCGAGCTGTCGGCGCAGACGGCTGCGCGTACCCCGATCAGCGACCTTCAGGCAATCAACATCGTGATCGGCTCCTGGATCGTCGGCGCGGTGGTGATGCCGGAGTACACGCGGTTCGCGAAGTCCGCCTGGGTGGCGGTCGCCATCCCCTTCATCGTGCTGATCGTCGCGCAGTGGTTCCTGCAGCTGGTGGGTGCCATGGGCGGGGTGGTCTCGGGCAGCGCGGATTTCACCGGCTACATGCGAACCGCCGGCCCGGTCATCTCGCTGTTCGGGCTGCTGGCGATGAGCTTCGCGCTGTGGACCACCGGCGATGCCAACCTCTATTTGCCGACCATACAGACCGCGAGCCTTTTCCGGCGGCCGAAGCGGGTGATGGTGGTGATCCTCGGGCTCGCCGGCACCTTGATCGGGCTCGGCATCTACCAGCGCTTCATGGATTTCATCGGCGCGCTCGCCAACATCGTACCGCCGCTGATCGGGCCGGTGATCGCCGACTACTACCTGTTCAACAAGCGCCGTTTCCACGTCGAGCTGCTCGACCGGCTGCCGGCGTGGAATCCGCTGGCGGTCATTGCGTTCGCAGTCGGGGCGTGGCTCTCGTTCGACCCGCCCGGCTGGGTCGCCGCCGGCCTGTGGGCGCTGCTCGTCTCGATGGTCGTCTATGCCGTGCTCTATCTGGGCGTGAGTCTGGCCGGCGTCAGGATCGGCCACGCGAAGGCCGAGGCGGAGGCCGGCATCCGCTGAGCGCTGCCGGGGCCGGCCATAGCGGTTGGACTATACTCGTCAAGGTACGCACACACTGACCACGGGGGAAGCGTCATGGATGTGCTCACGATTCTCATCGTTCTGGCGCTCGTCGCCACGATCGTCACCCTGTTCCTCGGCCTGATCGCCATGGGCAGCGCCGGCTCCACGGACAAGGAGGTGGGCGAGCCGCTGATGTGGGCGCGAGTCGGGTTGCAGGGGCTCGCGATCGTGCTGCTGCTCGTCGCCATCTGGGTGCGCTGAGCGGCACCGCCGCCACGCGCCAGCCCGCTCCGGGTCGACCGCGGGACTCCTCCGATGCGCACGCTCGTACCCTGCCCGGACAAGCCGAACTGCGTCTGCAGCCTGGCGCCGAACGAGGACGCGCAGCACCATGTCGAACCTCTCGCATACCGCGGCGAGCCTGCCGCCGCCTGGTCCGCCCTGCGCACCGCGCTCGCAGCCCTGCCGCGCATGACCATCATCGAGGATACCGGTGAGTACCTGCACGCCGAGGCGCGCAGCCTGATCTTTCGCTTCGTGGACGACCTCGAATGCGCACTGGACACGGCGGCCGGCGTGATCCACGTTCGCTCGGCCTCGCGCGTCGGGCACGGTGATCTCGGCGTCAACCGCCGACGAGTCGAGAGGCTGCGGGCGCTCCTCGGTGCAGCCGGATGAGGGTCGCTGCTCGCATTATGGTCGCCAAAGGCGAATGAAATATCTCGCGGTTCGACTTTCCGGTATTCTGCCGACCGGAACAAAATCGTTCCGTCCGCTTCTTCTGCGATATGGGCAACAAGCACAATGCACTGGGTCTGGCGATCGCCACCGGACTCGGCCTGTCGGGCAACGCCGACGGCGCCGTTTACACCGCGACACTGACGGAAGTCATTTCCTACAGCCACAACGGGTCTGCCGCCGGCGCCCTGGGATCGTCGACCGCCACCTGGCAGTACGATGATGCCAGTGGTGAGCTGACCCAGACCGGCGGTGTGTTCGACGTGCGCTTCGGCCTGGGACCGACGACGACGCTTTTCCGCCATTCGATCGCCGGCCTCGTGATCGGAGCCGGCGCTCCGGCCGCGGCCGAGAGCTATGTATGTGCCGAGGGCAACTTTGGCGCGGGGGTCGCTGCGAGCCTCTGCGGCAATTACCGCCTTGGCGCCAATGCCATCGATGAGTCGACCGTGATCTGGGGCCCGGGCACCTCGTACGGCCGCACGCTCGGCGGGGACGATTTGGCTATCCCGCCGCCGCCGTTTCCGCCGCCGCAGAACATCACCGCGTACGACGGTTTCGTGGAGCAGAGCCTGGCCGGCGTGTCGCTTGCCATCGGCAACTCGTCCTGCGTCACCGTCGAAGGGGAGGTCGATTGCATCAGCGGCTACGATTGGCGACTGACGCTCGCCGACGCCAGCCCCGACACCGCGGCGACGACGGCCGGCACGCCCACGGCCCCGATCGACGTGCTGGCCAATGACCCGGGAGTGAACGACCCCGTCACGCTCAGCATCCTCGTGCCACCCGACCAGGGCGGTGCGATTGCCTTCCTCGACGGCGGTAGCGACTGCGCCGACCCCTGCACGGGCAACAAGGCGGATCTCCGCGTGGTGCTGACGCCTTCCGGGCCGACCGGTTCGGGCTCGTATGACGAAGTGTTCACCTACCAGGTGGCCGACGGTGTCACTACCGCGTCGGCGACCGTAACCGTGGCGGTCGCCGACGACGAACCGCCGCCCGAGGAACCCCTGACCGGACTCCGCGCCGATGGCGGCGGCAGCGCCCTCGACCGCTTCTCGCTCGCGCTACTCGGCTTGTTGAACGCGTTGCGACGGTTCCGGGCGGGCACGCGGCGGCCATCCGGCCGCCAGCCATGACAATGCGACGGGCCGTGGGGCACACTCTGCCGGCACCATGCAGCCGGCCGGACGCAAACGCATCCTGATCATCGACGGGCATCCTGACGCGAGGCCCGGGCGGTTCCTGCACGCATTGGTCGACGCTTATCGGGACGCCGCCGAAGAGGCCGGCCATGAGGTACGTGTCGCCCGCATCGCGGACCTCGATTTCGCGCTGCTGCGCACTGCCGAGGAGTTCCAGCAGGGCGAGGCACCAGCCGTGATCCGCGATCAGCAGAAGGCGCTGACCTGGGCTAATCACCTGGTCGTCGCCTTCCCGTTGTGGCTCGGTTCGATGCCGGCACTGTTAAAGGCATTCTTCGAGCAGACACTGCGCCCGGACTTTGCGTTCGCGGCGGCGCGCGGGCGCGGCCTGCCGAAGAAACTGCTGCAGGGCCGCTCGGCCCGCGTCATCGTCACCATGGGCATGCCGGCAATGTTCTACCGGCTCGTCTATCGCGCGCACAGCCTGCGCAGCCTCGAGCGCAACATCCTGGCGTTCGTCGGTTTCGCGCCGGTGCGTGACACGGTGATCGGCAACGTCGAGGGCATGAGCGATGCGGATCGCGCCAGGTGGCTGCGCAGAATCGCGGGCCTCGGCCGCCGCGGGCAGTAGCCTCCTTGGAGACGTGGCTTGCGATCGATCAGGGCGGGCACGCCAGCCGGGCGATCCTCTTCGATGCCGCGGGCAACCGCGTGGACGAGGCGTTGGCGCCGGTGGCGACGCGGCGCAAGGGCGCAGATCGCGTCGAGCACGATGCCGAAGAGTTGATCGCTTCGCTGCAGAACGCCATCGGCGAAGTGTGCGCCCGCTCGGCTCGTGCGGGCCGGCGCATCGCCGCAGCGGGGCTCGCCACGCAGCGCTCGAGCATGGTGTGCTGGCAGCGTGATACCGGTGCGGCGCTCTCTCCGGTCATCTCCTGGCAGGACCGGCGCAACGCCGAGTGGCTTGCGCAGCTCGCGCCGCGCGGCGCCTGGATTCGGGAGCGGACCGGGCTCGTCCTCACGCCGCACTATGGCGCGAGCAAGATGCGCTGGTGCCTCGACCACCTGCCGGCGGTCGCTGCCGCGGCCGATGCGGACCAGCTCATCATGGGGCCGCTCGCTTCGTTCATCCTGCACCGGCTCCTCTCCGGCCACCCGTTGCTGGTCGACCCGGCAAACGCCTCGCGCACGCAGCTCTGGGATCCGCGCAGCCGCGACTGGTCGGACGAACTGCTCGCGCTTTTCGGGCTGCGCCGCGAGTGCCTGCCCCGCTGCGTGACCAGTCGATTCGATTACGGGACGCTCGATACACCGGCCGGCCCCGTGCCGCTCACGGTTGCCACTGGCGATCAGTCGGCGGTGCCGTTCGCGTTTGGAGCTCTCGATCCCGCGGCGGCCTACGTCAACGCAGGCACCGGGGCGTTCGTGCAACGCGCCATTCGCGACCAGCTGCCGGAGGCGCCGCGCCTGCTTGCAAGCGTGGTGTGGTCTGACGAGTCGGGCGTCGACTACATGCTGGAGGGCACCGTCAACGGCGCGGGCAGCGCGCTCGAGTGGTTTGCGCAGCGCGAGCGGGCGGACGTCGCGACTCTGCTCCCCGCGGTGGAATCGGCCGACGTCGGCGAGCCGCCCCTGTTCCTGAACGGGGTCTCCGGCCTGGGTTCTCCGTTCTGGGTGAGCAAGTTCGAGCCGCGATTCATTGGCGAGGGCTCTGCCGCCGCGCGCCTGCTCGCGGTGCTCGAAAGCATCGTCTTCCTGATCAAGGTCAATCTCGACGAACTCTCGCGCCTCGGTCCGCCGCTGGCGCGCCTGGTGCTGACCGGCGGTATCTCCTCGAGCGATCTTTTCTGCCGGCGACTCGCCGATCTCAGCGGCCGGGCCGTGTGGCGCAGCCGCGAGTCCGAGGCGACCGCGCGCGGGCTCGCCTGGCTCGTCGCCGAGGCGCGAGGTGAGTGGCTTGCCGCGCAGGGCGACTCCTTTGCGCCGCGTCCGGATGCCGCGCTCTCCGCGCGTTACTGGCGCTGGCGGGCAGCGCTGGACACCGCGTTGGCGGCGCTCCGCGCCCCGTCGACTGCGACCGGGGCGTCCTGCCGGTTGCCGTAGACCAGCGCCGTGGTTGAGCGCCAGATCCCGCCGACGAAGCTGCGGCGGCGGATGTCAGCGTAATGGATCGATTCCAGGCCACCGTCACGCGCGGTCTCTCCCGGCGCATACCCCGCCCATTCGGCGCGGATCCCGGTTCCGGTGAACGGCTCGCGGATCTCGCGCTGATAGCCCGTCGCAGAATCCGAAGCGCGCGGGGTGCCTGCCATGTCGACGGTCAGCGGCTGGGTAATGTCGGTGTAGAGAAATCCCGGTGCGCTGCAACCGGCAGTGAGGCAGGCGGCCGCTAGCACGGCAGGCAGGCGCAGCATTTCAGTCCCCATACGCGATCGTGGTGATCTGGCTAAACAGGCCGAACAGCACTACGCGCCGCTCGACGTCGAGGTGGTGGATGACCTCCAGTCCGCCGTCGCGCGCGGCAGCTTCCACGCCCGCGTCCCCCCATGCGACCAGCCAGGCGACGATGTAGACGCTGGCGCGACCCGTCTTGCTGCCAATGCGGGTTTCCTGCACGTTCTGGTCCAGCGGCGTCGTCGCGCTGGAGTAGACGCAGCCGGACAGGCTTGCTGTGAGCAGCAGCGCCGTAAGAGTGAACGCGAGACGTCGCATCGGGTTTCCTTCGCAGGGATAATCGAGTGAGCATAGCCTGCCGCCGCGTCGGGATCCATGCCGGCTCCTGTGAGCCGCGACGGGTAGCTAGAATGACGCCGCAAGACGGCGCTGGACATGCCCATGATCGATCACCTCAGCACCTACGCGACCGATTACGCGGCGACGAAGCGCTTTTACGAGGCCGTACTCGGTGTGCTCGGCTACGGTCTGCAGACCGAGGCGGTCGCGAGCTGGAACCCGGAGTGGCCGACGCAGCGGATGTGCGCGTTCGGGCCGGAGGGGCAGTATGTCTTCTGGGTGATTGAGGTGAGGCAGCCCGCCACCCCGCGGCATATCGCCTTCGCGGCGCGCGATCGTGCCGGCGTGGATGCGTTTCACCGGGCCGCGCTCGGCGTGGGCGGTCATGACAACGGCGCTCCCGGGCTGCGCCCGCAATACCACCCCAACTACTACGGCGCATTTGCGCTCGACCCCGACGGCAACAACGTCGAGGCGGTCTGCCACCGGGCCGAGTGATGCGCATCGGTTCGATCCGCGAAACGCTGCGCGAGGCAGGCGCCCGTCCGCTGCACGAGACGCTGGCGCTGCGCGCCTGGTCCCGCGGCCTCGATCTCGATGCGCTTGCCCGTCGCGGCGAGGCGCAGTTTCCGAAGCGTCTGAAGACGGCGTTGCCGGCGATCGCGCAATCGCTGGCCGCGATCGCGAACGTGCAGTCCGGGCATGCCGGCGCGGACGGCTCGGTGCGGTTGCTGCTGCGGCTCGCCGACGGGCAGACCATCGAAAGCGTACTGCTGCCGCGCGACGGCTTGTGCGTGTCCACCCAGGCGGGCTGTGCGGTGGGGTGTCTGTTCTGCATGACCGGGCGGGAGGGCCTGCGCCGGCAACTCGGTAGCGCCGAGATCGTCGCGCAGGTCGCGCTCGCCCGGGCCCGGAGGGCGGTGCGCCGCGTCGTGTTCATGGGCATGGGCGAACCGGCGCACAATCTCGACAACGTGCTCGAGGCGATCGGGCTGCTTGGCACCGAGGGCGGGCTCGGCCACAAGGACCTCGTCTTTTCCACGGTTGGTGACGGGCGGGTGTTCGAGCGGCTGCCCGCCAATGCGGTGAAGCCCGCGCTGGCGATCTCGCTGCACACGACGAAGGCGGAGCTGCGGACCCGTCTGCTGCCGCGCGCGCCGCGCATCGCGCCGGCCGAGCTCATCGAGCGCGCCGAAGAGTATGCGCGTCGCACGGGTTACCCCATCCAGTACCAGTGGACGCTGCTCGCCGGCGTCAACGACGGCGACGACGAGCTCGAGGCGATCGCGAGCCTGCTCGCTGGCAAGTACGCGGTGATCAACTTCATTCCGTTCAACGCGGTCGAAGGCGCGCCGTTTGCCCGCCCGTCTGCGGAACGCGCCGCGGCGATGGCGCGGTTCCTGCACCGGCGTGGGGTTCTCGCCAAGCTGCGCCGGTCCGCCGCGCAGGACGTGGACGGCGCCTGCGGCCAGCTGCGCTCGCGCGCGTTACTGAGCGGGTGCGGTGCGGCGGTTCTCGTTCCCTGACTGCCGCGAAGTGCGATAAGGTTTGCGCGGGGACCGGACGAGGGGAAAAGCGCCATGAACGACAGCGCCCTGCTCTTGCTGCGCCTCGCCCTGGGCGGGCTGCTGCTGGTGCACGGCATCGCCAAGCTCGCGGGCGGCATCGACCCGATCGTCGGCCTGGTCACGGGCGCCGGATTGCCGGGCTTGTTTGCCTACGGCGTATATCTCGGTGAGGTAGTGGCGCCGTTGCTGGTCATTACCGGCTGGTACGCGCGCATCGGCGCGGCCATCATAGCGGTGAACATGATCTTCGCCGTCGCTCTCGCGCACCGCGCCGAGATCTTCGCGCTCGGCCCGAGCGGCGGCTGGGCGCTGGAGCTGCAAGGTTTCTACTTCTTTACCGCGATCGTGGTGGCGATGCTCGGGCCGGGGCGGTTCAGCGTCAACAGAAGCTGAAGCCTCGATAGCGGCTGCAAGCCTGCGTCACTTTGGTGACGGGGCGGGGAGCGCGTCGCGGCCCAGATAATCCATCTTTCCCACGTCCACGCCGTTGTGGCGCAGGATCGCGTAGGCGGTCGCCACGTGGAAGTAGAAGTTCGGCAGCACCCAGCGCTGCAGGAACGGCAGTCCCCGCATCTCGAGCTTGCGGTCGCGCAGCGGTATGGTGATCTGGCGGTCCTCGCACCCTTCGAGGGCGCCGGCGGTGACGCCCTTGAGGTAACCGAGCGTCTTGTCGATGCGGGACTTCAGTTCGGCGAGCGTCGTCTCGTTGTCCTCGAACTTCGGCGGCTCCTGGCCGGCGAGCCGCGCGGTGGAGTTCTTGGCGAAGTCGCAGGCGAGCTGGATCTGCCGCGTGAACGGCAGCATATCCGGCGCGAGGCGGGCTCCGGCGAGCACGGAAATGTCGAACTTGCGCGCCTCGGCCGAGGCGGCAGCCTTGTCGAGTATCGCGGACAGATTGCCCAGCATCGGCACGAACAGCTCGACCGACATCGCGTGCATGGAGATCTTCATGGTCAAACCCTCTACATTCGCGCGGATCGCCATAATAACGCGCGGCGGAGCATCCGTGGGCAAGCAGGATTGGAGCACGGATGCCGCGTGGGAAAAAAGCCTGCAATGCTCATTCAGGCCAGGACATCCAGAGGCCCGCAATTCATCAGCCGGCGGGCAAGACGGACTGATCGGCGGTTACTGCTTCGCGCAGCCGTCGCCACGCTGGCGATAACCGCGGTCACATGCCCAGTCATTGCCGGAGAACCCGATGTGAGCATTCGCGGGCACGTCGAACGCCATGCATGCAGAGCCGCTTCGACGATAGCCACGCGAACATCGCCATTCGCTGCCAGAGGTGTCCAGGTAGGCGTTATCGGGCACCGCAACCGGGATGCATGCGCCTGCGAGCTCGCGAAAGCCGCGAGCGCACTGCCACCCGGAGCCGTACGTGGACTCGGTAGGAGTGGCGTTGTCGGGCACGTTCACTGGCATACATTCGCTGCCAGCCGCGCGGAACCCGCGGCTGCACTGCCATCCGTCGCCGAGGTTATTGAGATAGGCATTCGGCGGAACGATGACGGCAACGCACTCAGCGCTGGTCGCCCGATAACCGCGCTCACATTTCCAGCTGTCGCCAGCCCCGCTGAGATAGGCGTGGGCAGGGATCGGTATGGCCACGCAAGTGTCGTCGTTCCGGCGGTAGCCACGCTCGCATGTCCAGTCAATCCCGCTGGCATCGAGATATCCATGGACTGGGACGATCACGGGGACGCAGCGGTCACCGGTCTGGCGGAAACCATGGTTGCAACGCCAGCCGTCCGAATACGGAGCGGCCTGCGCGTTCGCGGGAATCTGGCCGGCGGCAGGAACCGACAGGCCAAAAAACATGATGCTCAGCACGACGGCAGCCGTGCATTGTGAGCCGATCAGCCGGATCGATGTCACTTTCGACGCTCCTCGGGAGACGAATCGGATACGGAACACGTTGAATCAACCGCGGCCTGGCTACGCTGACCGGTGTCGTTCCATCGCCCGCGCGAGGCGCCTCGCATTCAACAAAATCACGCTAACGCCGCCCAGCACAAAAACAGCCAGGCCGACGGCCACAATGATCCAAAGGTCCATGAGACTCCCGGTCCGGACGAAAGCGGGCCACTTGAACGACGCGTTCCGGATTTTAGCGGGCGTCGAAAAGGGATGAATCGCGGCGCGGCAGCCTGAAGTGGGGAAGAACGCCACCACGCATCAATCACCATACGCCGTTGCCACGGGAAAAGATATGCGCCAGTCGAGGTATCCCGCTCGACATGCTGGTCGCCATGCGCGGGCATGCCGGTGTCGACGCGAAGAGGTGGCCCGCAACCCGGGCAATGGCGGTTCCGCCTGTTCCTGCCGTGTTGCAGCCAGAAAAAAGCCCCGCATGTGCAGGGCGCTCGCCCGAAGGCGAAAGAAGATATCGGGTCGCTAAGCGTGCATCAGCACAGTGTCAACACTATGAACCACGCCATTCGAGGTTTCGATATCTGTTTTCATGACTTTCGCGTTATTGATCCGTACACCGTCGTCACTCACGGCGATTCGGAGCAGCCCACCCTGCAGGCTTTCCGCATCGCTGTTCCTCAGGCTGCGCGCCATGATTTTGCCGGGAACGACGTGACCCTTGATTACCTCGACGAGTCGGGGGCGGTCTTTCAGAAGATCGTCGAGAATACCGCGAGGCCATTTACGGAAGGCCGAATCCGTTGGAGCAAATACCGTGAACGGTCCGGGAGTCTTTAAGGTCGCGACCAGGCCCGCCGCGCTGAGTGCATTGCGGAATATGGAGAAAAGCCCCGCAGCGACGATGGCATCGACGATGTCAAGCGATGGCGGATCATCGTAGTTGGTTCGGATAGTTTCCATGGGTAATGCAACTTCGTAGGCAGATCCGGGGCTGGAGTGTTCACACTGAGTGAAAACCGAGGCGTTGTATATAGACCAGAGAAAATATTCTGGTTGACTATCGGAGCAATTGCGCGATTCAAATCGCAAGAGACGAAGGAACACGTAACTTTCATTCGTCGCGACATGCGGGTCGGGAATTTTCTTTTTTTGGATTTCATATACAACCACCTCACGCTCATGTAATGTCTTCTGTTCTCCACCAGGGTTGGTGCGAGATAGCGCTTGTGTCCTCACGCGCTACCCGACGTCAAGGAGTCAGACGATGACTGCAAAGCTCGCGGCGGCTGCGGCTCCGCCGACAATATGTGTTTCCCATCGATTTACGGCAACGTCGGCCTCATCTCCCGAAAACTCTGCGTCGACCCTTCAGGAGCCGCTCAGATCACATGGGTCCAGAGGATGGATCCGTGGTGTAGGCGCAATGGCGGCGCTGGCGATGACGGTGGCTATGCTCAGCTGGATCAATTTCCTGGCCGGCTACCAGCTGATCCCACTAACCGTCATCCCGCAGTTGACCGTCATCCCGCAGCTGCACTAACGGGATCACGGAAAAAGATTTCCTGAGATATCCTGACGCCCGCCAGCAGGCTGTTTTCTCAATAGCCGGCTAACCACCGGTCTTCGGGTCCCTGCTCTCGAGCGATCGCCGCTGGTCCTCGAGATCGACCCAGCGGGAGGTTGCCTGCTCGTGCTGCTCCTGCTTCGTTTTCAGCAGGCCGAGCACCGCCGAGGTTGCCTCCCACGGCTGGGCATAGAAGCCCACCGCCGCTATCCGCGCCTCGATCGCCGCGATGTCGCGTTCGAGCGCCTCGATCCTCGGCGGAAGACTCTCGAGTTCGCGCTGCTCGCGGTAGCTGAGGCGCGCGCGGGCCGGCTTCGCGTGTTCGATCGCCGGCCTGGTGGCCATCGACTCGCCCTCCCGCCTCGTCGGGCTCTCCGCAACCGCGAGCTCGCCGCCCTGGCTCAGCCAGTCGGAGTACCCGCCGGGGTAGCGACGCACCACGCCGCCCTGCTCGAAGGCGAGCGTGGCGGTGACCACGTTGTCCATGAACATGCGGTCGTGGCTGACGAGGATCAGCGTGCCGTCGTAGCTCGACAGTTGATCCTCGAGCACCTCCAGCGTCTCCAAATCGAGGTCGTTCGTCGGTTCGTCGAGCACCAGCAGGTTGCTGGGGCGGGTGAAGAGCCGCGCGAGGATCACGCGGTTGCGCTCACCGCCCGAGAGCGCCTTCACCGGCGTCATGGCGCGGCGGGCGCCGAAGAGAAACCCGCGCAGGTAGCCGATGACGTGCACGGGACGGCCGTTCAGGCGCACGTAGTCCTGGCCGTCGCCGACCACCTGTGCGACGGTCTTCTCCGGGTCGAGCGTCTCGCGCAGCTGTCCGAAGTAACCGGTCTCGATGCCGGTCCCGAGCTTCACCGTGCCCTGCTGCGGCGCGATTTCGCCGAGCAGGATGCGCAGCAGCGTGGTCTTGCCGACGCCGTTGTTGCCGATCAGCCCGATGCGCTCGCCGCGCGTGATGCGGATCGTGAGGTCGCGAAACAGCATCCGGCCACCGAAGCCGTGGGAGATGCGCCGCGCCTCGATCACCTTGCGGCCGGACGGTTGCGCTGCCTCGATCGCGATGCGCGCCTTCTGCGCCTGGCCGATGCGGGCCGCGCGCTGCTCGCGCATCTTCAGCAGTGCGCGCACGCGTCCCTCGTTGCGCGTTCGCCGCGCCTTGATGCCCTGGCGGATCCAGGCCTCCTCCGCCGCGAGCTTCTTGTCGAAGAGCGCGTTCTGCGCCTGCTCTTCGTCGAGGAGCTGCTCGCGCCGCTCGAGGAAGGCGAGGTAATCGCCGGGAAAGCTCACCAGACGGCCGCGGTCGATCTCGACGATGCGGGTTGCGATGCGGTCGAGGAAGGCGCGGTCGTGGCTGATGAAGAGCACCGCCCCGGTGAAGCGCTGCACCATCGCCTCCAGCCACTCGATGCCGACGATGTCGAGGTGATTGGTCGGCTCGTCGAGCAACAGCAGGTCAGGGCGCGCGACCATGGCGCGCGCGAGTCCGACGCGCCGGCGCCACCCCCCGGAGAGCTCACCGAGCGTGCGTTCCGCGGGCAGGTCGAGCTCGCTCATGATGCTCCCGGCGCGCTGCTCGAGGTTCCAGCCGCCGGCGAGATCGATGCGGGCCTGCAGCGCGGCGAGCTCGGCCGCGTCCCGCGCGCCGCCGCCTGTGCGCGAGAGCTGCCCGAAGCGGTCGAGGAGCGCCTGCAACGGCGCGAGCCCGTCGCCCACGATCTCGCGCACGCTGCGGCCGGTGTCCGCGGGCAGTTCCTGCTCGAGCTGGGCCACGACGACGTCGTTGCGCAGCACCACCTCCCCGCTGTCCGGCGCCTGTTCGCCGGTGATGAGCCTGAGCAGCGTGGTCTTGCCGGCGCCGTTGCGGCCTATCAGGCAAACGCGTTCGCCCGCCCCGATGCTGAAATCCGCCTCGCGGAAGATCGGCTGGTCGCCGAAGGAGAGGCAGACCTGGTTCAGGCGGACGAGCGCCATTGCTCAGCCGGCGACTACCACCGGTCCACGTGCAGCACGGCGTCGACGGATGTGCGCAGCGCGGGCCGGAAGTCGTCACCGAGCGTGTACGCGGTAGGAATCAGCGCTACCTGGGTATAGTTCGCGTACGGAATGCCGAGCAGCCTGGCGGCTTCCTCTTCGTGCATCAGGTGGACCGTCGTCCAGCATGTGCCGAGTCCGCGTTCGCGCGCCGCGAGCATGTAGCTCCACGCAGCCGGCAGGATCGAGCCGTAGACGCTGGCGAGCGCAATGCTCGCCGCCGCTCCGGCCATTTTCTCGACGCGCCCCGGGATGCAGGGGATCATCAGTACCGGCACGCGATGCAGATTCTCGGCGAGGTAGTCGGCCGACCCGGCGACGCGCTGCAGCTGGGCGCGGCGCGCGCCGTCCATTTCGCGTTTTTCCAGCTCGAAGACCGAACCGGGCGCTTTCCTGTACAGCGCCCAGCCGCGCCGGTAGATGTCCGCGAGCGCTGCACGCGTGCCGGCGTCGAAGACCGCCACGAACTGCCAGCCCTGGCTGTTGCCGCCGGTCGGGGCCTGCAGCGCGATCTCTACGCACTCGCGGATGAGCGCCGGTTCGACGTTGCGGCCGAGGTCCAGCCGCCGGCGCACCGCGCGGGTGGTGGTGAGCAGTTCGTCTGCGTGCAGCGCGCGTCTTGCCATGAGGTCGGTGCCGGCGCCCGGAGCCTTCCGGGGGCGTCAGCGCCGCGCCGATCGCTGGCCCGGGACCAGGCGTGTCTCGAGAAAGCGCGCGATCTCCTCCGAAGCGGCTATGGCCTCGGGCGCGGTGGCGTGGTCCTGCCAGACGTGCCACATGCCTTCCCAGACATCGAGGGTCACGTCCACGCCGGCCTCGCGCGCGCGGCGCGCGAGGCGGACCGAATCGCTGAGCAGCACCTCGCGCGTGCCGACCTGGATCAGCAGCGGCGGAAAACCGCTGAAGTCGCCGTACACGGGCGATATCAGGGGATCGCGCACGTCGTGCTCGCCGGCGTACACGGCGAAGCGCTCGGTGGGATCGCCGACGACCAGCGGATCGTAGGGGGCGAGCGTCAGGCGCGTGTCGCTGGTCGGCGAGAGATCGGTGAGCGGCGACAGCGCCGCGACCGCCGCTGGCATCGGGAGGCCTTCGCGCCGCGCGCCGAGCGCGCAGGCGACGGCGAGACCGCCGCCGGCGGAATCGCCCATCAGCGCGATGTCGCGCCCCTTCAGCCCACGTTTCAGCAGCCAGCGGTAGGCGGCCAGGCAGTCGTCGAGCGCCGCCGGGAAGGGCTGCTCGGGTGCCAGCCGGTATTCCACCGACAGTACGGGGGCGCCGACTGCCGGGCCGATCCGCAGCGGCACGCCGAGGTTGCTGGTGGCCGAGCCGAGGATGTAACCGCCGCCGTGCAGATACACGATCGCCTTGTCGGCGTGGCGCGGCCTGCCGGTGCGTACCCAGTAGGCCTGCACGCCGCCGGCGTCCACTTCCTCGAGCCGGTAGTCGGTGGTGATCTTGCGCGCGTTCGCGAGAAACATCTGCGCGAGGCCGTTGCGCATGCGCTGCATGGCCTGCGGGTCGCGGTAGTCCATCTGCACCGGTGGGCGGGGTTTCAGGCCACGGTAAAAGGCCTGCGCCTCGGGACTGATGGCGGCCGGCACGGGCGTTGGAGTTGGCGTCTGCGCCAGGGTCGCGGTGGCGAGCAGCAGCGCCGCCACGGCGATCACGTGGCTGGCCGACAGGCTTCCTCTCCGTTCGGGACTGTATGACATAGCGAGGTCTCGTCTTCGGGCCGGGTACTGCAGATGACGGCGCGGGTCAAAGAGCGCGTGGCGCGAGGTGGTTCAGCGGACTGTCAGCCGCTCATTGCCCGCCGCCGCGATGGCAGTGCCGGCCGTCGCCGGTTGCGCCGGCGCCTCGACCGCGGCCAGGCGGCGGAGTGCATCGGCCTTGTGAGCGAGGCTCACCGGAACACGCAGGCCGTTGCTGAGCACGATCTCGATGGAGCGGCCCCGGTGCTGCCACTCGCGGACTTCCTCCCAGTTGATCCACCACGAGCGATGGATCTGGCTGCCGTTCCACGAGGACAGCTCGTCGATGGCGTCCGTGAGGCGATAACGGACCAGGTCGGTACCTGTTGCGGACCATATCCTGACGTAGTGCTCTTCGGCCTTGACGGCGTATATCTCGGCATCGGGCGCAAGGCGGCTACCTCGGAGGAATGCCGGGCGAACGGTTGGCAAGCGGATCGCCGGCGCAGATTCCGCGCCGGGTCTGCCGGCAGCGCGATCTGCCGCTCCCTCCTCATTACTCGCATTGGGGTTCGGGGGCGGTATGGGTGCGGGTATGGGCGCGAGGGATGAAAAAAAACGAACTCCTGTCCAGAAGAGGTAACCGTAAACGGCGCCGAACCAGATCATCAGGAACGGCACCGTGGAGTAGCGCAACGTGTGCAGCGTGTAGGCCAGGCTCAATCCCAATTCCGGCCGATGTGGGTCGGGAGTCAGCGCTTCGAAATGACTGCCGAAGTAGGCACTGTGGCGCAGGTAGAACAGATACAGCGGCAGCCACGCGAACGCGTGACCGGCGAGAAGGACCACCGACAGCGGCGGCCGGTATCGTCGCAGCAGAATTGCAACGGCGAGGCACGCGGCTCCGTTTCCCCACCAGGCAGCGGCGAAATGGGTGGAGGCGTACAAGAAGGCGTTGCCAAAGCTCATCGTGCGCGTCGGTCCGATGCCGACGGCGGCAGCCCACAGCGAGAAACACAGCGGAAGCGCCACGAAGAAGATCCAGTAATCGCGCGGGGCGGGTTGCGGCCCGCGCCCAGCGCGCAAATCGCCCATCCGCAAGGACGGCATCCCCTCGGTTGCCAGATCGGCCATTCGTGCCTGCCGCGACGTCGCGAACGGGCATTCACGACATATCCGGCCCGTTCAGGACATTGTTGTTGAGACGAGTGTTCCTTAATGGCATTGGTCGGGGTGCCTGGTCAAGTAGAGCGCAGGCCCCGCGACGTCGGGTCAGCGTTCGGCCGGGTGGAAATGGCGCCTCGAGGCGTTCAGGACCAAACCAATGTTGTCGTCAAGAAAACAGGAGTAACCACGTGAGATCAGGAAAAAAATGGAGTATCGCCGCGCCGGGCCTGCTGCTGATGGCGGCCGGGCCGGCTCTGGCCGATCCGGATTATGTCCGCACGACGGTGGACGCGGCCGTACCCGGCGCGGCCTTCGTGGTGGCGGGCAACGTCGCCGACAATCCGCGGCCGGAGATCGTCATTGCTGCGTTCGGACAGATCCAGTTCGGTCCCTCCGGACCGATCTATCCGGCCGCAGGAACGGTGTCCATGTACAAGAATGCTCAGCCCGGCAATGCGCCGAACGGGCAGATCGCGAACTGGAACCGCACCGAGATCGTCGGCCTCGCCGATGGCATCACGTTCCCGAACCGGCCGTACCTGGCCGACGTGAACGCCGACGGCAGGCACGACGTCATCCTTCCCGGCGGCTTCTTCTGGGATGCTGCGTTCGGCAATTCGCGCGGTTCGCTCACCTGGTGGGAGAACCAGGCCAATGGCAAGACCTGGGTCCGTCACGACATCATCACCAACAGCACGCCCGTCTATCACTCGGTGGTCTATGACGACTTCGACGGCGATGCGGTGGAAGACATCATGACGGTGTCGGAGGCGGCCGGGCTGCCTTCGAGCATCGCCGATGACGTGATCGAGCTGCAGCTGCTGCGCGGCAATGGAGACGGGACCTTCCAGGCCCCGGTGAAAGTGAGCGACGGCGGCGGCAGCCTGATCGTCGCCTACGACGTGAACGGGGACGGCCATCTCGACATCGTCTCGCCGCAGTACTTCGGGCCGGTGCTGGCCCAGCCCTTCGTGCCGCCGGCGGCGCGCAACGAGACCAACGCGTCGTTCGTCTGGTTCGAGAACGACGGCAGTGGTCACTTCACGCGCTATGCGATCGGCACCAATCAGGGGCCGAGCTTCTCGATCGTGCCCGTGCCGAACCTGCTCGGCGATGGCGTGACGCGCTGGATCGCCAGCAACCACACGAACCCGAACATCGCCTCGCCGCCGTTCTCGCTCTACCCGGCACCGGCCGTGTACGAGTTCACCCCCGGCGCCGACCCGCGCCAGCCGTGGGCCGTGCGCCAGCTCAGCGCGCCGGGTGACTTCCCGGTGACGGGAGGGCAGGGGCAGGCAGCGCCGGTTGCATTGGCCTGTGGTCACCTTAACGACTTCAACCGCCTCGACATCGCGGTTTTCGTCGTCGGCTCGCGCGCGGTGTACTTTA
>CAZFWB010000025.1:0-26712 GCA_964522655.1 uncultured Chromatiaceae bacterium | reverse complement strand
CGTGTTCGGAAGGAGCGCTTAGCGGCTCAAGGTACCGTAGGAAATGGCACCCGCCATTGGCGGGGCCTGGCAAAAAAATAGACCAGGAGCCCGGTTATCGTCTCAGGCGCGAGCTTGACGCCGGCAAGTCTGCAAGAGAGAAACCACTGCGATAAGTCAGTACCGATTCGGCGCCATCTTCAGCATGTGATGCCGCCATCGATTACCAGGACCTGCCCGGTTATGAAGGAAGACTCCGGTGACAGAAGAAACCGGACCGACCCTACCACGTCGGCCGGAGTTCCCAGACGACCGAGCGGCGTGCGGCGAATAATCTGCCCGCGTTGGTTATCGTCGAGTCCGTGGGTCATCTCGGTTTCAAGGTAGCCGGGTGCAATCGAGTTGACACGAATGTTCCGTGGCCCGAGCTCGCGAGCAAGACCGCGCGTCATCCCATCCAGGCCGGCTTTGGTCGCGGAGTAAGCGGCGAGGCCGGAATACCCTCGAATCCCGATTATCGACGAGATGTTTATGATGTTGCCTCGCGAACGCACGATCATCTGTCGCGCTGCCAAGCGGGTGAGCAGCAGGGTGCCGGTCAGATTGACGGCAATCAGTCGTTCGATCTGCGCCGGGAGCATTGTCGCGAGCACGCCATCGATGGCAATACCGGCATTGTTGACCAGCGCTTCAATGGGCCCGCTGTGACGTTCTATCTCTTTCACGACGCTTTCCAGTGACGTGGGATCTGCCATGTCGCCGTGATGCAGCACAAGCCGCTCACCATGTTTTCTCCGCAGGTCGTCCAGGCCAGCGCCGGATTGGCGACTGAACGTAGCCACTTTGCGGCCCTGTGCGAGAAGGCTGCTTACAATGGCCAGCCCGAGGCCGCGGCTGCCACCACTCACCAGTACGATGCCTTCTGGCGTCATGTCTCCTCCGATCGCCGCACTTTCATGGCCTCGCCTTGGCTGATGGAATCGACCACCCGCAGCAGGCGAGGGATCTCGTAGCTGGCCAGTCGCTCGCGGGCGAGCCGATTGATTTCGGCCTCTACCACATGTTTGTCGGCACCGCGTATCAGCACGATGTCCGCCGCCACCAACTGGCCGGCGAGCGAACTGCGCTTGCCGTATACGCGCACGTCACCAACTCCGGCCACGCTCCGCAGGACGTTTTCAACGGTCGACGGAAGGACCTTGCGTCCGCCAACGTTGATCACATCGGTCCGGCGCCCGCGGAAGATCACCCTGTCGCCCATGTGCTCCACCAGGTCGCCCGTAGCCATCCATCCGTCCGCGGACTGGGTGGCGGCACGCTCCGTCATCCTCGTCGGGGAGTCGTACCCGAGCATGGCGTTGCGAGAACGCGCGAACAGTTCGCCATCGACGATGCGCAGCTCCACTCCGGTCTCAGGGCGGCTGCGGAGATACTCGGCCGGAAAGCCTTCACGCCGGTCAGTAACCGAGAAAAGCCTGCCGAGTTCGGTCGACGCGTAAATGTGGATCAGCCTGGCGTCGGGAAACACGGCGGCCAACTGATCGAGGAGCCCTTGGGTCGCCGGTTCGCCGCCCATGGTGATCTGCTCCAGTTTGCAGGCGCGCAACACGTCGCGGGGGGCGAACAGCAGTAACCGGCGCCAGAACGTCGGGGTGCCTGCCGCATGTGTCACTCCTGCGTGGCGCATCGTCTGTGCCACCACGTCAGGTTCAGGCGAGTTCAGGGTAACCAAGGTCGACCAGTTGAGCAGAGCCTGTAGCATGACCTGCGTGCCCGCGTAAAGATTGAGGGGATACGCGCACAACCAGCGAGCCCCTGTGTACCGCTGCGCGCGCCGGACCGGACCGGACAGCGTCGCCCAGGTGTGATTTGCGGCCTTTGGTACCCCTGTTGTTCCCGATGTGAGCAGGGTCACGAGCCCCTGATTGCCATTATCTGTATAGGTGAATGGCCTGCTGCTGGAAGAAGTTTCCAGCCCGGGCATGTCTGGAAGCTGGTCGATGGTTACGGCCCAGCGGTACCGCTGCGCCAGCGCGGCGAGTTCGTCCCTGGAACGGCGTCCCGCCAGAAACGCGTGGCATGCCAGCGCGTCGAGCGCAATAACCGCGGGCAGGTGTTCGGCCGCGTCAGTGAGAGCGAGGCCGACGCGCAGACCCCGGAAGGTCCGCCACTGCACCGCGAGGTTCTGCGCGAGTGACGCAGCCTTCGCATACGTGAGAATGGTCCGATCGGCGATCAGCGCCGGAACATCGCGAAAATCGGCAGGAATCGCCTGGAAGTGTTGGGCCAGCATAGCTGCCGCGCGTCTCTTTACCGACGTCCTGTCGAGAACAGGTGAGCGACGTCGAATAATGCTTCGAGCTCGCCGGCGTAGTCCTTTACAGCAGAATCCGAATCGGTCTCGGTCTGTACGACGACCAGGGCTGTGGAGTCCGCTGAACCGAGGCCTACGCTGCGATCCGTCGCGGTATCAGAGTGGACGCCGGGCACTTCGGCTTTTCTCTTCGTCTGGCAGGTGATTCAATTTCGCGGAGGACCGCGCCGGGGACTTTATCCGTCGATCCCATTTTTCAACCTCGTCAATCGCGGGGCAGTCTAAGCGGCTCAATGGCGCGGTGGCAAGCAAACTGCGCCGCCTTTCCCAAAAGCGTGTTAGTCGGCGCGGCGGGCATAGCGGACGTGTCGGTACGTTATGTGAGCTGAACGCAATTGCCTGGCCGGCGCGAAGCTCACTCATCCCATGCAGCATTTTTGGGTCACCCGCACTCACTAATTTGCGGCAACGGCGATAAATATCGCTTTTCTCAACTACCGTTGTCGCCAAAGTCGGTGATACTGACAATGACGGTCTTTACCCTATACTCAGCGAGAAACGGTCTGGGAATAATGACTGCTCCGCGCCTTCGGATACGGAAAGCCGACCCTCTCGATGCAGTCGAGGTTCGCTCGCTTTTCGCCGTGCGCAGTGAAAGCGAGGAAGTGCTGGCCAACGATCCCCGGGGGCCGGACCTCGAGAGCCCGCTACGCAATGTATGGCTTGCATTCGACAATGATCGCGCGGTCGGCATGACCAGCCTGCAGCAACGCCGCCTCCGGGTTCACGATGGCGAGCACCGCGTTGCCTATTGGACGGGACTGTTCGTCGATCCGACGTACAGAAATTCATTCGTATACCCTCAGCTCGTGTTGGCAATGTTCGCAGGACTACGGGCGCAGGGGATCAGATATCTTTACGGAGCGACAAGGCGGGCGCACCTCGCCGTGGCACATCAGAAAATTGGCATGAAGAAAATCGGCGACATGGCAGTGCTCGCTAAACCTCTGCGTCCTGCGCTTTTGTTTGCAAAGTACAAACAGCTGGCTCCATCCGAGCCCGGACGGCGCTGGATTGGCGCACTTTGCGCCTTTCCGGACGCGCTGGTCCGCGGGGCAATCCGCCTCCAGGGACCGCATGTGCGCACTCCATTGCAGGTGATCGAGATTCCGTGGGCCTCCACTGACGTAGAGGACCTCGCCGGGCTTTACGCGCAGCGCGACTGCGGATACACGGCTCAGGCCTGGACTGCTGAGTCGCTCCGGGCGCGGTATGGGCAAAAAGATTCTGGCTACCGCTTGCTCAGCGTTCGGAACAACGGCCTTTTTCTTGCCGCCGCGATCGTTCGCGTGGTTGACCGCTCCGGGATTCGAACAGCCGTAATTCTGGACTTGATCCATAAGCCAGAGGAAACCCGCGCGGCCATGCTCGCTCTGGCGGAAGTCGAACGTGTTGCACTTGCAAGCAACTGCGATGTCATTTTGTTCCTCGATGGCCTAGGGGCACCTGATGCCCGTCTCGTCCGTCGGCGCGGCTATATGAAATCACCTGAAACGTACACTTTATTGGCATGGACAGATCGTGGGTCGGATCCCGCATTCTTCCCTCCGGACATCCATTCCTGGCGCTTCGCCTTCGGCGATCACGACACCTTTTGAGCGCTGCTATCGATGCGCAACCACACCGACGGAACCGTTCCGGTACTGCTGACTGGGGACGTCGATTACTCCACACACCACCGCGAGCATGACAAAAACGAGGCTTTCGAACGGATATTGCAGACCGGTCGGGGACTCCGGGGAGGTATGACGTTCTACTTCGTGGCCAGGGAAGCTCAGCAGGTCCCGAAGTATCCTCGCCGCCTGCACGATGCTGGACACGAGATCGCGTGTCATGGGCTGACTCACGGAAACGAGGAAGAGTATGACGCGATGCCAATAACGCTGCAGCAAGAATATCTGCACGAAGCAACCAGCGTTCTTCGCGCACTCGGCGAATGCGACATAGTCTCCTTCCGCGGGCCGCGCGTGAAGATATCGGGTCCGACCCTGAGCATCTTGTCCCGCCTGGGTTATGTCACAGACTCGACGGTCTGCTCTCAGCGTTTTGATCTGATCAGCTCAAACCTCCTTCACACAGGATGGCTTCGCGCTCCGCGTTGTCCGTATCATCCCAGCGCGGACGATGCCTATCGGCGTGGCGATCTTGCAATTCTGGAGATCCCGATATCTGCTCTCGCCGTACCGTTCATATCCAGCGCGCTGTATGTCTTTGGGGTACGGTTCATGAAGATGTTGTTTCGCGCGTTATATGCGGAAGCCCGCAGAACCGGGAAGCCGATCGTCTATCTGTTTCATCCGTACGAGTTTGCGGAGGAGATCAGAGGTGAAAAAGACTACAGCCGTAACATAAAAGTGCACGGCCTGAGGCTGCGGCGTTATCTGTATCGCGGGGATCCACGAACCAAGCTCGCTTGGAATCTCGAGCTCTGGCACTTCATTGCGAGTTTTGAAAAAGTTCGTTTCATGACAATGTCGCAGTATGCTGAACTGAAACCGGCTCGCGTGCCTGGTAACCGGCTGCGAAGTTAATCTGCATGCCCGAGCGAAAAATAATCAATTGCGTGACCCTGAATAAACATGTCTGATCAGATCCGGGCCAATGCCACCCACTATGACAGCATCACCGATGCCTGGCCGTTCATTTTTGGTGAGAACTTTCATTGGGGGTTATTTGGTGACCCGCGCGACGAATTGGCAACGGCCACGGTAAATCTCATCGATACAATGGCCGGTATGTGTGAAGGCCTCTCAGGCGCGCGTGTGCTCGATGTCGGCTGCGGCATCGGCGGACCGGCTATTCATCTCGCCACCTTCTATGGCTGTAGCGTCACCGGGATCTCGGTGAGCGCGGTCGGAATAAGGCGCGCGAGGGAAAGGGCGGCTGGAAGCGATGTTGGCGGTCGATTGGACTTCCGTGTATGCGATGCCATGCAGATGGATCTGTCTGGTCCCTCGTTCGACGTGGCATGGGTAATGGAATCGTCACACTTAATGCCCGACAAGAAGCGGCTCATCACTGAATGTTGCAGGCTCCTGAAGCCGGGCGGGCGTCTCGTACTTTGTGATCTGATGTTTACCCGATATCCTCGCGCCGTCGAATTGGTGAACATGAGAGATGAATTGCGCATTCTTGAGCGATGCTTTGGTCATGCACGCCTGGACACCCCGGACCGCTACAGCAGGCTGTTCGAGGAAGCCGGTCTAAAAGTGACCGCGCAGCGGGATATCAGTGAACAGGTCACGCCAACGTTACTCCACTGGCGCAAGAACATCGATAATAATTGGAAGCTGTTGGCGAAGTATTTCACCGATTCGCAGAAGAAGGACTTTCTCGAGTCCTGCCGTATTCTTGAGCGGTTGTTTCATAGCTCAAGTTGGGGGTATGGAATAATTTCCGGCGTCAAACTCCGGGAGGTCGGGGGCCAATCATGATTTCTGGTCGGACACGGCAAAGCGGGATTTCGGAAAATGACCGACAAAGATGATCTTGCCAATTTGATTTTTCAGGCCATAAGGGAAACCGCCGAGTCCAAGGGGCTAAGCGTGCCGGATCTTTCGCTCGACTCTCCTGTAGACGCACGGCTCGGGTTGGACTCACTGGACTGGGCAGCCGTTGTGGTCAGGCTGGAGCTGGACACCGGGGTCGACCCGTTTGCGTCCGGTGAAGTGAGCGAGTTAAAAACAGTTTCTGATCTGGTCAACCTGTACAGGACGGCGGCACCGTGATCACCGACACGGCGGCGGTCGCGTGCCGCGCAATGTGGTAGGGCGGCGGGTCCGGCTGCGTATATAGCGCGTAAGTAGGGCCACGGACTTTGGTGAAAGTCAGGAAAGGTCGTGCCCATAAGGGACGGGTACTTCGCCTGCAGCCTGGAGCAGCAAGGCCGCGTTTTCGCGTATGCCTGGCGACAGCCGCGCGCTGAAGGTTGAGGTGACGGCGAACAACTTGCGTTGCGATTGGTTTCTCCGCCCGATGGAGAAGTCGGTGGAGACGGCTGCATCCCTCGCGGGCAATAGGCTGGGCAAAGCCGCATCTCAGGGCAAGTTCGGCAGGTCAGCTCAACGTCCGCAGCGATCCGGGGCCGCAGGCGACTCAGCTGTCGGTCTGCGCTGAAAAAAAACCGCCCCGTTGCGGGGCGGTGGGGATGGGCGCGGAAATGTCGATGTTTTTATTCTTCTGGTGCCTGAGTGTTCTTGTTCTTATTCAGGCCGTGCGTTGTTGGCGTTGCGTTGTCTGCGTTGCGTTGGGGTTGTGTGCAATGGCTGTGTTGCGTCTCGGGGATTTCATTGCACCTCGCGTGCCAGCGGCGGCAATCCGCCGCGCCGGTTTGACAGAAGACCCCGAAGTCGCCCGGTTATGTGACGCAGATCACGCGGAATGGAGGTGAGCGGGTCCGTTCAGGAGGACCGGCGCCGATTGCTCCAGGGTCCCGACGACGCGTTTGTCAAAGATGCCGACGTTGGACAGCCTCGCCCCTCGCGGACTCGATCACGCTTTCGGTGCTGATGGCCGCAGAATCAAGCAATTACGGCGACGAGCCTGCTGTCAATTGTTCCGACACCCGCAGGATTTCTGCGTTTCGCGCCTGCAGCGGACCGCCGAGGAGGCTGTTCAGACCTCCATCGGGTATCAGGCGCCCGCCTGCCGGACCTAGGCGTCTGGCCTCGGTATCAGGCGTTGAGGTCCGGAATGAGTTCGCTTTCCAGCCGGGCGATCATGTCCTTCAGCCGCAGTTTCTGCTTTTTCAGGCGGCTCACCCGCAGCTGGTCCGCATGCGGGTTCCTGATCAGCTCGGCGATTGCAACATCGAGATCCCGATGCTGCACACGAAGCTCCTTCAGTCGGATGCGCGCTCCGAAGGTATCAGTGTCGATATTGCCAGTACTCATCATGCCCGTCGGTCGAGCCCTGAGCAAAGCGGGGACAGCGTTGTCGTTGTTGCTTGTCGGCGTGTTCCGGCAAGGCCACGGCGCCCGTGCTGTCCGCGTCAGCAGCGACTCGCCCCAGAATCTTCACGCGTGAAACTCGTGGATATTTTAGACCAAAAACCGGCTCAGCGTGCGCCGCCGTCGGTCAGGTAGCCGACCCAGTCCCGCTCCGGGTCGCCGAATACGACAAAATGGGGATTGAGCACCCCGGGACCCTCGTTATAGCGCAGCGGCTGCCGGTCGAGGCCGACCACCGCCCCGCCCGCCGCCTCCACGACCGCCTGGGCCGCCGCCGTGTCCCATTCCGAGGTCGGGCCGAGGCGCGGGTACACGTCCGCGGCGCCTTCTGCGACCAGGCAGAACTTGAGGGAGCTGCCCATCGCGACCAGTTCGTGCGGGCCGATCCTGCGAAGAAATTCGCGCAGGGAGTCTCCGCCATGTGAACGGCTGCCGACCACTCGCGCCGGACTCCTGGCGGGAGCCGAAACCGTGATTCTCCGCGGGGGTGCCGCTCCATCGCGGCGGAATGCACCGATGCCGCGACAACCGAAATAGTCACGATCGAGGGCGGGCACGTGCACCACGCCGAGCACGGGCTGGTGACCCTCGACGAGCGCGATGTTCACGGTGAACTCACCGTTGCGCTTGATGAATTCCTTGGTTCCGTCCAGCGGATCGACCAGCCAGAACCGCGGCCAGCGAGAACGCGTGGCGAAGTCGACGGCAGAGGACTCCTCCGACAATACCGGCACGTCGGGCGTCAGCTGACGGAGTCCGCTCACGATGGTCCGGTTCGAGGCCTCGTCGGCCGCGGTCAGGGGCGAACGGTCCGCCTTGATCTTCACGGCGAAGTCGGATCGGTAGACCTGCAGGATCTCCCGGCCGGCCGCCCGGGCGATGGCAATCACTTCATCGAGCAGCTCGCGCGGATACTGTGGCTGTTCGTGCGCCATTACTGCGTCCCGGCGATGGGAACAAAAGGCTAGAATGAGGCAACGTCATCGGCAGCGGCACGCAGTATAGATCATGCAGGAGGCGAGGCTGGGCACCGTGTCACGACTCTGGCGCGACTGCACTACGGTCCTGCTGGACATGGACGGCACCTTGCTCGACCTCGCGTTCGACAACTGGTTCTGGCACGAGGCTGTCCCGCGCTGCCTCGCACGCGCACGGGGTGCGCACGCCGAAGAGATGCGCGGGCCGCTCCTCGAGCACTACGCGCGCAAGCGGGGCAGCCTGGAATGGTACTGTCTCGATTACTGGTCCGATGAACTGGGGCTCGATCTGCGCGCCCTGAAAGATGCGAGCAGTCACCGCATCCGCTATCTTCCGGGTGCGCGGCGTTTCCTGCAGCAGGCCCGTGTCTCGGGCAAGCGCTTGGTGCTGGTGACCAACGCGCACGCCGATACGCTGCACGTGAAAAATGGAGTGAGCGGTATCGGCGCGTTCTTCGAACAGTGCGTGTCTTCGCACGACTTCGGCGCACCCAAGGAATCGGCCGAGTTCTGGCCGCGCCTTCGGGAACGGCTGGGATTCGAGCTCGAAAACACGCTGTTCGTCGACGACAGCCCCGCAGTGCTCGATGCTGCTACGGCATTCGGGCTGGGCGCGGTCGTCGCGGTGACGCGCCCGGACACGCGGCTGCCGCCGCGCGCGGCCGGCGGGCGCCATGCGGTCGAGAGCGTCGGAGAGCTGATCGGCTGAACGCGTCAGCGCGATCGCTGGCGTCGTCGCGACCCCTGGCCGGCCCGCCGCGGGCCGCCGTGACCGCCTCGGGACGCTGCGCCGCGGATGCGCGGCCGGCTTTCACGGGGTGGAATCCGAACTTCCGTGAGCAGGCCGGGGTCGAGCTGCGCCACTGGTATGCGGTGGCCAATGTAGGCCTCGATCTCGGGCAGGGTGATTGCGTAGGTTTCGCAGGCGAAGCTGATTGCGTCGCCGCTCGCGCCGGCCCGCGCGGTGCGACCGATGCGGTGCACGTAGTCTTCGGCATCCTGGGGCAGGTCGTAATTGATGACGTGGCTGACGTCCGGAACGTGCAGCCCGCGCGAGGCGACATCAGTCGCCACCAGCACCGGCAGGCTGCCCGCCTGGAAATCGCGCAACATGCGCAGCCGCTTCGGCTGGGGCACGTCCCCCGAAATGGCCGCGGCGCCGATACCGTTCGCGGATAGCACGGCGCTCACGTGGTCGGCCTCGCGCTTGGTGTTCACGAAGACCATCGTCCGGGAAGCCTGCATGCGCTGCATCAGGCTGATCAGCAGCGCGGGCTTCTCGTGGTTGGCCGGGAAGTAGACCACCTGGGTCACCTTGTCCACGGTCTTCTTGTCCGGCTCGATCTGCACCAGGTGCGGATCATTCATGTGCTCGTAGGCCAGCTCGAGCACGCGGTAACTCAGTGTGGCGGAGAACAACAGATTCAGGCGCCTGTTGAACGGCGGCAGTCGCCGCAGCACGAAGCGGATGTCCTTTATGAAACCGAGGTCGAACATGCGGTCCGCCTCGTCGAGGACCAGCACCTGCACGTGACGCAGACTGAAGATATGCTGCTTGAAGTAGTCGATAAGCCGCCCGGGCGTGCCGATCAGCACGTCGACTCCTGCGGCGACCTGTTCACGCTGCTTGTCGTAGTCGGCGCCCCCGAAGACGACCGCCATGCGAAGCCCGGTGGCCGCGCCGAGCACCATCGCGTCGGCGTGGATCTGCACGGCGAGCTCCCGGGTGGGTGCCATGATCAGCGCCCGCGGCCCGTCCAGCGCCTGGGCATTCTTCGGCGCGTGGCGCAGCAGGTGGTTGAACATCGCGATCAGAAACGCGGCGGTCTTCCCGGTGCCGGTCTGGGCCTGTCCCGCGACGTCGCGACCCTTCAGCGCCAGTGGCAGTGTCTGGCTCTGGATCGGGGTGCAGGCCTGGAAGCCGGCGCGCCGGACGCCCTCGAGGATCTCGTCCGGCAGGCCGAGTCCGGAAAACGATACGGGGGTCGGTCCGCTCATGGGGCGCTAACGATAGCCCAAAACGTGATCGGGTACTTGCAAATTGCCCCGGGACCGGTTCAAATTGACCTCAATCCATTGCGGACCAATTCCGCACCTGCCCAGGTCACCGCCACCAAGCTGTCTGATTCAGTCGAAGGAAACTTCGAGTTCAATTCCAGCATCGTGCCTGATCGGGCCGGCAGCTTTGCGCTGAAGCAGCCGAATTTCGAAAGTTGATACCGCGGCCGATATGGGCGGTGCGGTCAACGCCAATCCTGAACTTTCCTGAGAGTCATTAGCTAAACCATGAGCATAGTTCATATCACCGAAGATAATTTCGAATCCGAGGTCCTCAAATCGTCCACCCCGGTTCTGGTGGATTTCTGGGCGGAGTGGTGCGGTCCCTGCAAGCAGATCGCCCCGATCCTCGATCAGGTCGCCGCCGAATATGAGGGCAAGCTGCGGGTTGCCAAGGTCAACGTGGATTCCAACCAGACGACCGCCATGCGCTACAGCATACGCAGCATTCCGACGCTCATTCTGTTCAGGAATGGTGTCATCGAACACCAGGAGGTCGGCATGCTGTCCAAAGACAGGCTCAAGAAAATACTGGATGCAAGACTGTGAGAGGCTACCTCGGTAACTCGGCGCGCGGGCGCGCCAAACAGGGCAACCGCGGCAAGGGCGGTGGCGGTAACGGCGATCCCATGATGCGCCACCAGAAGATGCGTCGTATCGGCCACGAGGAGGAAGCACCGACCTTCAGCGAGGACGACGTCATCTCCAAGAGCGAGCTGGATCTCAACAGCCGCAATGTCATGAACCTCACCGAGCTGAAGCTCAAGCCGGTGGGGGCCCTGGTCGCGTTGGCCGAGTCGATGGGCCTGGAGAACATGGCCCGCTCCCGCAAGCAGGACATCATCTTCGCGCTGCTCAAGGGGCACGCGCAGAGCGGCCAGGACATCTACGGAGACGGCGTGCTGGAGATCCTGCAGGACGGCTTCGGCTTCCTGCGCTCGGCCGACGGCTCCTACCTCGCCGGCCCCGACGATATCTACGTGTCCCCGAGCCAGATCCGCCGCTTCAATTTGCGCACCGGCGACACCGTTTCCGGGCTGATTCGCCCGCCGAAGGACAACGAGCGGTATTTCGCGCTGCTCAAGGTCAGCGAGATCAACTACGACGCGCCGGATACCTCGCGCAGCAAGGTGCTGTTCGAGAACCTGACGCCGCTGTTCCCGAAGAACCGCCTCAAGCTCGAGCAGGGCAACGGCAGCCGCGAGGACATGACCGCGCGGATCATCGACCTCGTGGCGCCCATCGGCAAGGGCCAGCGCGGGCTGATCGTCTCCCCGCCGAAGGCCGGCAAGACGATGTTGCTGCAGAATATCGCGCTGTCGATCATCGCCAACCACCCCGAGACCTACCTGATCGTGCTGCTGATCGACGAGCGGCCCGAGGAGGTGACCGAGATGCAGCGCACCGTGCGCGGCGAGGTCGTCTCCAGCACCTTCGACGAACCCGCGAGCCGGCATGTGCAGGTAGCCGAGATGGTGATCGAGAAGGCCAAGCGGCTCGTCGAGCACAAGCGCGACGTGGTCATTCTGCTCGACTCGATCACGCGGCTCGCCCGCGCCTACAACACGGTGGCCCCCTCGTCGGGCAAGGTGCTCACCGGTGGCGTGGACGCCAACGCGCTGCAACGGCCGAAGCGCTTTTTCGGCGCGGCGCGCAACATCGAGGAGGGCGGCAGCCTGACGATCCTTGCCACCGCGCTGATCGACACCGGCTCGAAGATGGACGACGTCATCTACGAGGAGTTCAAGGGCACGGGCAACAGCGAGATCCACCTCGACCGGCGCATCGCCGAGAAGCGCGTTTTCCCCGCGATCAACATCAACCGCTCCGGCACCCGCAAGGAGGAACTGCTCACCCAGCCCGATGAGCTGCAGAAGATGTGGGTGTTGCGCAAGGTCCTGCACCCGATGGACGAGCTTGCCGCCATCGAGTTCCTCATCGGCAAGATGGAGGACACCAAGACCAACACCGAGTTTTTCGACTCGATGAAGCGCTAGGCGCCTTGCGGGCGCGCGACCGGTGCCGGCAGACAAGTGGTGGCACGATGGCGTTCGGTTCGCCTGCCAGGGTTCCGGCAGGTGCTGCGTGTCGCGCGGCGCGCACGGTTTCGTCTATCTCACGCTCGAAGATCGCCGCCGGCTGGCGCGCGCTCTCGGCGTGCCGACCCGGCAGTTCACGCGGCAGCACTGCGTAAAGACTGACGGCCTGTTCCATCTCCTGGATGACGGTCCGGACTGCCGGTTTCTAAATGGCAGGCGCTGCGCTGTGTACGACGCCCGGCCCACCCAATGCCGTACCTGGCCCTTCTGGCCGGAGAACATGGGCGCGAAGGCCTGGAGTTCGGTGGCCGCGTATTGTCCCGGCGTCGGCAAAGGCGCCGTCATACCGCGCGAACGCATCGAGGCGATCCTTCGCGAGCAGCGCGCCTCGACCGCGAAGCTGTAGAAGCGGCGCGATGCCGTGACCGAAAGCGGTTCACGAGCCTTCCGCGCGCAGACCCACGATGCCGCGGGCGCGTGGCGCCTGGCGCGGGCCGGCGTGCCGAGCGCCCTGGAGGCGTTTCGCCGCGCCGGGCAGGCGACAACAGCGCGGACTCACGCGGCTCGCCCGCCCGGGCAAACCGGCGCAGTTCTGCGATGAGCGGGCAGGAACTGCAGGTCGAGTTCCTCGGCGCAACCGGGGAGGTCACCGGTTCGTGTTATCTCGTCCGCGCGCTCGGACATCGCATCCTGGTCGAATGTGGAATGATTCAGGGAACCCCCGCGCACGAGCGGCGCAACCGCGATCCGTTCCCCTTCGAGCCCGGCGGGCTCGATGCCGTAGTTCTCACTCACGCCCACCTCGATCACTCCGGCAGGCTGCCGCTGCTGGTGGCGCGCGGCTTCACCGGGCCGATCTGGACGCACCGCGCGACCGCAGACCTCTGCGCAGTAATGCTGCAGGACGCAGCTTATATTGCGACAAAGGATGCCGAGTGGGAGAACCGCAAGCGCGAGCGCAAGGGGCTCGCGCCGGTCGAACCTCTTTACACGCTGGAGCAGGCGCTGCAGGCGCTGCCGCTGTTCCGGCCGCTCGACTATGAGGCCCCGGCGGAGATTCTGCCGGGCATTCGGCTCACGTTGCGCGACGCCGGCCACATCCTCGGCTCGGCGAGCGTCGAGTTCGAGGTGAGAGTCGGCGGTCGCAGCCGCCGCCTCGTCTTCAGCGGTGACCTCGGACACCGCGGCGCTCCGATCCTTCGCGACCCCGTCCCGGTGCCGCAGGCCGATCTGGTGGTGCTGGAGAGCACATATGGTGACCGGCTGCACAGGCCCTGGGAGGAGACCTGGCGGGAGATGGGCGAGATTATCGCGGCTGCCGCCGGCGGAAATATCCTGATTCCGGCCTTCGCGGTCGGCCGTACGCAGGAATTGCTCTACGTGATGGCGCGGCATGTCACCGAGTGGAACCTGGACCAGTGGCAGGTGTTCCTCGATAGCCCGATGGCCATCGAGGCGACCGAGATCTACGAACGCTACCGCACGGTGCATGACGAGCCGGCACGCGCGCTGTCGCGCAGCCACGGTAACCTCTTCGATCTGCCGACCTTGCGGCTGAGCCGCAGCGGGGAAGACTCCGCCAGGATCAATAACATCCGGTCCGGCGCGATCATCATCGCCGGCAGCGGAATGTGCACCGGCGGGCGCATCAAGCATCACCTGAAGCACAACATCTGGCGCAGCGAAACGCATCTGCTGATCGTCGGCTTCCAGGCCGCAGGCACACTCGGACGCTCGCTGGTCGATGGCGCGCGCAACATCCGATTGTGGGGAGAAACCATCCGCGTCAACGCAACCGTCCACACGGTAGGCGGGCTGTCGGCGCACGCCGATCAGGCCGGGTTGCGTGACTGGTACCGCAGGATCGCCGGCCGCCCGCCGGTGGTGCTGGTGCACGGTGAGCCGAAAACCATGACGCCGCTCGGCGAATGCCTGCGCGAAGACGGCGCGGCAAGTGTGGTGCAGGCGCGCTACGGGCAAAAGATCGAATTGAACTGACGCGCCGTCGGCTGGTCGTCCGCGAGATGACGCCGGCCGGCCGCTACTTCGGCTCCCTGGCGATCGCCCGGAAACCGATGTCACGCCGGTACTGCGCCCCGTTCCAGCGGATCCCGGCGACCACACGGTACGCCTCGGCCTGCGCGTCTCTCACGGTGGGACCGGAGCCGACGACGCACAGCACGCGCCCGCCGCGGGTGACGATGCGGCCGTCGGCGTCCAGACCGGTGCCCGCGTGAAAGACTTTGAAGGAAAGCCGGTTCGCGGTTCCGACCGCGGCTTTTGGCGGCAGGCCGCTGATCGGGTCGCCACTGCGGTACCGGCCCGGGTAGCCCGCCGCCGCCATCACGACGCCGAGCGCCGGGTTCGGGTCCCAGTCGGCGCGGGCCTTATCGAGTTTCCCGTCGAGTGCGGCATCGAGCAGGTCCGCGAGATCGGATTTCAGGCGGAACAGGATCGGTTGGGTCTCCGGGTCTCCAAAGCGGCAGTTGAACTCGAGCACCTTCGGTGTGCCGTCCGGGGCGATCATGAGCCCGGCGTAGAGAAATCCGTAGTAGCGCACGCCTTCCCGGCGCATGCCCTCGACTACCGGACGCATGATCTCGTCCATCACCCGGCGCGAGACGGCCTGCGTCACTACGGGCGCCGGGGAATATGCACCCATACCGCCGGTGTTCGGGCCACGGTCGCCGTCGTCGCGCGCCTTGTGATCCTGGGAGCTCGCGAGCGGCAGTATGACGCCATCAACTCCCACCATCGCGATGAAGCTCGCTTCCTCCCCTGCAAGGAATTCCTCGACCACGATGCAATCGCCCGCCGCGCCGAAGGCGCGATCGCCGAGCATCTGCTCGGCCGCCTGCTCGGCCTCCGCAACCGTCTGCGCCACGATCACGCCCTTGCCGGCGGCGAGGCCATCGGCCTTGACGACCATCGGGGCGGCGTGGCTGCGGATGTAAGCGTGCGCTTCGTCGAGGTCGGTGAACGATTCGTGCCGCGCCGTCGGGATGCCGTGGCGCGCCATGAACTCCTTGGCAAACTTCTTCGAAGTCTCGAGCTGCGCGGCCGCCTTGCGCGGCCCATAGCAGCGCAGCCCGTTGCCGACGAACCGATCCACGAGCCCGGCGGCGAGCGGGGCCTCAGGTCCCACCACGGTCAGTCCGACGTGTTCCTCTCGAGCGAGCCTGAGCTGTCCCTCGACGTCATCCGCGGCCACCGGCACGTTGCGGACTTGCGGCTCCAGCGCCGTGCCGGCATTGCCCGGGGCGACGATGACCTCGGTGACGCGTTGCGACTGCGCGAGCTTCCACGCCAGTGCGTGTTCACGTCCGCCGCCACCGACGACAAGGACTTTCATGAGCCCGCCTCCACCTGCGCGGTGGGCGCAGGATGCCTCGTTGCGTTGCGGTTCCGGTGTCGCCGGCCACCAGTGTCCACCGTCGGGACGCTCGCTGTGGCCGTCCATGGCCTGCGCCCGCCCGGGTTCCGTTGCACTGCGCTCCTGCTCCGCTGGCGCCACACGCCCGCTTGCGGACCTGGCGGCGGCAGCCCCGCCGTTCTCGCTGCAGCCAACACGGCGCTCAATGCCGGAAGTGCCGCACGCCGGTGAAAATCATGGCTATGCCGTGCTCGTCGGCGGCGCGGATGACTTCCTCGTCGCGCATCGAACCACCGGGCTGGATCACCACGGCGATGCCGTGTGCGGCCGCGGCATCGATGCCGTCGCGAAAAGGGAAGAAAGCGTCGGACGCCATCGCGGCCCCGCGGATGTCGAGTTTCGCCTCCGCGGCTTTCCAGGCGGCGATGCGCGCGCTCATCACCCGGCTCATCTGACCGGCGCCTATGCCCAGTGTGGCGCCGTTGCGGCAGTAGACGATCGCATTGGACTTGACGAACCGGACCACGCTCCACGCAAACCGGGCATCTTCGAGTTCCGCCGGTGTCGGCTGGCGGCTGGATACCACCCGCAGTGCGTCGCGCGAGAGGATCGCCACGTCCTTGTCCTGCACGAGTATCCCGCCCTCGATCTGCTGAAGTCGCAGGGCAGGTGCCGCCGGGTCTCCGAGCGAGGGCAGTGAAAGCGCGCGCACGTTCGGCTTGCCCGCCAGGGCATCGAGGGCATCCGAAGTGAACGACGGCGCCGCGATGACCTCGAGAAACTGCCGCCCGAGGATGGTCGCCGCGAGCGCGCCGTCCACCGCTGCGTTACAGGCGATGACGCCGCCGAAGGCGGACTCCGGATCCGTTGCGTAGGCTTTCTCGTAAGCCGCCGCGAGGTTCGCGCCGACGCCCACGCCACAGGGGTTGGCATGCTTGACGATCACGCAGGCCGGCGCTGGCAGCGCCCGGGCGCATTCCAGGGCCGCATCGGCGTCGGCGATGTTGTTGAAGGACAGCGGCTTGCCCTGGTGCAGGCGCGCCTCGAGGAGCGATCCGGGACGGGACCCGGCCTGGCGGTACAGCGCGGCGCGCTGGTGCGGATTCTCGCCGTAACGCAGGTCCGAGTGCTTGCGAAGGCCGAGCGGCAATTGCTCCGGCAGCTCGCCCTCGCCCTCGGTGGACTCCAGGTAGTGCCAGATGCTCGCGTCGTAGCTGGCGGTATGGGCGAAGGCCTTGCGGGCGAGGCGACGGCGTGTCCGCTCGGAGAGCCTCTTTCCGTGCTCGCGCAGCTCCGCGATCACCACCGGATAGTCGGCCGGATCGACCACGACGGCGACGAATGCATGGTTCTTCGCGGCGGAGCGGATCATGGCCGGGCCGCCGATGTCGATGTTCTCGATCGCTTCTTCCCGTGAGCTGTCCGGGCGGGCGACGGTTGCCTCGAACGGGTACAAATTGACGATCACGAGATCGATCGCTCTGATGCCGTGCTCTCGCATTACGACGGCATCAACGTCACGGCGGCCGAGCAGGGCGCCATGGATGGCCGGGTGCAGGGTCTTGACGCGGCCATCCATGATTTCCGGAAAACCGGTTTCCCGGCTCACGTCGGTCACATCCAGGCCGGCGTCGCGCAGCGCCTTCGCCGTGCCACCGGTGGAGAGGATTTGCACGCCCATGGCGGCCAGCTCGCGAGCGAGCTCGGTGATGCCGGATTTGTCGGAGACGCTGATCAGCGCGCGCGTGACGCCGCTCACGGCAGGAAATCCATCGGTCCTGTCCTCAAGAAATCGTCGGCGGTCGGCGCGGCCGGTTCCCGCCGCTGCCGCGCGAACGCCCGTCAGTCGAGCAGATCGTACTGCCTGAGTTTCTTGCGCAGCGTCGCCCGGTTCAGCCCGAGGATTGCCGCGGCGCGGCTCTGGTTGCCCTGGGTATAGTCGAGCACCGCCTCGAACAACGGCGGTTCCACCTCGCCGAGCACCAGGTCGTAGAGCTCGTTCGGCTTGTGGCCGTTGAGGTCGCGAAAATAGGTTCGCAGCGCCTCGCCGGTCAGGTCACGCAGCGGTCGATTACGAAGTTGCACGACTGATTCGCGCTGGCGACCGGTCGACTTACGGATGCCAGCGGTCTTTCTTGTGGTTGTCACGGTTGGTTCACTCCCCGGACGGCGCACGGCCGCTCCGGCAATGTCGGGCACATCCGCGGGCTCAGCCGCAGGTCTGCGAAGTAGCGATGACCCGCGGCGCGACCGGAATCGGGAAACCGGCCGGTGCAGGCCCGTTGGCCGCACCGGTGCGTGTCCTCTCGCTCCGGACGCTGGCGACGTCGCCGTCGCCTCCACCCTGTCCGCGGGGGGGCGAATGATAGCACGGTGCATGCGCGATCAAGTGACCTCGGTGAAGTGAAACTAGATTGATGTTTGCCTGTCGCTCTCAAGTGCATGAACACGCAAGCAGCACAACTCACCGGTGTTGTGCATTCCTGACCGCGCTTCGGCGCCGATCGGTTAAGACCCGGTCCGCGTCACGCGTTCAGCGTCGGTATGGATCGCGCGCAGTCTTGCACTGCAGGCCGAGCCGCCGGTTCGGCAGGCACACGTCGACTTCGTAGCCCTGCGCCGTCGAGCCGGGATCAGGTAGCCTGATTTCGACGGGAATGAGCGCGCCGGGCGTGTACATGCCAGTCGCCGATGGCGCGCCGGCGAGATACTCGGTCGCGCGGAACACTCCGCTCGCAACCGGGTTGGACCAGCGGTCGCGCAGCACGATCCGTACCAGCGGCAGTCCGACCGGTTGTGACCCGGTGATGGCGATCTCTGCGACGACGTCGAGCGCGCCCGGAGCGGAGTTCTCCGCGATGGCCTTCACGCCCCGGATCTGGTAGGCGTCGAGCGGCCAGTCCGGGTAAACCGGTCGCCCGAGACGCGCATAGGTCGCCCGTATCGCCTGACCGTATTGCGGGTGCGCCGCCAGCCGGTCCCGGTCATGGTGCAGGACCTGGCCGGCGAGCACGAGCGCCGCCACCGCGCTGGCTGCGAGCCAGCGCGCGGTGTGGCGCGGTTCCCGCGGCTCCACCCGGGTGAATGCGGGTGGCGGCCCCCAGTCGAGAATCGTCTCGGGCTGGGCGAGCGGTGCCGCGAGGCTCCCGGCGGAGCCGTCGCCGGCCGCTGCGGCTGGCGTGCCGCTAACCGGTGATTCCACCCCTGCGGTCCCTTGACTGTTGCGTTCCTCGGTTTCGATCTCTTCTTCCGGTGTCTCCTCCGTGGCGTCATGCAGTTCGAACACCGGCGGTTGGTCTGCCGGCGCTTCTTTTCCGCTGCGAACGAGAGACTCGACCGGGCCTTCGGCGTATTCGTCCTCGCTGATCACCCACAGCGGCGAGTCGCCTTCGTCCGCGTCGGATTCGGCTTCGGTTTCGGCGTCCGCCTCCCGCAGAAAAGTCTTCCAGGTGTCGGTGTCCGCCGTTTCCTCCTCCAGCGAACGTGCCGCCATCGCGTCCTCTGCCGCGGGCTCACCCTCGCTTGCGGCGACGGGCGCGGCTTCTTGTGCATCGAAGTCGCCACCGAGTTCCGGTTCCGGGCGCGGCAGCGGTGCCGGCTCGTCGGGCGGGATGAAGAATCGTTGCCAGTCGTGTTCGGGGGCGTCGAATTCCAGCGTTTCCTCGCCGGCCTCCGGGTTCTCCGGCGCGAACCGCGGCGCGGGTTGCGGCGGTGGGGCATGGGTGGGTTCGTCCCCGTCGTCAACCAGCGTGCGCAGCGCGTTGAATACCACGCCGCAGGAGCCGCAGCGCACATCGCCATCGGCCATCTGCAGCAGCGCGGCCGTAACGCGAAAGGTCGAATGGCAGCCGGGGCAGCGGGTGTACATGGAAGCCGATCAGAATGGCCTAGCGCGACGCGGTGGGCCGGCGCGAGCGCGAGCCGGCACGCCCGGCCGCCGGCTCTGCGGGGAGGCAGCTGCGGAGTGCGTGCGGATACTTCACCTTGAGCATGCCTGGAAAACGAGCGACCGCGGGCATCTCCGTGCGCTTGCCCTCGTCTGCTATCGGCCGATGACCGGTGTGCCGGCGAGCAGCGCCCAGCCGGCCGACTCACCTGACGGGTGCAGGTCCAGCCACGGCCTGCAGCCTCGACGCACCAGCGACGTCTGCGTCGCCAGAATACCGCTCAGCGCAACGCGCGCGCCAGCCCGGCAATGGCCCTGCAAGGTCGGCGCCAACCCGATCAGCGTATCGGCGAGAATATTGGCGAGCACGACATCGTGGTCGCGCTCACGGGGCAGCTGCGTCGGCAGGGCGAGGCGCAGACGCTCTGCAACACCGTTGCGTTCGGCGTTCTGCCGGGCCGCCAGCAACGCCTGCGGGTCGATGTCGAGCGCGGTCGCCGAGCGCGCGCCGAGCGCGAGGGCGGCGATCGCGAGTACGCCCGAGCCGCAGCCGTAATCGAGCACCGAAAGCCCCGCGAGGGGCAGCGCAGCGAGCCATTGCAGGCACAGAGCGGTACTGGGGTGGGAGCCCGAGCCGAACGCGAGGCCGGGCTCCAGGGTTACGGCGACGCCGGCCGGATCGGGACACGGCGTCCCGGCCGGACAGATCCACAGCCGTGAGCCGAATCGCCGCGGCGCGAGTTGCTCGCGAAACTCTCGCACCCAGTCGCGCTCGGCGAGCGTGGAGAAACGGACGTCGACCTCTTCCGTCAGCAACGGCCGCAGCCGTAGCTGCACCTCCTGCGCCGCGGTTTCCGGCGGCAACAGGGCCGTCAACTGCACCAGCGGCCAGAGGGGAGTGGCGCCGGGGCCGGGCTCGAGGATCGGCTCCGCACCCGGGTCGCCCAGGCTGACGGAGAGCGCCCCGAGCTCCAGTAGCGCGGCCTCCACGGCCTGCGCCGCGGCCGCCGGGACCGTCAGCTCGACCGTGAGCCAGCTCGCCGCGGGCACCTCAGAGGCCGAGGCGCTTTTCGAGGTAATGGATATCCGTGCCGCCCGCCTTGAAGGCCGAGTGCTGCATCAGTTCCAGGTGCAGCGGGATGTTGGTCCTGATGCCATCCACCACCATTTCCGTCAGCGCGACGTACATGCGGGCAATTGCGGATGCGCGTGAATCGCCGTGGACGATGATCTTGGCGATCATCGAATCGTAGAACGGCGGCACCGAGTAGCCACTGTAGAGGTGGCTGTCGACACGCACCCCGGGCCCGCCGGGCGGGTGCCACAGCTCGACGCGCCCCGGGCATGGCAGGAAGGTCTTCGGGTCCTCCGCGTTGATGCGGCACTCGATGGCGTGGCCGCGGATGGCGAGGTCCTCCTGGCGGAACGACAGCTTCTCGCCGGCGGCGATCCGCAGCTGCTCGCGAACGATGTCCACGCCGGTGATCATTTCGGTGACCGGGTGCTCGACCTGCAGGCGCGTGTTCATCTCGATGAAATAGAACTGGCCGTCCTGGAACAGGAACTCGAAGGTTCCGGCGCTGCGATAACCGATTTCGAGGCAGGCCTGCACGCAGCGCTCGCCCATGCTGCGGCGAAGTTCCTCGCTGATGCCGGGTGCCGGGGCCTCTTCGATCACCTTCTGGTGCCTGCGCTGCATGGAACAGTCGCGTTCGAACAGGTACACCGCGTTGCCCTTGCCATCGGCGAGCAGCTGAAACTCGATGTGCCGCGGCCTGGCGAGGAATTTCTCCATGTAGACGGTGTCGTTCCCGAATGCCGCCCGCGCCTCGACCCTGGTCACCGATATCGCGTTGGCGAGCGAGGCCTCGGTGTGCACGACGCGCATGCCGCGCCCGCCGCCGCCGGCTGCCGCCTTGATGATGACCGGGTAGCCGATGTCCCGGGCGAGGCGCTGGTTCTCGTCGATTTCATCCCCGAGCGGGCCGTCCGAGCCGGGCACCGTCGGCACGCCGGCCTTGCGCATCGTCTCCTTCGCCGAGATCTTGTCGCCCATCAGGCGTATCACGTCGGGGGGGGGACCTACGAACACGAAGCCGGAGCTCTCGACGCGTTCGGCGAAATCGGCGTTCTCGGAGAGAAATCCGAACCCGGGATGGATGGCCTCGGCGTCGGTCACCTCGGCGGCGCTGATGATGGCCGGCATATTCAGGTAACTGCCGGCCGAGGGTGGCGGGCCGATGCAGACCGTCTCGTCGGCGAGCAGGACGTGCTTGAGGCTGGTGTCGGCGCTCGAATGCACCGCTACCGTCTTGATGCCGAGTTCCCGGCAGGCGCGCTGGATGCGCAGGGCGACTTCGCCACGGTTGGCTATGAGGACCTTGTCGAGCATGTCGGGAAAGGAGGCGTCGGGCGGAGAGCTTACTGGATGATGAAGAGCGTCTGGCCGTATTCGACCGGCTCGCCATTGGTGGCCAGCACCGCGGCAACGCGCCCGGCCTTGTCCGCTTCGATCTGGTTCATCATCTTCATCGCTTCGATGATGCAAAGCGTGTCGCCGAGCTTGACTTCACTGCCGACCTTGACGAATGGCTCGCCACCGGGCGTGGCCGCCTCGTAGAACGTGCCGACCATCGGGGAGACGACCTTGTGGCCGGGAATGTCCGGCTCCTCCCGCCCGGGCGCGGCGGCGGGCGCCGCCGCAGCCTGCGGGTCGCCCCGGCCGGCCGGCGGGGGCGGCGCGGTGGCAAGTGGCGCAGCCGCGACCGCGACGTGCTGGACGGCTCCCCCGGCGGGATAGCGGCTGATGCGGACGGATTCCTCGCCCTCGGAGATCTCGAGCTCGGCGATGCCGGATTCCTCCAGCAGTTCGATGAGCTTCTTGACCTTGCGTATGTCCATTGAGTTTGCTCCCTTCGGCCCGGCGCTACGGGGCTCCCCGGCGCAGCCTTTGGTCAGCGGCGCGCACTGCCAGCTCGTAGCCGAGCGGCCCCAGGCCGGTGATCGTCCCGACCGCGATGTCGGAAAAATATGAATGGCGGCGGAACTCCTCGCGCGAGTGCACGTTGCTGATGTGGATCTCGATGAACGGGATACCGACCGCGAGAATGGCGTCGCGCAGCGCGACGCTGGTGTGCGTCAGGGCGCCCGGGTTGATCAGGATGAAATCCGCCTGCCCGGCTGCCGCCTGCACCCGGTTGACCAGCTCGGCCTCGGCGTTGCTCTGGAAGGTGTCGAGATCATGACCGAGGCTCACTGCCAGGGCACGGGCGTCGCGCTCGATGTCGCCGAGCGTGGTGCGACCGTACAGCCCCGGTTCCCGGGTCCCGAGCAGGTTCAGATTAGGCCCATTGATCAGAAGGATACGGGCCATCCCCACTACGCCCCGTCGTTACCTGCAGATGGCGGCAAGTTTAACGACTTTACCGGCAAATAGCAGTAATTTCTGGCAGGTCCCTCATTCAGTCACCGGTGCCCGGGCCGCCTTTGTCCAGCACGGCCAGCGCGTCCCGGGCCGCGCCGGCGCCGAGCTGGCCCGTGCCCAGCCGATCGAGCACCGCGGCGATCGCCCGCACATCCTCGGCGTCGAGTTCTCCCATGTGTACCTTGAGAACCTGCCCGCCTGGGGCCGTAATCACCGTGAGGGGCAGGCCGACGAACTCCGGGCCGAAGGCCTCGGCCGCAGCCATGGCCTCACCCTCGCCGACGAGGATCGGATAGCTAACCCCGGTCTCGGCCACGAAGCGGCGCACCGGTTCCTCGCGGTCGATGGCCACGCCGACCACGGCCAGCCCGCGGCCGCCGCGCTCCTGGTGCAGCTGCTCGAGCAGCGGCATCTCCTTGCGACAGGGGGCGCACCAGGTCGCCCAGAAATTGAGCACGAGCGATTCCTGCGCCCAGTCGCGCAGCGAACGGGTGGCGCCGTCGAGATCGGGCAAGCGCACGTCCGGCAATTCAGTCACCGCGGGTGCGGCCGGCGCCGCCGCCCCGGCCGGTGCGGGCTCACGCAACGCCCAGTACACGCGTCCGGCGAAAAATCCGCCGATCACACTGAGCGCGACGAGCAGCAGCAGCCTGCCGGCGGGTCTCATGCCGTCAGCTGCTGAACGCATTGCGGACGTGGGCGGCGAACTCCGCGGCAGCCTTGAAACCGACGACGCGGTAGCCATCGCGCTCGCGACCGTCAGCGCCGAAGAACACGATGGTGGGCGGCCCGAAAATGCCGAAACGGGCGAGAAGCGCCTTGTCGGCCTGGTCATTGGCCGTCACGTCCGCCTGCAGCAGCACCGCGCCGCTGAGCGCCGCCCGGACCTGCGGGTCAGGGAACGTGTAGCGCTCCATCTCGATGCAGGACGCGCACCAGTCGGCGTAGAAATCGAGCATCAGCGGCTGGCCGGCAGCGCTGGCCGCTGCCGCCGCCTCGTCGAACTCGGCGACGGTCTTGACGCGGCGGAACGGCAATTGGGCGACCTCCGCGGCCGCGCCGCCGCGAAAGACCTCGAGCGGGCGCAGCGGATCGTGGCCGCCGGCGAGGGCGCCGGCGAGCAGCGCGATGCCATAAAACACCGCGAGCAGCCCGGCGCCCTTGGCGAGCGTGCGCGGGACGCCTGCCGCGGCGTCCAGGCCCTGGAAGGCGCCGAGGAAAACCCCCGCCATGAACACGAGCGCCGCCCACAGGAACATGGTGACGCCGTCGGGCAGGATGCGGCCGATCATCCACACCGCGAGTCCGAGCATCATGAAGCCGAACGCGCCCTTCACCTTGTTCATCCACGCGCCTGCCTTCGGCAGCAGCCGTCCGGCGGAGGTGCCCATGACCAGCAGCGGCAGCCCCATGCCGAGCGACAGCGCGAACAGCGCCAGGGCGCCGCGCGCCACGTCGCCCGTCTGCGCGATCACCGTGAGGGCGGCGACCAGCGGCGGCGCGACGCAGGTGGTGACCACCAGCGCCGAGAGCGCGCCCATTGCCGCCGTGCCGAAGAAAGTGCCCGCCTTCTGCCGCCCGCTCGCCGCGTCGAGCCGGCTCGTGAGCGAGGCCGGCAGTCGCAGCTCCCAGGCGCCGAACATCGCCAGTGCCAGCGCGACGAACAGCGCCGTTACTGCCACGGTGATCCAGGTCTGTTGCAGCGCCGCCTGGATCTGCTGGCCGGCCGCCGCGAAAGTTGCGCCCGCCGCGGTGTAGGTCAGCGCCATGCCGAGCACGAAGGTCAGCGACAGAGCGAACGCGCGGGTGGTCGTCACCTTGCTGCCCTGGCCTACGATGATGCCCGACAGGATCGGGACCATCGGCAGGCAGCAGGGCGTGAACGAGAGCAGCAACCCGAGTCCCGCGAAGGTCAGCATCACCAGCGCGAGGTTGCCCGCGCCGATCATTCCCGCCAGCCGGTCCTGCTCGGAGACCATCGGCGGCGAGCCCGCGGCGGGGAGCCCGGGCCCGGCGGCGGGCGAGACACTGAGCCGCACGGTCTGCGGCGGATAGCAGATGCTGTTTTCCTTGCAACCCTGGTAGGAGACGCGCAGCTGCAGCGGCGCGGCGCTGCCGGCGACATCGAGTTCGGCCGACGCCTCTTCGTAATAAACCGTCGTCTGGCCGAAGTATTCGTCTTCCTTTTCAATCCCGGCGGGCAGGCGTGGCGCGCCGAGCGTGACCTCCGGGCTGGCGCTCTCGATCTTCAGGCTGTCGCGATATAGGTAGTAGCCCTCTGCGATCAGCCAGTCCACCTGCAGCAATGCCGGGCCAACCATGGCGGCGCTGACCCGGAAGGCCTTTTCCGGTGGCAGCGGCGCATCGGGAGCGGCGACGCCGAGCAGCCCGGCGAGAGAGCTGCCCGGGGGCGCGGGCCGGTTCGTGTTGAGCGCGACGGTGGTGAACCACTTCTGCGGTGGATAACACAGCCCGATGTCGGCGCAGCCCTGCGAACGGATCTCGAGATCGAGCGGCCCGGACCCTGGTTCCTGCACCGGGATGCGCACCACCGCCTCGTCGCGGTAGATGTGCATGTCGCCGAAGAACTCGTCGTGATAGGGCAGGCCGGCCGGCATCTGCGCAGCGCCGAGAGTGACACTCGGACTGCGTGCCGCGAACCCCATGCGCTCCTTGTACAGGTAATAGCCGGGCTCGATCGTCCAGCGCACGACGATGTCGCTGCCCTCGGCGCTCGCCTGGTAACGGAATGCCTCCTCCGGCCGCAGCACATCGGGCGCGCCGGCGGCCCAGGCGGTCGTCCACGCCAGCAGGGCCGCCAGCACGGGGGCCGTGCGGCAGGCGCGATGGCGCGCTCGACTCATGCGCTGGTGGTGGCGTTCCTGAGCCATTGCAGATAGGCCTCGGAGCCCGCGGTCAGCGTGACGGCAATGATCTCGGGCACCTCGTAAGGGTGGAGACGGCGCACCGCGCTCTCGAGTTCCGCAAACCGGCTGCGGGTGGTTTTGATCAGCAGCAGCACTTCGTCCTCCTTTACCAGGTGGCCCTGCCAGCGATACCAGGACTTGGCGCCCGGTATCCGGGTGACGCAGGCGGCCAGATTCTGTTCAATCAGGGCGGTTGCGATCTCCGCCGCCGCCCGGTCGCCGGGGCAGGTGCACAGGACCAGAAGACAGTCATCCGTCATGAAAAATGCCTCTTGCGCCGCGCCAAGGAAGGATACCCGCGCCGCGCCGGGCGTGTCATGAACCGGTACCGGGTTTGGTTTATTCGAAAGACCGGCACCGTTTACACAGACGCGGGACCGCCTGGGGCTTGCAATCAGGCACTCCCTGACTACTATTAGCACTCGCTTTTGGAGAGTGCTAACAACGCCGGGACCACCCGGCGTAGGGTTTCTATCTGATTTCTAAGGAGGTTTTTCCATGAAGATTCGTCCTCTTCATGATCGCGTGATCATCAAGCGGCTCGAAGAAGAGCGCAAATCCCCGGGCGGCATCGTGATTCCGGATACCGCGACCGAGAAGCCCATCCGCGGCAAGGTGATCGCTGTGGGCACCGGCCGCATTACGGAAAAAGGCGAAGTCCGCCCGCTCGACATCAAGAAGGGCGACACGGTGCTGTTCGGCAAGTACAGCGGCACCGAGGTCAAG